>JANYGO010000243.1 GCA_025362325.1 Cyanobacteriota bacterium | reverse complement strand
TCTACTGAAAAGGCTCTGGATTGGGCGTTGTACGGTGGAGAGGATTTTGAGTTGGTGCTGTTTTTGCCGATCGACTGTGCTAAGTTATTGGTGGAACGAATCGGTGATGGTGCTGCGATCGTGGGAATCACTACCGAAAGCAGGGATATTTTGTTGAGTGATAGCAGCGGTATTTTTCCTGATGTTGGCTTAAAGATCGATCGAGGATTTCAACACTTCTAAATTCTCTCTTATCTCTTAGTCCGCGGAGGCGGACATCGTTTGTGTAGACGCGGTTTCTAACCGCCGGGTTTCTAACCGCCGGGTTTCTGGTTCGCGATTTCAACCGCCGGGTTTCTAACCGCCGGGTTTCTAATTCGCGGTTTCAATCGCCCTGTCTCCGATCGCGCACTTCCACCTCCGGCAAGATATCATTAACTGGTGGACTTTGCGAATCTGGTAATTGTGCAACAGATTTACGGCCAAACAACCTCAATCTACCATTAATTTTCCATGTCCCATTAATCAAACCAACAATTCCAGCCACAATTACCACAGCTAGGAGACTCCATAACAAGCTGGCTATAGCGGGATGAATGCGATCGCCCGTTTGAGGTATCCTGAACACTAGCGGTGTGTCAATATAAGCAGAGACAGCAGAAACCACAATCCCTCCAGCGCCCAAGCCTGCACCCAATATTTCAATTTTTCTTTCTAAAGCGCGATCGCATTCTGCTTGTTCAATATCGACAATCCCTCCCACCAACTCCACCGCAATCTTAATCAAATCAGTGCCATGTTTGAAATAGCCTAAATCGCCCTTAATTTGTTCTTGAAAATACGGACAAGTTCTATCAACAAAAAACTTAAACGTTGTCAAATTATCAGTTAGTGGCTGCAATTTGTCGCCAATTTGAAACAGCTTTTCTTGATAGTTATAAACATGAATATTAATCGTGTTATTAAAATCCTCTAAACATTCCAAAGCTCTTTCATAATTCAAACTTTCTCGAAGTAACTCTTTGAGTTTAGTTTTTAGATATTTTAACGATTCATCTATATCAACACTTTGCGCCGAATCTACTCTAGTTCGCAATTCAATCCGACTTACTTCGGTGATTTTTGCTTCTAGGTTTTCGATTGTTTGCTCAATCTCCAAATATCGTTCCTTAAGTAAATCGTAATTTTTGCGGCTATCAATAAAAGCTTTAGTGATTTTATGGCGGTGATAAAACAGCTCAAACAAAGGTTGAATAATATTCCCTAATTTTCCCTCAATATCATCATCAACCAGGTAAACAAACACCTGTACTTGACTTTGGGGAGAACTATACTCAAACATCGGAGAATCGAATAACTCAGTAGCCCGGTAAAAAGGTGGACGCACAGACACTTCTGGGAAAAGATGTCTTAAACATTCATCTGCAACTTCGCGGAAGAGATGTTTACTTGGCTGTTGATAAGTTTCTGATTTATAGGTAATCAAAATAGTTTGTCCTAGCCAATTTTGATGACTATCAGCAACCAGCAGATTATTAACATTAAATTGTGTTAATGCTACTGCGATTTCTAAATCTTCATTTTCGTCAGTTTCTGGGCTACCAATTCTCGCTAAAATGCCTTCGCTATCATCGATACAGCAAAATCTTAACGAACCATCGATTTGATTTGAATGCGTTAACTTGTTGGCTTTAGTTAGGGGATAACTGAGGTTTGCTTGAGAAAAAACTAGGCTTTTGTCCTGACTGAAATATTGCCAGAGACTATTAGCCCAATTCCAGATTGAGCGAACATCGGTTTTGCTGTCGCTGCTGATTTGGTAGCTGTAGATGTAGACTTGGGGATGGTCAATTTTTAGCATCTGGTGCAGGGGAAATTGAGGCTGTTTGAATGCGTTTTTTCAAGTTAGCTTCTAGCTTTTTGATATCAGGATAGGTATTTGTGAGTGTATCATAGCCCGGTGTGACTTCCGGTTCTGCATCATCGAGATTTTTGCGAGTCAGATTGGCAATCTGCTCTGATACTTCGGGAAAATTTTGATAGACTTTATTAATAGCTTCTTTAACTGCTTTATCAGTAGCATCAGATTCAGCGATCGGCAAAACAGTATTGAGTAATTCTTCAATAAACGGCGGAGTCAGAATATTTGGGTATTCGGTAATCGCGTTATAGATTTCCGACAAAATCAGGGTTTTCATCATCATAAGTTTACCTCAAAAATGGATGTACAATGTCAAGTGCTGTGTGGGCGGGTTTTACCAAGAGTAATTGCCGAAAACAATAATCTTGTAAACCCGCCCCGCCAAACTTTGATTAATTTTGTTCAGCTTGTTCTTGTTGAGCTTGAGCGATAATCGCTGCTACTTCAGCTACCGGCAAGTCTAAGAATATAGCAATTTGTTCTGTAGCTAATCCCACATTAAACATTCTGAGGATTGCAGCTTTTTCTCGTTGTTTAATTTCAGCTTGGAATTGAGCTTGTAATTGAGCCTGGAATTGTTCTTGTAATTGAGCTTGAGCTATAATCGCTGTTACTTCAGCTATCGGCAAGTCAAAGGATGTAGCAATATCTTCTGTAGCTATTCCTAGATTAAGCATTCTGAGCATTACAACTTTTTCTCGCTGTTTAGCTTCAGCTTGTGCTTCAGCTTTTCCTTCCGCAAAAGCATCTTGATAAACTCTGGTTTTCTTTAAGTCACTGAGGTCAAACATGGTGGCAATCTCTCTGGATGTTTGGGGTAACTTGTCTCATAATGCCAAGTGCTGTAGGGGCGGGTTTTGCAAACCATAATTGCCAAAAATTAATAATCTCGTAAACCCGCCCCGTCCAACTATAAGCCGATCGCACAAAACGCCCCCCAGTGATAAACATCGCCGTAAGGTTTTACAGTCGATTTGTAACGTCCCAGATATTCTGTAATATCTTCTTTTTGCTCTCCATCGAAACTATCCGAACCTTCCACCCATTCTAGCAAATCAGAAGTAATGGCCGACTTAAACCAGCGCTGGGTATCGTGGAGCGCTTGACCAATGCTAACTCCAGGCTTTAGTACCTCATAGAATTTTACCATCATCAACGCAGTCGAGAGGTCATTGACAGCCCAAAGACTGGCCAAAGTTCCCATTGCTCCCGCGTAGAGAAATCCCGTCGGTAATCCAATATAATCAGAGCGATTCTGCGTGTCAATTAGCGCGGTTTCGCAGGCGGAAAGCACGACTAGGCGGCACTGTTTCAATCGCAGTCCAAAAATTTCAGCCAAAGTTAGGCATTTGTCAATATCCGCTGTTTTATTGTCGCGCCATTCCACAAAACGCTCCGATGCGCCTAAATCCGATCCCCCTAAATCCCCCTTAAGAAGGGGGACTTTGAGTGCTTCCGGCTCCCCCCTTCTTAAGGGGGGCTGGGGGGGATCTCCGGGTTCGACAAGGCTATCTCCGGCGACATATTGCTCCCCTAAATCCGATCCCCCTAAATCCCCCTTAAGAAGGGGGACTTTGAGTGCTTCCGGCTCCCCCCTTAAGAAGGGGGGCTGGGGGGGATCTCCGGGTTCGACAAGGCTATCTCCGGCGACATCTTGCTCCCCCCTTAGCAAGGGGGGCTGGGGGGGTTCCTCAATGATACCGCCTGACAAAATCAAAAACGACTTCAGCGGATCATCAGCATTAAACGAACCGTGACACGAGAAATGCGCGCAATGAGCATTTTCTAACTGCTCTAAATACTGTTCCAAAAGATTAGTTTTACTCGCTTGTGAACCCGGAAGAATTTGACTGATGGCGAATTTGGGGGCGATGCTGGCGACTTCCAAATCGGTGTAGGGAAGATCCGAGGTGGGGTTTTGCAGGGCGAGGAGTTGGTCAAAATTCGGGTGGATTGTAATCTGTTGCAGGAGTTGGCAACTGGGGCCGTATTGAATCCCTTGGGTGAATCTATCTAACAAGAATTCTTCGTCGGTTAGGGGTAGGGCGTGGAGGGGGAACAGGTGCAGCAACCAGTGGGGAATTAGGATTAAGCGCGTACTTTGTGAGGGCAGAATTGTGGTGATTTGGAGGATTTCGGCAAGACGCTGGAGATAGTCGGCGAGTTTGGTTTGCCAATGAGTTTTGCTTTTTTTATAGTCGGCGCGGTAGGCGTTAACTAAATCGATTAATTCATCGCATTGACGGTTGCGATGCACTGTCAGCACGTCGGGGTAAGTGAGGACAAAGGTGATGATTTCTGCGTCGGTGATGTACCACTCAATTAGGGCGGTGTCTCTTTTGAGGAGTTGGGTGATTTTGGTGAAAGTTATGGGTTTTAGGAGTTGGGGGGTTTCCTGTTTTTGGGCGATGACTTCGGCAAGGTCGCGGGCTTTGTTGGCTTCGGCATATTCTAATGCTTCTTGGTTGCTGTTGCGATCGAGGCAGACTTGCACGATGCCTCTGTAGAGCCTATCCCACTGCAAATCGTGTTTTTGCTTGGTTTCATCTCCCGATTCTAACTCTCGTAATTTGGAGGCTCCGGTTATGGCATTTTTAAAGGTATCGTAGGCACTTTGGAGAGTTGCTGCTCTTGGGTTTTTGTCTTTTGGTTTTTCTCGGTTGATGTAGTCTAGTTTTGCTAGATAAGTCCAACCCAGGTTATTTAAGGTTCCTATGTGATTTAAGGGGAAATCCTCAAGGGTATGAACTGTTAAAGCACCGTTATAAAAGTCGATCGCCTGTTTTAGATTTTGGGTTCGCGAACCGTTGATTCTGTCACTGTAGGCATTAGCTAGGTTATATTGAGTGTCTGCCCAATCTTTAGGGAAATCCTCAAAGGTATGAACAGTTAAAGCAGCGCCATAAAAGCCGATCGCCCGTTCCAAATTATCCGCTTGCGAATCATTGGTTCTGTTACTGTAGGCATTAGCTAAGTTATTTTGAGTTTGAGCATATTTTTCAGGGAAATCCTCAAAGGTATAAACTGTTAAAGCTGCATTAAAAAAGCCGATTGCCCGTTCCAGATTATCCGCCCGCGAACCGTTGATTCTGTTTCTGTAGGCTTCTCCTAGGTTATTTTGAGTCATTGCCCAATTTTCCGGGAAATCCTTAAGGGTACGAACTGTCAAAGCAGCGCCATAAAACTCTATCGCCTGTTCCAGATTTTCCGCCCGCGAACCGACTATTCTGTCACTGTAGGCACCAGCTAGGTTATTTTGAGTCACTCCCCATTGTTCAGGGAAATCCTCAAAGGTATAAACTGTTAAAGCAGCGTTATAAAACTCTATTGCCCGTTCCAGATTATCCGCCCGCGAACCGTTGATTCTGTCACTGTAGGCAAGAGCTAGGTTATTTTGAGTCATTGCCCAATCTTCAGGGAAATCCTTAAGGGTACGAACTGTTAGAACAGCTTCATAAAATGCGATCGCCCGTTCTAGATTATCCGCCCGCGAACCCTTGATTCTGTGACTGTAGGCATTAGCTAGGTTATTTTGAGTCACTCCCCATTGTTCAGGGAAATCTTCAAGGGTAACAACTGTTAAAGCAGCGTCATAAAACTCTATCGCCCGTTCCAGATTATCCGCCCGCGAACCGTTGATTCTGTCACTGTAGACATTAGCTAGGTTATTTTGAGTTCTAGCATATTTTTCGCTCCCCGGTTCCCGATTATTTAAAACTATTTGATAACCAGTAATAGCAATTTCAATATTATTCGCTCTATTCCCACGAGGAAAGTTTTTAATATCAATACTTAAATCCTCAATGAGACCGACAATTGAGCTAATTGTTTCTGGATTTTCGCCATCAAGTAACTGCTCGGATACTTGCTGTAAAGTTTGGGTAAAACGGTCATTGAGGAGATGTTTCCGTTGAGCAAGCATGGGGTAAATTACTTTAATATCGCCCTTACTAGCTTTTTCTGCTTGCAATAATTCTAAGATAAAGTTGGCATACTCTTGGGAATCTTCACCTTGAGAGTTATTGCGATCTCCGTCATCGTTCATATCGATAAATTGCCCTAGCTGACTGGCCAGATTTCGGAGGAAGTTAATTATTCCCATTTTCGCCTCCTTGTGCTGCCAACTTGGCCGCTACTGACTCGCAAGCTTCCAGAAATCCGCGATCCAATAATTCTAAGTTATCTTGTAATATCTGCGGTTCGTCTCCGTTGGGGCAATTCAGCAGGGTGTGAATTAATTGGAGATAGGCTTCGGCGCGGGTTTCTTGCATTGTGGGGAGTTGTGAATAACACCGGATTTTATTTTAGCATTATTTATGGGTCAATACGGTTCACTTAACACTATTTATGCGCCGGAGATCCCCCTCGCATCCCCCGAAAGCAAGGGGGACTTTGAGAGCATTCTTGTCCCCCCCTTTTTTAAGGGGTGTGCCAGGGAGATCTGTCTTAAGTGAACCGTATTGATTTATGGGTGGCGAGAAACCGGGTTTTTGCGAAGATATTCGATGCGAGGCGAAGATATCGGAAAAAACCCGGTTTCTGAGATTGTCGGTGGGTGGCGAGAAACCGGGTTTTTGTGAGGATATTTGATCCGAGGCGAAAATATCGGAAAAAACCCGGTTTCTGAGATTGTTAAAGCAGCCTCACATTAGGCATTAGCCAGCTTCTTTTGAATCATTGCCCAATATTCAGGGAAATCCTCACGGGTATATACTGTTAAAGCAGCCTCATAAAACGATCGCGCCTTTTCCAAATTTTCATCCCGCGAACCATTGATTCTGTCATTATGGGCATTACCTAGGTTATATTGAATCATTGCCCAATCTTCAGGAAACTGTTCAGGGGTACGAACAGTTAAAGCAGCGTCAAAAAATGCGATCGCGCGATCGATATTTTCAGCCCGCGAACCGTTGATTCTGTTGGCGTAAGCAGCAGCTAGGTTATTTTGAGTCATTGCCCAATCTTCCGGGAAAGCCTCAAGGGTGTAGACTGTTAAAGCAGCGCCGTAAAGGGCGATCGCCATTTCCACATTTTCCGCCCGCGAATCGTTTATCCTGTAACTGTAGGCAGCAGCTAGGTTATTTTGAGTCTCACTCGATCGCGGTTTTCATTCATAGTTAATAGTTAATAGCGTTGGCATAATTGCTGTAGGAGTGGGCTTCGCCGATCGCCCAAACAATACAAACAAGTTAAATAAACCCGCCTCCACCCCACCAAAAAGCTCAAAAGTTAAGCCAGGGACTCAAGTCCCTGGCTTAACTTAACCCGCAATATCAACAACTCTACTGCTGCTTATCGGCCGCTGGAAAAGCACCAGCTTTCACCGCCACAGTAACAGGTTTTCCCTCGCGGCTCAACTCAAGCTGCAAATCGTTACCCACTTTACTGTTCTCGACAATTTGCTGTACGCTGCCAGCATCGCTGACTTCTGTACCGTTGATTTTCTTGATCACGTCGGCTAGGCGAACTCCAGCTTGTGCCGCCGGAGAATCTTTAGCAATTCCCAGAATTAAAACGCCTTTATCTTCAGTCAGCCTCAATTTGGCGTTGGGATTTTTATTGAATTCTGTCTTGACTTCAGGAGTAATAGCCAACATCCGAACGCCGAGATAAGGATGTTCGGCTTTGCCACTGCTGACTAATTGGTTGGCAATTTGTTGCGCCCGATCGATCGGAATCGCAAAACCCAATCCTTGGGCGCCTTGAATAATCGCCGTATTCATGCCAATAACTTGACCGCGCTGGTTCAGCAGCGGCCCGCCGGAATTGCCGGGATTGATTGCAGCA
Organism: Cyanobacteriota bacterium; assembly: GCA_025362325.1. Classification (GTDB taxonomy): domain Bacteria; phylum Cyanobacteriota; class Cyanobacteriia; order Cyanobacteriales; family Microcoleaceae; genus Microcoleus. The sequence continues at coordinate 12,501 of JANYGO010000243.1, read as the reverse complement.
TCGGTTTGAATAAAGCTGACGCGCTTGTCTGGAACGCCCACATCGGCGCTAGAACGGCCTGTGGCGCTAATAATCCCCACAGTCACGGTATTGTCCAAACCGAGGGGATTGCCGATCGCGATCGCCCATTCTCCCGGCTGTAACTCCTCAGATTTGCCCAAACTCACCACAGGCAAATTATTAGCTTCAATCTTCACAACAGCCACATCAGTAACTGTATCTACCCCCAAAACTTTGCCGACAAATTCGCGGCCGTCCTTCAGTTTAACCGTCACCGTATCCGCGCCGTCAACAACGTGAGCATTAGTTAAAATGCGGCCGTCGGAACCAAAAACAAAACCCGAACCAGAACCGCGTTCTACGCGATTTCCCGGCTGTGTCGGAGCTTCAGAGCCGAAGAAGCGGCGTAAAAACGGCTCGTCCAAAACATCAGGCTGTTGGGTTTTAACCGTGCGAGAAGAATTGATTCGCACCACTGCAGGCCCGACTTGCTGCACTACTTTAGTCACAAAATTAGCGTCTTGATTCGGCAGTATATTTGCAGGCAATGCTGAGATTGGCGCAGCCGTTGCAGGTTCAGATTGGAGAGCGTTAGAACTTCCAGGAACTCGGGCCGAAGTTAAGGCGTTGCACCCGACAGTTGCCGTGGAGCTGAGCAAAACGAGGGATAAAAAAGCCAGTTTTTTCGGCAAAGAAAAACTGCTAGAACGCTGAGTTTGATCGGGCATATTTTTGGTTGACATAGTATTGATTTGGTGGGATAATGGATGAGAGTTATATTTATTTTTTTGCATTTTTAGCGCCTACATCTAATTCCATTAGAACTCCAGGTTCTTTAATTTTAATTCAAGCATTTCCGATCTCTGCTGGCGGCTGGGGTGGGATTTACCCTACAGGGTGGGGTAGAAACCGGACGGTGGCAGGCAAATTGTGGATTTGGGCTCGCTGAGGGCGATCAAACCGCCAGCACAGCCGCCGAACTGCCGCAGGCTGCGATAATACAAACTACGGTAGCCTCCCCGGATATTCCGCATTTCCCCTGAAATTTTCACAGCCTTGACATCCTCCGTCCACAACCCCTGATTCTGACTTATTTTTAGCCTCATCAGCAACAGCCCCAAACTGTAGCTAGGGAGCGTGTTGGCAGGAATTTTGCCGCCCTGACAACCCCCGCATCAAGGAAAGATCTAATAAAAATTAGATGATTGAAAATATCTGCTACTATTATTATTCTCGCCTGTTCTCAAACCTCAACCAGAGTCATGTACCATGAATTTTAAGTTTGGCAAGTCTATTGTAGCAACCGCCCTCGCCCTCGGTGCGCTGTTATCCGGTATTGTCGGCACTGCTGGAATGCCAGCAGCACAAGCCTCTACCAGCAAAACAGCAACTAAGACTGTAGTTAAAGGGACTGCAAAGCCTAGAGCTAAAGTAGCAACTAAAAAAACTGTAAAGCCCAGAGCTAAAGTAGCAACTAGAGCTAAGTCAAAGTAGACAACAAAAGCTCCGTTCAAATTAGAGGTTTGAACGGAGCTGACAATTTTATTGTTCCGCAGGTTCAATAGAATTAACCGCCTCGATTTCTTTTGACTTGTTCCTGGAAGTTTCCAAAGTATCAACAGTATTCTTAATAAAACCAGCCATCGGCACAGCAACTAACAAACCTGCGACTCCCGCCACCTTAACCCCAATTAGCAGCGACACTAAAATCCACACGGGATTGAGGCCGATAAAACCGCCTAATAACCGAGGAGCAACCCCGCTTTCAATTACTTGCTCGATGACTGTAGCGACAACTAAAATGGTGACGCCCAGCCAAAAGTTGTTTAATGCGATCAGCAAACTGACTATGCAAATACTGAAAGGTGCTCCGAAGGGAATCATTGTCATTACACCCACACCCAAACCGAACAGCAATCCGAAGGGAACTCGCAAAATTAAAAAAGCCACAGTCATCGACAATCCCATCAAACCCGCCAAAGTTGCTTGGCCGACGAAGTAGTTGTGGAAGCTTCGCGCCAGCAACTGCCGCAATTGCAGGCTGAGTTTGGAGGGAAACCACTTAAACAAACCTTCCCACACGCGATCGCCGTGCAATAGCAAGTAAAATGTTATGACAATCGTCAGCAAAAAATTCACCAGACTGTCTGCCGCACCCAAGCCAAATTTGAGGATTTCCCCGGTGAGAGACTGCAATTGAGCTGAAAGTTGATCGCTCAATTGAGTAGTCAAACCCCTAACATCAATGCGGAGATTGCGATTTTCCGCCCACTTGTTGAACGCTTCAATCTGTTGCGTGCCAGAAACTATCCAAGTCGGCAGCCTCGTGGCGAGTTCAGTGACTTGATTGAGCAAAATAGGAGCCAGAGTGATAGTTAAAACCACTAATACCAGTAAAGTCAAAAACAATACCGACAAAACCGCCCGATCGCGCTTCAGCCCGTATTTGCGTAAAAAACGCACTGGATAATCTAGCAAAAAAGAGAAGACTGTAGCAACTATTAAAACGGTAATCAGGGCGCGAAAAAATTCAAACACTAGGAGGGCCAACCAGCAGTTGAGTACCGCTAGAGGAAATAACAGTCCGTAAGTCCACCACTGCGGCAGTTGAGCGAAACGTCTCATTAAGTTAACCCAGTTAAAATTTGAGATGCCAGATGTGAGATTGACGCTGCTATTCGCCGTTCTCCCTTAAAGATTTTATGTTGCATTTAGTTATACCAGGCTGCTGAAAGTTTCCACTTGCTCTGCCAGTAGCAGAAATAGGGCTGCTGGCAGGCAGTACCTGCCACAACCATGTTAGATCGTTTCCGCTGGTATGGATATATTACCAGGGGAATAACTTATTTTTGGCGCTTGGGACGAAAACAGTTAGCGGCTGGTGATTCAAGCTTTTTCCCCGTGCCGTTCGACAGCTAATTGAATTAAACGGTCTGCTAATTCTGGGAAAGAAATACCATCATGCGCCCACATTTGAGGATACATACTGGTAGCTGTAAAGCCGGGGAAAGTGTTGATTTCATTAATCAAAACTTCTCCGGTGGACTCAAGGTAGAAAAAGTCTACCCGCGCCAAACCAGCGGCATCAATAGCTAAAAATGCTTGCACTGCCATTTCTTGGATTTGCGAGGCGATCGCGCTGCTGACCTTTGCCGGAATTGAACACTCGGATTGTCCCTGACTATATTTAGTTTCGTAGTCGTAGAAATCGCTTTGAAAACTAATTTCTCCCACCGTTGAAGCTTTCGGGTTATCGTTGCCCAAAACCGCACATTCCAACTCTCTAGCAACCACACCCGCTTCCACAATAATCCGCCTGTCATAGCTGGCGGCGCTGTCGAGAGCGGCTTCTAACTCAGCGCGCGATCGAGCCTTAGAAATTCCCACAGACGAGCCCAAATTGGCAGGTTTGACAAAGCAAGGATAGCCCAAACTTTCCTCAATTTTATCGCACAGTTTCGGGAAAACGCAAGGATTTGACCAGATTTGGGAACGGTTAACAGCGATGTATTTTACCTGTGGCAAACCTGCTTGAGCAAAAGCCATTTTCATCGCAATTTTATCCATTCCCACCGCCGATCCCAAAACCCCGCTCCCGACAAAAGGAACTTGCAATAATTTCAGCAACCCTTGCACCGTACCGTCTTCGCCGTTAGGCCCGTGCAAAACAGGAAACCAAACATCTACTACATTAAAATTAGGAAACTGCCAAGCTTCTCCTGGTTGTGACTCTATTTCCAGGGGTTTGCCGGCGACTAAAACTTCTTGGGGTAATGTTCCCGAGAGCCAGCGGCCGTCTTTTTGGATGTAAAACGGCAGAACTTCGTATTTAGAGGCATTTTCGTCAGCAGCGAGGGCGCGGGCGATCGCCCGCGCCGAACTAATCGAGACTTCGTGTTCGCCCGATCGCCCGCCGAAGAGTAACCCGATCCGCATCTTCGTCATTTTTCAATACTCCCGGTACTTTTTGACAAATATACACGCAGTTAGCGCAGGTACAACAGGAAGTATTCGACACCAAGCAAGAATTCAGGATCGTTAAACAGGCTCGAAAACCGACAAAACTTGCGCGTCGGAGCAGGGCTACTTGGGCTGTATTGGTTTCACAAAACTGCTGCGAGCCGGAACAAAACAATTACTCAGCCCGCCAGTACCCTCACTTTTTTCTACAAAAAACCAAGGTTGATGTTGCGAATCGTACAAAACCCCCAATCCGCTAGGCCCGAGATAGATTTCAAACTTCTGGCCTGCTTTCAAAGTACCAACCACAGGCCAACTGCCAATATTTAAATCTATCTTGCTTCCGGGGTCTTCTATTTCCTCAATCGAATGCGGGCCCATGCGACAGTTAAGACCGTTGGGGTCAGTATCTACCACTTCCCAATATGGGTGGGATGTTCTGGAATACTCTCCGCGTTGGTTTGGCTGCGGCAATTCAGCTTGCTCATCTGTTTGGGGAATTGACTGTTGTGTGTCGAAGTCAGAACTTTGTGTCATGGATTTAAACTCTCTTTTCTGAAGATAAATTTAATCTAATTTGACCGCCAGCCACCAACCTCAGATCGCCTCCGGTTAGTTACACGCAATCTGTAACGGTTCGTAGTGAGGAATGCGAGTCCGCATCCATCTGAGGACTAAAGTTCTGACTAGAAACTAATCTTGATGTCAAGTGCACAGTCAGGCGCACCCTACAACATAATAGAGGTTTTGCCTAAGTTCTGCCAAAACCCTTACAGCATTTCTCCAGTCAAACTAAAGGCGCGAATATCAGTAATTTTAACACGCACAATTTGCCCTGCCAATTGTGCAATATCGCCCTTAAAAAATGTGAGGCGATTGCCGCGAGTGCGCCCCATCACCTGAGTTGAATCTTTAAGATTTTGGACTTCCACCAAAACCTCTTCAGTCCGTCCCAAATAGCGCTGCGAACGCTCCATAGCCGTCGCACTCACCACATGATTTATGCGTTGCAGGCGATCGGCCTTCACCTCCTCGCTCAACTGATTTTCCCACAAAGCAGCCGGCGTACCAGGGCGAGGCGAATAAGCCGCAGTATTCACCAAATCGAAACCAACATCTTCGATCAACTTCACAGTCTTCTCAAACTGCGCTTCCGTCTCCCCCGGAAAACCCACAATCGCATCAGCAGTAATCGAAGCATCCGGCATATAACCGCGAATCATATCAACAATCCGGCGGTACTTCTCCTGAGTATAACCCCGCGACATCGCCTTCAAAATATCATTATCGCCCGACTGAAAAGGCACGTGAAAATGTTCGCAAACCTGCGGCAATTCCGCACAAGCCTTAATTAAGCGTTCCGTAAAATAGCGCGGGTGGCTAGTAGCAAAACGCAGGCGATCGACCCCCGGAACATCCTGCACAAAATAAAGCAAATCAGTCAAAGTATGCTGGTTACTGCCATCCGGTTTAGTCCCCGGCAAATCGCGTCCGTAAGCATCAATATTCTGCCCCAACAAAGTTACTTCCTTGTAACCTTGACGGCCCAAATCCTCCATTTCCGCCCTAATAGCCTCCGGTGTTCGCGACTGTTCAACCCCGCGAACATTCGGCACAACACAATAAGTGCAGCGTTCATTGCAGCCATAAATTACATTCACCCAAGCCGTCACCTTGCTATCGCGGCGAGGCTTAGTAATATCCTCCATAATCTCAACAGCTTCAGTCGCCACAACTTGATTTCCCTCAAAAACTTGTTCCAGCAAATCTTCAAGTCGGTTAGCGTGTTGCGGCCCCATTACTAAGTCTAATTCCGGCACTCTACGCAGCAACGCTTCACCTTCCTGCTGCGCCACGCATCCCGCTACAATTAAAGTTAAACCCGGTTCTTGGCGCTTGCGATGAGCCTGCCTTCCGAGGTTAGAATAAACTCTTTGTTCGGCATTGTCGCGAATTGTGCAAGTATTGTAGAGAATCAAGCTAGCTTCGTTCGGGTCTTCCGAGAACTCAAAGCCCATATTTTCGAGAATGCCGGCCATCCGTTCGGAGTCGGCTTTGTTCATCTGGCATCCGAAAGTGGTAATGTGATAGCGGCGGGGTTTAACGGTCATGGCGAATTGCAGGAAAATAAAAAATCTAGGTTTTCAACCTTAACCAACTATTATATATTTTTTGCTATGCTTTCGCACAACTAATTTGCACTGTTGACTGGGAAACCTGTCCGATGGCTGCGTGACGCGCAGCAATTAACTCAATTCAGTAAAGTTCGTAGTGAGGACTTCAGTCCTCAAAAAAATCAGAGGACTGAAGTCCTCACTACGAACCAAGGGCTTATTTATACTTATTTGTCAATTTGTTTTGTGTGTAAAAACTGATAAATTGTGTGAGCAATAGCCTGGGAAGCCAAATAAGGAACTCCATTCCCCACAGTTTTAAACATATTAGTCAGCGTCATCTGGGGCGGCAGCGCAAACTCTTTTGGCAGTGACTGAACTGCAAGTGTTTCAGCAACAGAAAGCCTGCGAACTTTGTAAGGGTGCAAGTGAACTTCGTTATTGCCGTAACAAGCTGTCGGCGAATAGCGCCAGCGGTGCAGGCGCTTGAAAGATTTTTTTGAATCGTCTCCCTCCTCGACCTCAGCAAACCTTTTAATACCTGCTCTCGGTTGAAAATAATCTGCGGCATTGGGATGGTTGAGAACATCATTTTTTTGGAACCAAAACTCAACCGTTAAATTTTCGGGAATGCCATCGGGACAAGGTAAGAAATCATCGCCTGCAAAGAGATTTCTCTGAGGCCAAGGATAAGCAAAAACTTCTGATTTGGGATATAGTATCTGACTTTGCCAAGCAAATAAACTTTCCGGCAACATTGAGCTGTTTTCATCTAAGGAAATGCCAAGATTTTTGATAATTTTATTTCTAAAGCCAATCAGAATAATTCGGTCTCTATCTTGCGGGACGCCGTATTCGATCGCATTTATTAACCTTTCCACAAAAACATATCCAGACTCAGCCAACTTAAGCTTTAGTTCGTCATAAAAAGCTTTGTGTTTTTTGGTTCTCCACAAACCTTTGACATTTTCAAACAAAAAGAAATCCGGCTGCTGCTGACAAATCAATTCAATGTACGAAGCTGAAAGTTTGCCTTTATCTCCTTCCTGGCCTCGGTTTTTACCGCCAACAGAAAAGTCAGGACAAGGCGGCCCCGCGATAAATCCCACAATATCGTGATGATTGCGGGCATCTTGCATCAATTCCCGCAGGCGAAAAGCTGGTTTTCCACCTACAAGTTGAGTGACATCTGCTTCCTCTGCTTCGCAGTATCCGTATTCTGGTAGCGGCAAATTCAGGCACTGCCGAGAGTAGCGGTATGCTTGCAGGAAAGGTGGGAAAATTTCATTGACATACGCTACATTAAAGCCGCTTAATTCAAAACCGAGGTCAAGGAATCCTGAACCGGAAAAAAACGAGAATATACAGGGAGGACGGTGCATTGCATGATGCCAGCAATTGTGAGTTTACCTTAGTATAAATGCTGTGGGGTGTGCAGCTTACTATTATTAAAAGTCCCAGCGCCCCGCGCCGGACACGGCAGTGCCGTTTCCCTACTTAAAACCATTGACCGCCTCGGAAACGCCAGTAGGGAAATAAAATTCGCATCAGTGTTGGCGATGCCAGATAAATAGCCAGCCACACTAAACTGTAATGTAATGCAAAAGCTCCCAAGTCAAAATCTTGCGCAGGTATCCCGGGCAAACCGATGATTTGAATTAAAAATAACACAAAAAGTGCTTCCCAAATCCCGGCGAGCAATTGAAAGGCGCCGGGCCAATCTCGATCCCAGCGAAACTGCTGGATGTAGATATATAAGGCATCCCAGCCGAGACCAAAAATTGCTAGATAGCCTAAAATTAAGAAAAAAATTGAGCCTGATTTGGTCGTCATTAAACCCATAAAAAAGGGCAGTGTTACTAAAACGCCTACGGTTGCAAATAGCAGTAACCGAGTTTGCCAGCGGCCGAATAAGGTGGGGGTCATTCGATTTTAGATTTTAGATTTTAGATTTTAGATTTTGGATTGAAGGCGAAGGTTGTTCGAGTCTGGATTTGGGATTTTAGATTGAATGCGAAGCTCTTTTTAATCCGTTAAATCCGCTACAAAATCCGTTGCCGAACTTCTTCAAATTAGCCGGGAGATTTATTTAAAATCCATTTCAACCACTGCACGATCGATCGCCAAACGCTCAATTTCCCAACACCCGGAGCTCCGTTAGCCGCCAGACTTTCAACGGAACGCAGGGCCGCGTATTGCAAGCCCAAAAAGCTGTCTACCGGCGCGTAAGGCCCCCCCAAAGTAATCGCGCCGGCTGCGTATACCCGGCCTTCTCCGTTGCTAGCAGAAGTGTTGCGCAATTCGGGGACTTCAAAATCCTTGTTAACACTCAGCCGCCCCAAACTGTTGAGGGGAAGATTGTATTGAGCTACCAAATCGTTTAATAGGGGACTGGTTTTTACCTTAGCGTCCAAACCCGTAGCATCAATAATAAAATCAGCCTCTAACTTAATTTGCCCCTTAAGTTCCTTCTCCTGAATGTACGTCACCGTGCGGTTTTGACTGTCGCGCTCGACTCGCTCCACTTCCCCAAAGGTAATTTGATACCATCCTTGACTTAAACCTTGTTTGACAATCCGCCGCCAGTCGCTGCGCTGCGCTGTGGTAGTGCCGCCCCAGTCTGCGAGCAACTGCGGGCGAAGTTCGGGTTTGGCTGTTTCCAACAGTACGCGGAGTTCGCCGCCCCAGCAGGCTTTGGGCCAGTTGAAAGGTTGAAATTCATAGTGATTTTCGACTTGTCGCACAGCCCGATCGAATTTGTTACCTTGAGGTTTGGCCGATCGCATCAAATGCAATACTTGAATATTGGCATTCCGTTGTCGCGCTTCGTAAAGTCGCTGCACCACCCGCGAAGCTACAATTCCCCGCCCTCGAATTAACACGCTGCCGCCCCTCGCCTCCAACTTTTCGTAAACGCCGTCGTGGCTTTCGTAAGCGTTGACAACCGACTCAAAATCCTGGTTTTTTTCGCGATACTCTTGCAAGTCTGGCAAAAATTGAATGGCGGGATAGCCGGTGGCTAAGTGTACGTATTTGGCGATTAAAAAAGCGTGATCTCGTTGGTTGGCATTCGATCGAGAATAAGCGATCACGTACCTGCCGTCATCTGTCTTACGAATTCCCCGTACTCTCCCGTAGCGAAACATCTGATTCCACCCAATTCGCACAGTTTCCCTGTCAATAGAATCAAACACATTCCCAGCGCGCGGCGTATAAGTTTCGGCAAAAGTCGGTTCGGCAAATACCTGCCACATCAACTTCAGCGACACAATCAACCGCCCTTTCAGCAATTCCTGCCAAGCTTCCCGCAAAGCATAGGGAGGCCAGCCCCAAATGTTGTCTGGACAAGCGTCAGAATTCGATCGCAGCCGTTCGTGCAGCGGAATTTGAGAATTCAGGCATAACCGACGGTAGCGGGCGTAAGGCTGCTCTTCCATGCCCAAAACTGCAATTTGATCGACTTTCACGCCGCAAATTCTCAGCAAATCCACCCAAATAAAGCTGCCCAAACCGCCCCCAACTGCTGCCCAATCAACTTCGACTACAGGGAATCCCATCGATTGGAGCGATCGCATGGTTATTTGATTCGCCTGCAAAAATGCGATCGGCGGAAATTCTCCGCTACTAGCTGTTTGAGGGAGCGGCGAGACAATTTGCGGCCCCAACGCGGGGTCTGGCCCATTGGTCTGGGGGTTAAAGAAAATGTGAGAATTGACAGATTGGGGTTCTGTGGAATTAATCGCAAAGGAAATGCTGATCGCGTAGGGCCCAATTTGCAGCATATCGCCGTTTGCCAAGATGCACCGGGTTTGGCGAGCGCCGTTGACATAAGTACCGTTGCGGCTGCCCGTGTCAATGACTACGATACTGTTGCCTTCGGTGGCAATCACTCCGTGAAAGCGAGAAATTTGACTGCTGCTGAGGGCAATTCGAGAAACTCGTTCCCCGTTGATTGTGGCGGGCATAGCTTCAAAAATACGTCCCAAAGCGATCGGCAAGTCGAGTATTGGGGAGCGACAATCCCCCGTAGCTGGATCTTTCCAAGTCAGTCGCAGGCGCAAGGGTTGAGGATTCATTATTATTTTTTAAACATTAGCCGTAGATTTTGAGCGGGCTGCGAAAAAAGATTTTTGAATTTGAGAGATTTGATTTGAGATTTTGGATTGAATGCAATCGGGAACCGCAAAATCTGGTTTCTTAATCCCTTTACTTCCTTCAAAACCTCAATCAGAGTTAAAAAATCGGTTTTTGGGTGTTGATGTGTTCCGGAGTGTGCGGGCGAAAATTAGTTGCGGGAAATGGCACAATCCTAGCATTAGCGATGTTTGATTGTCGATCGGGCGATCGTCCGATTATCCCGGGGTTGCAATGCTCACGGAGAGAGTACCACGCTCACCGCCGCCGCCAAAGAAGTACCGCACCACGGACACCCCGCACTCAACTGCGCGTAAGGGGAAACGCGGCTGCACTTGGGACACTGCAAACCGTAGGTGCAAGGCCCCGTCGCCGGAGAAGAAATTTGAACCGGAGGCGCCGAGAGCAAAACTGTCAGCACCATCCCAACCGCTGCGGCAGATACCTCCACCACCTCGATTTCCACTTGGCCTAAATGGATGCGGCTTCCCGAGAGCAATTTTGCTTCTCCTTGGGCGAGAATTTTTCCGTCTACCAGGGGCGGATTGCTGGGGCGCAAATTCCGCACTGCATACTGCTGCAATTCTTGATTAAAAAATATTTCGATGTGCAAGCCCGAGACGCTCGAATGCGAAAATACTAGATCGCACTTCGCCGGATCGCGCCCGAGTCTCACGCTTCCGGGATTTTTGCTTGGCTGTCCGTCTTGAATCGTCCGAGTTTGATGCACCCCAGCTTCTGTCCATGTCAAAATGAGCTGGTTTGTCATGATTCTGTGGTTTCCTGAAATATATAAAAATCTTACTTATTTATATCAGGAGTTAGGACAGTTTCCGGGCCCACGCGCCTGGGCGGGAAACCCGGTTTCTACGAGTTTTGGGTTTGGTAACGAGTAATCTCAAAAGAAACCGGGTTTCTGAGATCGGTGTGCGTCCCAGACTATATTCATCTAAGAAAATATTTTGTGTTACCAAACAAAAAAGCCCCGAATTCGGGGCTTTTGTCGCTCGGGTTGGCTTTTTTTCAGACACTGACTCGCGCGTATTGCAGCTTTTGTTTGCCGCCAAATTCTCAACCCAAGTGCAGCGAAATTTAAAGATTTGCCAGCGATTGCTCAAAACTAATCCCTGCGGGGTGTTCTGGCGTTGCGAAGCGAGGCCTGCGCACTACGTTGCGTTTTTTGTCGGAAAGGGCGATCGAACTAGCCGCAACAGCGGAAATTCGATCGCACCACTTCCTCAAACGCGAGCGTGTCTCTACTGCTGAATCTCAAGCTGCAACTATCGTGCCATCTTTCGTTCCAGCCAAAGCGTTAAGAGACTTAAGCTTCGCTCTTGCGACTTTTGCGGCCGCCTTCGCGACCAATTTGAGCCATGTGTTCCCGATTTCTGCTGACAGCTTCGCCACCTTTTTGACCAGCTTCTCTGGCTTCTTCAGGGGTGAATTCGTGTGCAGTTCCTTTCTCGTGCGCAGCTTTTCCGCCTTTGCTGGCAATTGCGCGCTGTTTTTCGGCGTCCATAGAAGCGAATCCGCGTTTGCTTTTCTCAGCCATGACTGTCTCCTTGTTTGTTTTCTGATTTTTTAGCTCGATCGCGCCTTCGCCTCCCACTGTAGTGGGTACTCCCAGTCAGTGGTGAGATATCAGACGGTAAATTATGAAACGTCATTTGACGAATCTAAACTTTTGGTTTTAGTCGCAGCATGATTATTTCATAATTTACAAATGTGAACTAAAAATAGTTCACGCCCGGACACTCTCTGTTAGAGCAGCCAATGTTTAAGCAGTTTACTGTCTTTCAATCATTCTATAAACCCCCCAACTTTTATACCTCTTTCTCAGGTATAGTAATTCTTTAGTTCGCTGGAAGGATGGAAGCGAAAGCTCATTGGCGATAGACTCAGAGGATTTTTCGACTGTGGGGTGACACCTCAAAAATTAAAAGTCCAAAGAGGGATGCTTTTTTGGTCTTTTTACTTTTCATTTTTTTGATGCCTTCGGGGCTTGCCTGTTATCCCGATGTTAGGTGATCTGCCGATCGAGTTGTTTCTGGCAAGCGATATCTCGGGGCGCAGCGCAGGACGTACTCGATCGCACTTATCAAGTTTATCCTATGACCGATCGATACATAAATCGGTTTTACCCCTGTTTGCGTCCTTAGCGCTGCGCCTACGGTTGATCCCTCGTGCAGCAAGGGCTGCCAACTGCCCCGGTCGAACCCTACTTCTGAATGTTCTCCAATAAATCTAGTTTTGGCAACTCCGATCGTCGCAATTCCTGTCAAAACTCCCAAAT
>JANYGO010000211.1 GCA_025362325.1 Cyanobacteriota bacterium | reverse complement strand
CTTCAATTAAATTCATTGCTGATTCATTCCATAATTATAGTCTACCCGGACGGAACCGACTTGATTAGCTCTTCTATCATACATTCCCCCGCTGACAATTAATCCACCCTGCTTGCTTTCGGGGGGCTAGGGGGGATCGAGCCTTGGTGGTAAACAGCCATATGTGACTACGTTTGACCTGGTTGTTGATACCAATCCCCAATTCCCGATGCCCCATGCCCGATCGCCAAATTTTACTTTGGCCCGTAGCCGATCGTTCCTGCGTAAATTGCCCGATCGCCCAATTCCTCCTCAATCCGCAACAAGCGGTTGTATTTAGCAACCCGTTCGCTGCGACACAGAGAACCAGTCTTGATTTGACCGGCGCGAGTCGCTACAGCTAAATCAGCAATTGTGGTATCCTCAGTTTCGCCAGAACGGTGGCTGATGATCGATCGATAGCTGTTGCGCTTCCCTAAGTCGATCGTATCCAAAGTCTCAGTCAAAGAACCAATTTGATTCAGCTTAATCAAAATCGAATTGCTAGCTTTCAAATCAATTCCTTTTTGCAAGCGCGTGCGATTAGTAACAAACAAATCGTCACCCACCAACTGAACTCTGCTGCCCATTTTCTGAGTCAGCGCCACCCAACTATCCCAATCGTCTTCGTGCAAACCATCTTCAATCGAAACGATCGGATATTGTCTGACCAAACCGTCTAAATAATCAATTAATTCTGCTGGGGAATGAGCCACACCGTCGTAGGTATACTGCCCATCTTTGTAAAATTCGCTAGCAGCAACATCCAAAGCCAAAGCAACTTGTTCGCCAGGCTTGTAACCAGCTTTTTCAATTGCCATCATCAACAAATCCAAAGCTTCCTGATTGGAACCCAGATTAGGAGCAAAACCGCCTTCATCCCCAACACCAGTCAGCAAATTTTTGTCTTTCAAGACTTTGGCCAGACTCGCAAATACTTCTGCACCCCAGCGCAAAGCTTCCTTAAAAGAAGGTGCTCCCACCGGTACAATCATAAACTCTTGAATGTCTACGTTGTTGTCGGCGTGGGAACCGCCGTTGATGACGTTCATCAAAGGTACGGGTAAAACGTTAGCTAAAGCGCCACCCAAGTAGCGGTAAAGGGGGAGTCCTAAAGTATCGGCGGCAGCCTTTGCTGTGGCTAGGGAGACTCCGAGAATGGCATTTGCGCCGAGGTGGGATTTGTTGGGGGAACCGTCCAAGTCAATCATGGTTTGATCGATTAATGCTTGGTCGATCGCATCCATATCAACCAAAGCGGGGGCAATTTTGTGCTCGACGTTAGCAACGGCCTTCAGAACTCCTTTGCCACCGTAGCGTTTTTTGTCATCATCGCGGAGTTCGTGGGCTTCAAAGGAGCCTGTAGACGCGCCGCTGGGGACTTGTGCGAGCCCGACAACACCGTTGGCTAGGTGAACTTCAGCTTCGATGGTGGGGCGGCCGCGAGAGTCCAGGATTTCTCTGGCTTTGATAAATTCGATCGCAGTGTCTTGCATATGAACGATTCCTGACTTAACTCAATGGTTGATCACAATTAGCATTCAGCAGGCTTTCGGTAACTGACTGCTAACGGGTAATAGAGTACGCGATCCCCACAATTATTAGCGCTCATTTCAAACTTTTTGCGGATTTGGGCGATCGCTTGCTGTCAATAAGCTATACTTGTTGCAGGAAAATCTCCGACAATTTTGACAGTAATTTGATTTTGTTTACCGTAGATTCACGCAAAGTTGTTAATTGGAACCGTTGTTAAAATCAGAATACCAACCAAGTTAATCAACAAAAGAGAAACCTAAAATGTTAGAAACAACTCTCCCAGAAATTACAGCATCAGCTATCGACTCCGATCCAATTATTCCCGATCCCCCAAACATCAGATTGCTCACAGGGCCATTGCCAAATCCCAGCGATTCCAACTTTTTTGACCTTACTCCCAATGACGATATCGTTCAATTAGCCAACGGAATTCTGCGCGACACTCCCGGAGGTTTGCGGGCCTTAGCCGGTAACGATTTTGTCAGAGGTTCCGGTGGTGCGGAATTGATGAACGGGAACAGCGGCAGAGATACTTTAATCGGAGGTTGCGGCAGCGATACGATTCGCGGCGGCCAAGATTCTGACATACTTTACGGAGAATGCGGCAACGATGTTCTCAGCGGCAATCAAGGCGATGACTACGCCTATGGAGGCACCGGAAATGATTTTGTCAGAGGCGGTCAAGGCGACGATAATTTAGTAGGAGACAGCGGCAACGATACTCTAATCGGTGATGCTGGAATTGACAGACTGTGGGGAGGAGAAGGTGCAGATTTGTTTGTTCTCCGCAGAGAAACGAGAGCAAGTTCGGCGGCAATTGGTTCGGAACAACCGCGTCCTACTGGTAATTTTAATCTAGATGAAGTGCCGGCAGATTTTATTCTGGATTACAGTCCGACTCAAGGTGATACAATCGGATTGGCTGGAGGATTGACGCGAAACGATATTGTTTTGACCGAAAGGTTTTTGACAATTGGTGATGCCAGAGATTTCGACAGCAGCGGCCCTTTTCCTCCCGGACAGCCCCGAACTGCTGATTTTAGAGTGCTGAATACTAGGGCGACAGTGATTCGGGAAGCTAGTACCGGAAATATTTTGGGTTTGGTGAAAGATGTGTCGCCTGCTCAACTTCAGTTTACATCTGTTGTGGATAGTGCGATCGCCCTAGGATAACTATAATAGGTTCGTAGTGAGGACTTCAGTCCTTCTTCCGGTTCGTAGTGAGGACTTCAGTCCTTCTTCCGGTTCGTAGTGAGGACTTCAGTCCTTCTTCCGGTTCGTAGTAAGGACTTCAGTCCTCTCTTGAATCTTTAATTAATAACTAACTCAAAAAGTGCGCAATGCGCACCCTACAATATTTAAGATTGCCAAAAATCCGCCACATCATATCCCATTTCACCGAGCATTTGCCGCAGCAGAGGCAAACTCAAACCGATCACATTCGTATGACAGCCCTCGATTTTTTCCACAAAAAAGCCGCCTTTACCTTCCAGTGCAAAACAGCCGGCACAAGCGAGGGGTTCTCCGGTAGCGACGTAGGCCACAATTTGGCGGTAGCTCACTTGAGCAAAATGAACTTTTGTAACTTGACAGCGAACGAGCGATCGCTCTATTGCCTCATCAAAGTTATCGAATCTAGTATCAATTAAAGCATGACCCGTATAAAGTTCGCCAACTTTACCGCGCATTTTCTCCCAGCGCGAGATTGCTTCTTGAGCATCCTTCGGTTTGCCGTGAATTTCGCCCTCCATGACCAAAATTGAGTCGCACCCCAACACCAAACACGATTTGGGATTGGGAATTTGCGGGTGAGAATTAGCCAGCAAAAACTCAGCTACAGCGTCAGCTTTTCCCTCTGCTAAAACCTGCACTAATTTAGTGGCATCTCTCATTTGTATTTGGCCTTCATCAAAGTCGCTGGGGCAAATCACAGCTTCAATGCCAGCACTTTTAAGCAGGCTGCGGCGCGCCGGGGAAGCTGAGGCTAATACAAAAGTTGGAATTTTCATAATTTAAGAAGTCAGTTGACTGTTGACTGTTGTCAGTTGACAGTTGACTGTTGTCAGTTGTTATTGGTTATTGGTTATTTGTTTTACCAATAACCTTCCAGGTTCTGCCTCCAATGCCCAATTCCCAATGCCCAATTCCCAATTCCCTAATAAACAGAGAAAGATTTGACGACTTTCTCAAAAGCTGCTTTAACCTTCGGCCAACGTTCTTCGGTAGTGGAAATATTCAGCGTAAAAAGTTTGCCGCGGCTAATGGCTACGCTGGCTAAATTGTGGCGTTGTTGGTTTGGGAGTTTGACGGCGTATTCTAAAATGTAATAGTTTTTCGATCGCGATTCGCGAGATTCTGCATTGACTAACTCAGCTTCGCGGCCGGAATCTGCCGGGGCGATAGCATTTTTGCTGAGCTTGTATCCTACTTCCGACGGTGTTCCCAAATCTGCCAGAGTTTTGTTCCCCGCCACTGGACTGATGACCACGCTGACATTCTCGGTTTGCTGAATCAAATCACGGAACACCACATCGGGGCCATTAGCAACAGCAATCGGTAGCCAGCCGTTGGGATAGAGAAATTGATAGCCATCGCCAGTATCAATATGGCTTTTGAGTCCGACAACGTTAGATACACAACTGGTCAAAGTTAGGCTCAGAACCACCAGAAGCATGGTCACAATTCGTTTGATCATTATTTTTGCGATCGAATGACAGTTAAATATTTGTTTTTAATTATCTCACCAAACCTTGCCCCTAAAAATAGTTAAGCTATGGATCGCCGTGTGTGAATAGCTGGCAAGCCATAGCCGTACAATTTAATTTTCAACAAAATCATTACAGGTGAGTAAGCCAGGTAATCAGTCCGTGCTTGGTCGAAACTTCTAAAGCCAAGAGAGAAACAAAACCGATCATGGCAAGGCGACCGTTCAAGCGTTCTGCGTAGGGGGTGAAGCCGGTGCGGACTTCATCGTCAATGTATACTTTAGGCTCGATCGCAAAATTGTTCATTTTGCCGTCGTTGTCGAGCAGTAAGCCTCTGTCAGCCATGTCAGTCTCCTAAGTTGTTTTTGTGTACTGTAAATAAATGTAACATACTTATGAAGATATGTAAAGGATTGTATGATTTTTTTTTAAAGCCGGCGATCGGACACCAGTTTCCACAAAAAATGCAGCCCTGGGCAAGCTTCAAACCCATATAGAATAAGTAATTCCCCATCAAAAATCTAAAATAGTATGACTGCCGGTAGTAGACTCTGTGCCCCGGAGGGGGGAGGATAGAGTGGAGGCGCAAAAGACGATGGTGTGGCAAATCCAGTCGGGGTTTGATGAAAATAGTGGAAGAACGGAGGAAAAATTTATGCGGGCCAGTCTGGAAATGCGGTGGTTTTATAGCGGTGCGCTGCCAAAATCGATCGGGCAATGGTTTGGAAGCGAGAGTCTGGGCGGCTATCTGTCGCCTCCAGAAGAGCGGGAAGACATATATTTGCTAGTACCGGGCTGCGACTACTTAGGAGTCAAGCTGCGTGGCAAAACCTTAGAAGTAAAGTGGCGGCAGGCAGAATTAAGCGAAATGCAGTTCGGCAACCGCTGGGAAGGCAAGGCCGATAAGTGGCTGAAATGGGTTTGTGCCGACACCATGGCACCGGTACCGGCGGATATTCTGGCGACAGGAAAGTGGGTGGAAGTCAAGAAAAAGCGAGCGCTACGTCTTTACCAAGTTTCGGCCCCAGGTTCCCTGATGTCTGTGCCTGTCGAAGCCCCAGTTCCTCAAGGTTGCAACGTCGAAGTTACTCAGTTGAACATTAACGGTAGTGCGTGGTGGAGTTTGGGATTTGAAGCGTTTGGCAGCGAAAGTTCTTTGACGGAAAACCTGCAAACAGTTGCTAGTTGGACTAGCAAGAGCTATCAAGCGCAAAAGTTGAAAGCTGAGGATTCTTGCGGTTATCCGACTTGGATCGCCACTAAGTAAGAAGAAGAGAGGGGGAGAATAAGGGATCGAGGGGGAGAATTTGAAACTTTTCTAGAGAATTCTTTTTCTGAATGTGCCGCGCTTTAGTTCAAAATTCAAAACTCTTCCCACTCCGGCACACTCCTCTAATCTCTCCCATTCTCCCATTCAGGTACTCTGCGCCTCTGCTTTTCTCCCGATTCGATCGGCACTTCTAAGAATTTGACAAGCTAAAATTGCCGCACCGAAACCGTTATCAATATTCACCACACCCACACCAGCCGCACAAGAATTGAGCATAGTTAACAGAGGAGCAATCCCCCCAAAACTCGCGCCGTAGCCCACACTCGTCGGCACAGCAATCACCGGACAATCTGCCAAACCCGCAACCACACTCGCCAAAGCACCTTCCATACCAGCAACCGCAATCAACACATCAGCACCGACGATAGCGTGCCGATTGCTCAGCAAGCGGTGAATCCCGGCAACTCCCACATCCCACAAACGCCGCACCCCAAAACCGCAAAGTTCCGCAGTAACTGCCGCCTCTTCGGCTACAGGCAAATCTGCCGTTCCCGCACTGATAATAGTCACAGTACCCGGACGCTGGGGAGTTGGGGATGTAGCGGAAATTGCACAGATTCGAGCCTTTTGGTAGTAGCACAAATCGGGTATTTTCTGCTGCAACTGCTCGAAAACAAACGGTTCAATTCGCGTCGCCATCACCGCAGAATTTCGCCCGCGCATCGCCTCGATAATCTCAACAATTTGCTCCGGCGTTTTCCCAGGGCCCCAGATGACTTCGGGAAAACCGGTTCTTAAGGTGCGGTGGTGGTCAACTTTGGCAAAATCGCCGACTTGTTCAAAGTCAAAATGCTTTAATTTGTCCAAAGCTGCGATCGGGCTAACATCGCCAGCCGCCACAGATTCGAGTAACTTCTGTAAAATTTCAGGTTCCATGAATTAATGATATCTTCTGTGCTCAAACAAATATAACAAAATAGGATCGAGCGTGAGGACTTTAGTCCGCATCCATCAAGGACTGAAGTCCTCACTACAAACCTTTCTCCTCATAAATAAGGACTGAAGTCCTCACTACAAACCTTTCTCCTCAGAAATAAGGACTAAAGTCCTCACTACGAACCTATCACTATTCTGTGATTTTCAGCTCGTACAAATTCCATAAAGCACCGCCGATCGCACTATAGCGAATTCCCGAAATGCGATCGCGCACCGCCTCAAAATTCAGCGGATTCACCATATAAATAAAAGGCACTTGTTCCGCTATAATCCGCTGCGTCTCCCCATAAAGCTCCTTGCGCTTCGCCTCGTCAAGCTCCTGGGAAGCTTTCACATAAAGGTCATCAATTTTCTGCTCCCACTCCG
>JANYGO010000185.1 GCA_025362325.1 Cyanobacteriota bacterium | reverse complement strand
TTGAGATTTTGTGGCGGTTTATCAAATATCAATGGCTCGAAATAGATGCCTACTCTAGCTGGCAATCTCTTGTTTCATCTGTAGAAAGAATTCTTAAAGAATTTGGAGATAATTATGTAATTAATTTTGCTTAACTACTTAAGTAGGTAGGGATGGTCATTAATCTTCCAACAAGCAAGCTTGAGTGGTTCTACGTCCCAATAACCCTTGTCTGTTGGGTGTTGAGGTAGGAAAGCATCATATTCCCCTATCGGGGTAAGGTATTTAGGTTTTTTGCCATCCTTACTAGCCCAAGGTTGGTCGGGACGGAATTGACACTGTAACTCGCTACCCGCACTATAGAAAGCGATTCCTGGCGATTTAGCGGTGTACCCCAACATGGCTGAAGCTTTAACCGTATCTACAGACTCACAATTAGCTTCAGCCCAAGCTGTGTCAATCCCACGAGTTACAGTGATCTGGTGGTAGTGTATCGCCGACAAACGTAAAGATTTGTTAAGTACGGTTGCTTGATTGGAATTTAGATGTATCATGTATTTAGCGTCTCTAATTAGTTAAGTTTTGTTAGAAACGGCTATATCCAGTTGTGACGAGTTGCGATCGCGATAAACCTACTATGTCTCACCCTATGCGGGTTGTAACGGTTATAAGTTAAAGTTGAACTGAATTTTTAAATGTTTTTGTCCGCACCCCGTCAAAGGTATAGCGGATTTTTTTTGTCCAAAAAAGGTTGTGGTATATAGCTTCTGCCTATTTGAATTTACCCCCGTAAATAAGGGGGTAAACGATACAGCGCCATAGAACAATGGCAACCCTTTTTTGTGTAATTGGATCAGGCTTTTGAAAACCTATTCCGATATAAGTATCTTAGCGTGTTGATTGCTTTTTTCACAGTCAAAAGACAACAAACAATTTACTCATATCAACACTCACTAGCTATTTTATTACGGCGCATGACCGCTAGCAAACCATATAGGTTTGTAAAAATATTACGGTGCATTACGGTGATATTTACTCATCCTCATCCTCTAGTATTTCAATCTTGATTTAAGTCAAGGTTCTCAGGGACTTCCTTTGGGTAGAGGGAAGTTTTTTCTTTTGTCTATTTACCCCCATAAATACCCCCATAAATACAAACAATTTAATTATTACAATCGAATTGACACGATACAGTATATAAGTTAAAGTTGAACAGTATTTTAATTGAATTGCCCCCGCACCTTTACTAGAAGCTAGCGGGTGTTTTTTGTCCAAAAAAGGTTGTGGTATATAGCTTCTGCCTATTTGAATTTACCCCCGTAAATAAGGGGGTATCGCACTAATCATCCGACAAGGGATTTAAACTGCCATCGTGCTGTACCTTGCCCAATATACAAAGCTGAATCAGCTTATCTACAGCCTCGGACATATTCCCCTGTGCCTTGAGCAAAGCTACGGTCTGTGGCTTGAGTGTCAAATTTACCCGCACCGCGCTTTTGCTATTAGCGCCGGGTCGGAGATTTTCTAAAGATTTTGGGTTAACCATTTTTACTTCAATCCAGTTATGCGTATGTTGTGATTGTAGCAAAATAGTTTCAGACCGAGAGCTGTAACTCGGTTATTATGCGATCGGCAACTGCCTAGAAAACACCTAGAATCTCTCAGTCTACAGTTAAACAAACTCAACGGCTGTAATGACGCAAATACGTTAAATAGCTAGAATAGATCTAGAAAATGGGAATAATATGGTTGAAAATATCGGAATTTCGTGCTTTGTCCCCTTTGAACAGATTGACCGGATTGTTCGGAATCAGCACCACGATCCATTTGAAGTGCTAGGCCCCCACGCGATCGAAGAAAATGGCAAAAAAGTCTGGGCAGTGCGAGCTTATCTGCCCAATGCGGATGCGGTATCGGTAGTATTGCCGGAGGCTAGGGCAGAATACCCGATGAAATCAGGGCATCACCCTCACTTTTTTGAATGTACGATCGAAACCCCAGAACTAGCAAACTATCAACTGCGGGTCAAAGAAGGGGAACACGAACGTTTCATCTACGATCCCTACGCATTTCGATCGCCCAAACTTACAGAATTTGACCAACACCTATTCTCCGAAGGCAACCATCACCGGATTTACGAAAAACTGGGCGCCCACTTCACCGAAGTAGACGGCATCACCGGAGTATATTTTGCAGTTTGGGCTCCGAATGCCCGCAACGTATCAGTATTAGGCGATTTCAACTATTGGGACGGCCGCAAACATCAAATGCGGAAATCCCAAAACGGCATCTGGGAAATATTCATTCCGGGACTATCCTACGGAACTCACTACAAATACGAAGTGAAAAACCAAGACGGACATCCCTATGAAAAATCCGACCCCTACGGTTTCCAGCAAGAAGTGCGGCCGAAAACAGCATCAATTGTCACCGACTTAGATACCTACACTTGGCAAGACAGCGCTTGGATCGAACAGCGACGGCACACAGACCAACTGACACAACCAGTTTCGGTTTACGAATGCCACATCGGTTCTTGGCTGCACGCCGGTACTGACGAACCCGCGATGCTGCCAAATGGTGACATAGAACCAGCAGTGCAGGTTTCAGAACTGAAGCCCGGGGCGCGGTTTCTGACTTACCGCGAATTGGCCGATCGGCTGATTCCCTACGTCAAAGACTTAGGATTCACTCACATCGAAATGCTGCCGATCGCCGAACATCCTTTCGACGGTTCTTGGGGCTATCAAGTCACCGGCTATTTCGCCCCAACATCCCGCTACGGCACACCTGAAGACTTCATGTATTTTGTTGACCAGTGCCACGCAAGCGGCATCGGCGTACTGGTGGACTGGGTGCCGGGACATTTCCCCAAAGACGGCCACGGTTTGGCTTTCTTTGACGGAACTCACTTGTACGAACACGCCGATCCCCGCAAGGGCGAGCACAAAGAGTGGGGAACCCTAGTATTTAACTACGGCCGCAACGAAGTTCGGAATTTCCTAGTATCAAACGCTCTGTTCTGGTTTGACAAGTATCACATCGACGGGATTCGCGTAGATGCCGTAGCCTCGATGCTGTACTTGGATTACTGCCGCGAACCCGGAGAATGGCTGACCAACCAGTACGGTGGCCGCGAAAATATCGAGGCGGCAGATTTTCTGCGTCAGGCAAATCACGTCATTTTTAGCTATTTCCCAGGAGCACTGTCGATCGCCGAAGAATCTACTTCTTGGCCGATGGTGTCTTGGCCGACCTATGTAGGGGGTTTGGGCTTCAACCTGAAGTGGAACATGGGTTGGATGCACGATATGCTCGACTACTACCATATGGACCCGTGGTTCCGCCAGTTCCACCAGAACAACATAACTTTCAGTATGTGGTACAACCACAGCGAGAATTTTATGCTGGCTTTGTCCCACGATGAGGTAGTCCACGGCAAGGCCCACATCATCGGAAAAATGCCTGGAGACGAATGGCAAAAGTTTGCAAACGTGCGGTGTTTGTTTACTTTTATGTTTACTCATCCCGGAAAGAAAACGATGTTTATGGGGATGGAGTTCGGCCAGTGGCATGAGTGGAACGTTTGGGGGGATTTGCAGTGGCAGTTGCTGCAATTCGATCCGCACCAAAAGTTGAAGCTGTTTTTTAAGGATTTAAACCATTTGTACCGCAGCGAAACGGCGCTTTACACCCAAGATTTTGCTGAGGATGGGTTTGAGTGGATTGATTGCAGCGATAATCGGCACAGCGTGGTAGCTTTTGTGCGCCGCGAGAAGGATGGGGATCAGTTTGTGGTGACGGTGTGCAATTTTACGCCACAGCCACACTCTCACTATCGCGTAGGAGTGCCGGAACCGGGTTTCTATACGGAGTTGTTTAACAGCGACGCGCGGGAGTACGGTGGCAGCAATATGGGGAATTTGGGAGGCAAGTGGACTGAGGATTGGTGGTTCCACAACAGTCCTTATTCGATCGACTTGTGTTTGCCGCCTTTGGGTGTGTTGATCTTAAAGATCGATCGGGAAAAAACAGCGATGCGTAACTCTCAATAGTTTGGAGTTTTGAGTGGTGAGAGTTTTGAGTTAACAATCAAAACTTGATTCAATGTAAAATTTTGAGGGTATTCAGAAACCCGGTTTCTCCAAGAAACCGGTTTTTTTTCTCTGTTTTGGACGCAGAACCTGTATTTGTAGGATGATCCTCGGCGCTACAAACTCAACTTATATCATGTCCTCCGATAACTCCCACGATCAAACCGTTTTTATTACGCTAATTGACCGGACGTAATATCAAATCCGGTGACATCAGAATTATTCAACCACAGAGTCCGCAGAGAAAGAGGAGAGAAATTTATCATTCCGATGCTACCGGATGTGAGATCGCAGAAAAACCCGGTGTTGCAGCTTTCAGCATTTGGCGACGGACTTGTTCTAGTCGAGCGGGATTAATCGGGAGCAATCGCCACACCCGGTTCATCCGATCGCGAGTTATCGGTCGTTCATCTTCGGGAAAAAAAACCTTGATACAGCAGATTCCATGTATGTGTGGTACACTAAATTCAGTATATCAGCATAAAAAATGAAAGCTTATTCGATCGAGTTTCGTGAAAAAATAGTTAAAACCTATGAACAAGGTGATACATCAATCAGGAAAGTAGCCC
>JANYGO010000184.1 GCA_025362325.1 Cyanobacteriota bacterium | reverse complement strand
GGATCAAAAATTCATCTCCTTTAATACCGGGCATTAACCAGTCAGATACTATGACCAAAATATCGCTTTCATCTTCTTCTTGAATTTCCTCGATAATTTCCAGAGCTTCATCGGCATTTTCTGCTACTTCATAGAGGTAAGCATCGCCAAATTCTTTTTTTAGTTGGATTTTCAAACTGTTTAAGACCACAACTTCATCGTCAACGCACAAAATTACTGGTTTGGGCATAAAATTTTACTTTTCTTTGATTTTAAAATTGGGGGGCGTCTTGCCCCTGGTTTTTAATTGCCGTCAGTGATTTCGATTGGCAAGGATACAGTAAATTTGGTTTGACCGGGCACGCTTTCTACTTCCAGTTTACCTTGGTGTTTTTCCATAATTTTCTGAACTATATCCAATCCCAAACCGCTGCCTTCTCCTGGAGGTTTAGTCGTGAAAAACGGCTCAAAAATTCTCGGCATAATCTCTGGGGGAATGCCTTGGCCGCTGTCGGTAATACTCACTGAGATTGCGTTATCTTGGTGTTTGACATCAATTTTCAACACTCCTTTGTTGCCCATCGCTTGTAAAGCATTGTGAAGCAAATTTGTCCAAACTTGATTGAGTTCATCAGGATAGCATAGCACAGAGGGCAAATCAGTACCATAGTTTCTGACTACTTCCACACCGTGTTTGATTTGGTAGTGGTAAAGCGTTAAAACAGTCTCAATGCCGTCGGTAATATTAGCGATCGCCTTGGAACCCGACTGGTCGTAACGAGAGTAGCTTTTCAAAGCAAAAACGATTTTGGCTGCCCTATCTGTCGCAGTAGCAATATTTTTAGTGCTTTTTTGTACCGTAGCGAACTCGTAGGCGGTTTGTAAAATATTTGGACTTTGGCTGTCTTTCAACAAAGGTAAAAAACGTTCTACATTATGGCAAATGCCAATATCTAACAAGGTACAAGCAAGGCTGTCGGCGCCGTCAATTTCTTCTAATTCCAATTGCCGCTGCATAAGTTTTTTCAACTGACGTTTTTCTTTACTAGATAAAGTGTCTGTTTCTTGGCTTGACTTGTGCAGCAGGGCAAAAAAATCCTGCTGCCGTTCCGGGGATAGTTGCTGGAAAAATATCGGCAACTGCTGTAATTGTTCGGCCCAGAAGTCGGCGATATTCTGTACCGAGGAGCGAATCGCCCCTAAAGGAGAATTGATTTCGTGGGCAACTCCGGCAATTAACTGTCCGAGTGCTGCCATTTTTTCGGATTGAATTAGTTCTTGTTGAGTACGCTTCAATTCTTCCAGGGTATGAGCTAATTCTGTATTTTTTTGGGACAGCGCTGACTCTGCTAGTTTGCGGGCGCTGATGTTGCGGGCCACCCAAATCACTGCATCTTTTGAAAACAGAGAAATGCAGGCGGAAAACCAAATTTCGCGACCGCCAACTGTTAAGCTGTAGTCAACATTGAGGGTTTGTTTCGTATCTAATACTTGCTGAACTAGCATCCACCAATCATCCGAGTTGTTGTCGTCAAAAAAACGTTCTATCGTCAAGCTGACTAGATCGCAATCTGGCTCATAAACCGCCGTGGTATTTGTCGGCAAAACTTCTATATTGCCCTGAATGTCTAGCACGAGAACGATGTCTGTCATCGCTTCAAAAACTGCGCGGACTTTGGTTTCAGAAAAGTGCAGTTTTTCTTCTAGCAATTTGCGATCGCTAATTTCTTGCTGTAATTCTTGGTTGCTGGCTGCTAGTTGAACCGTGCGCTCTCGAACTCGCTGTTCCAGTTCGGTGTTGAGGCGGCGGACTTCAGCTTCAGCGATGGCGCGGTCTTGTATTTCCTTCTTTAACTGACTGTTAGAGTTAATTAATTCTAAAGTTCGCTGTTTAATTTGTTGTTCTAAATTGTCATTCAAAAGCCGCAACTGTTCCTCTACTTCAGTTCTCCGAAGCGCTTCTTTTTGCAATTGTTCGTTCACTTTTTTCAACTCCAGGATATTTTCGGCAACTGTTTCCTGCAAAAGCTCGACATTCGCGTGCATTTCTACCGGATCTAAGGCGTGCAGCAGGGTACTTTGGGTGACAATTCCGGCTAAATATCCTCCCTCGTCCACCACCACCAAGCGCCGGATGTGGTGCTGCTGCATGAACTGGTGAGCCTCCCACAATGTGGCTTCTACTTGCAAAGGCATCAGCGGAAAACTCATCGCGGCGGCGGCGCGAGTGCCAGCGAAATCGAGTCCGGCAGCTTGGAATTTAACAATGTCCCGTTCTGTAATTATGCCCACAGATTTCTGATTTTTGTTGTCGCACTCATTGCAAATAACTATGCAGCTTTTGCGCTGGGTTGCCATCTGTTTTGTGACTTCTAAAACAGAAGTGGTAGTTGAGGCAACTATTACTTCTGCGGTCATAATTTATTGGGCGCGCCGCATTTGCAGCAAGTCGCCCGGTTTCAGTATTTGACGGATGCTTTCTCCGGTGATGGCGCCCAGCAAGTTTCCGCGTTTGTCTGTGACGGGCAAGTGACGGATTTTTGCCCGCAATATGCCCAATACCTTGAAGATATTCTCCGCTTGATCGAGGGAAATGGCGATCGGATTATCAGTCATTACCTCAGCAATTAACATCCCTGCTAGCGAAATACCGCTAGCAGTTATTTTCACAACATCGCGCTCCGTAAAAATGCCGATGAGTTGCTGCTCAAACGCGATTAAAACGCAACTGGCGCTCGCCTGAGTCATGGTGGCGATCGCGACTTTCAAGGGCGTATCTGGAGGCAGCACCGGCGGTTTAGGGTCGATCGCCTGTTCTAGCAAGCCTTGGGCATCAGAAACTGTTGTTGACATGGGCAAATCAAGCGAGAGATATGCAGGCGGAATCAGCAATTAATACCATTTTAGATTTGAGATTTGACAATCGTGGCACTCTAACCAAAATCCAGGTTTGACATCAGTCTAAAGTTACATTTTTGGTCGCGCATCGGTATAATTTTTAGTGCTAGAGTGCTAAACGGCGATCGGAATTAATACGGTAAAGGTCGTTTGACCGATAACTGATGTTACTTCTATTTTACCCGAATGTTTTTCCACAATTTTTTTAACAATATCCAATCCCAAGCCAGTGCCTTCCCCGGCGGGTTTTGTGGTAAAGAACGGCTAAAATATGCGCGGCAAAATCTCCGGGGCAATTCCCTTGCCGCTATCGGTGACGCCCACCAGCAGGCTCTGATTTTCTGCTCTCACCTCTAGTGTTAAAACTCCGCAATTGTCCATTGCCCCAATAGCATTGTGAATCAGATTTGTCCAAACTTGATTGAGCTCGTCTGGATAGCACAGCACTTCAGTCAGTCCATCTTGATAATTTCTGACAACTTCTACTCCCTGTTTGACTAGGTTATAATAAAGAGTTAATATAGTTTCAATGCCCTCAATAATATTGCCCATTACCTTTTCTCCCGTACAGTTATAGCGAAAATATGTTTTGAGAGCAAAAACTACTTTTGCTGCTCTCTATGTAGCTGTCATAATAGTATTCGTGCTTCTTTGCAAAGTAGTAATTTGATAGGCTCGCTGTCAAATATCGGAGCTGGTTGGGTCTTGCAGTAAAGGCAAAATAGATTCGAGATTGTTGTAAATGCCGATGTCAACCAAAGTATCAGCTACTGTTTCAGGATTTGCCACAGAATTGTTTGATAGCTGCCGAACCAAAACTCTTTTAAGCTGGCGTTTTTCTCGGTTGGAAAAGCCGATCGCCTGCGGCTGGTATTTCGGCAGCAGCCTCAATAAATCCGAGTAGCGCTCGGGGGACATATTGTGGAAAAAATCGACAACTTCCGCAAGATTTTGATTGAAGAAATCGGCTAAATTTTCGACAGACGAGGGAATCGCACCCAGGGGAGTATTGATTTCGTGAGCCACACCAGCAACTAGCTGTCCCAATGCTGCCATTTTTTCCGATTGAATCAGCTCTCGCTGCGCTGTTTGCAGGTTTTGCAGGGCTTCGGAGAGTTCTCTGGTGCGATCGGCTACTTGCAGTTCCAAGGTTCTGTTATACTCTGCTATTAGTTTGTCAGCTTGTTTGCGATCGGTGATGTCGCTAAAAGCCGTAATCGCATACACAATATTGTTTTTGTTTTCAAAAATCGGTTTCGAGTGCATTTCAAAAGGCACAATCTTGCCGTTTCTGCGGACTTCTAAATTATCGGCGATCGCATTTTCGCCTTTGAGAGCTCGCTGGGTCGGCAATTGTTGGTCAGAACACAAGCTGTCGCTTCCTGAAATATAAATTTGAGCAGATGAAACTAACTCTTCACCTGTAGGTGAAGCCGCAAAAACTTGACCCAGCAACCGCTGTCCGGTTTGATTGATGTACGATACCTTGCCCTGGGGATTGTGTACAGTAATACCCACAGGTACAGCTTCTAAAAATTGCGTCAATTTGCTTTGACTTTCCCGCACTTCTGCATAAAGTTTAGGATTAGCAATAGAAACAGCAGCCTGGGTTGATAACAGTTGCAAAACCTCCACCCTGTCATATTTTTGCTTGTGACGGGCGAGTGCTGCCGGCGTGAGGTAGTCTTGCTTGAGTATCTTGAAGATTGCGGGCTGACCGTCGGCCGATCGCACTCCCCGGTAAACTAGAGATTGATCGCTTTCATAGATTTTCCTGAAACTTTTGTAGCCGGGAAAGTTGAGCATAACCGCAAAATCTTAGGGAGCAGCGTTTAGATCAGTGTAACGACTGATATGTATGCGCAGCTACCCCCACAAATATTCTCAGACTTCTGAGTAACTCGTACCCAAAACATCACGGTACCCGTACTTTTACATAATAACCCTGCCTTTGTGCGCAAGCATTCAAGGCAGGGTTATGATTGAGTATTCAGAATTATAGTGTAGTGAGGCGATCGCCCGGTTACCGGATGCGGCGGCAGAGCAGTGTACTACTCGCCCAATCGAGTTATTTTAGCGCTGCGTTCGGCCAAGATCAGCAGTACATAAATAGTCATTACATAGCCGGCGGCCAGAATGGGAATAATTAGAGGAATATCGCGATAAATCATAATTAGAACCAAAAGTCAAGGACTAGGAGGAGGATGAGTTCAAGACCTACTACATTAAGTCAGCACACAAGACCGTGCCTTGGTTCTGAAGGCTGCTTTTCCATATCAAGCCTGTGGGAACATTTAGACGTTCCCGATCAATAATGATTTACTGCTTTACAGATGCTTCAACAGCCTCAAACCATCCACATTAGCTGCTTTGAGCTACCGCGCACACAAGATGCGGTGCTCTTGACTCCGGAAAATTTTTAGCCGCGAGGGACTAAAAATTTGCACCAGAAATTTTCGCTGCGATCGGACTAACAAGGCTGGCTCTACGAAACTCTTACAGGCATCTGAAAGCTACCTGCCAGTCTGGCTGTACTTAATGTATAGAATTGTTTAAATCCTTAATACTTATAATAACACAGGGTTTCTGGGATTTACAGATTTTTTTGCCGTGTGCTTAATAATTCGATACAATAGGGGCAACCCCTCTGCCAGTCGGCTACTGGCCCGAGGCAGTGGGGCGGGGCCTAGCTAGTAGCAGAGGACAAATAAGTCGCATCGCCGAGATTTTGCTTCCCTATTGCAGAGAATTACCTTAAAATAAAGATATGATATGTAAAATTTTGTTACTTTACGGCTTGAGTCGGCGTATCCATGATCTCTAGCACTCTCCTATTTTCCTCGGTTGAAGAAGACCTGCGACTGTTGACAGAAAACTTAAAACAGTTAGTGGGTGCCCGTCATCCCATCTTGTACGCGGCTGCGGAATACTTATTCGGCACAAAGGGAAAACGGGTGAGACCCGCAATAGTCTTGTTGATGGCCAAGGCGACGATGCCCGATGGGGAAATCACGGAAAAACACCGCCGTCTCGCGGAAATCACAGAAATGATCCACACAGCCAGTCTAGTTCACGACGATGTGGTGGACGAGTCGGATCTGCGACGGGGAGTACCGACGGTACACAGTCGGTTTAACAACCGAGTGGCTGTGTTGGCGGGAGATTTTCTGTTTGCTCAATCGAGTTGGCATTTGGCAAATCTGGACAACCTGCCGGTAGTCAAACTGCTTTCAGAAGTGATTATGGATTTAGCAGAGGGGGAAATTCAACAGGGACTAAATGGATTTGATACCAGTTTGTCGATCGAAGCGTACCTCGAAAAAAGTTATTATAAAACAGCGTCTTTAATTGCCAACAGTTCCAAAGCAGCGGGGTGTTTGAGCGAGGTTTCAGCGGAAATAGCAGACGATTTGTACAACTACGGTCGCAATATTGGTTTGGCATTCCAAATAGTAGATGATATATTGGATTTCACCGCTTCAACGGAAACTTTGGGGAAACCCGCCGGCTCGGATCTCATTAGCGGTAATCTGACAGCGCCAGCGCTATTTGCCCTGGAAGAAAAGCCTTACTTGGAAGTTCTCATAGAACGCGAGTTCGCTCAAGAAGGAGATCTAGAGCAAGCCCTGGCACTGGTAGAAGATTCTAGAGGTATCGAGCGATCGCGAGAACTAGCCACAAATCACGCACAGCAAGCCGTCCAATACTTAGCTGCGCTGCCCCATTCAGAGTCCCGTCAAGCTTTGATTGATTTAGCAGAATACGTTTTGAGCAGACTTTATTAACAGTTCAGAAGTTACACTTTACAGGGAATTGGTAATGGGTAATTGGTAATGGGTAATGCCCAATGCCTAATGCCCAATTACCAATTAATCATAAATTGAGTTGTTTAGGCAATATCTGGCGGTGGAGCCGATCGATACTGTTGCAAGTAAACGTTAATTAAGTCCTGCACTTGCTGGCGAGGGATTTCCGTCCCGACTTCCTGATTGCCGGGATTTTCAAAAAAAACAATGCTGTCTAGACCTTCGAGGGCGATCATCTGAAATAAAATGTGAGTGACAGGCAAAGGCACGGGTCTGACGCGATCGCCCCCAGCCGCCGCAGCCTGGGACGCATCTTGAAAATTGGGAAAAGCATAAATCACCTTCTTCTCCCGTCCCGGTTGCTTGAGATTGCTCAAAACCACGATCGCCCAACTTTGGTCTAGCGCTTGCAGGATCGAGTATTCGAGGTGCTGTAGCTGCTGGGCAATTAAAATCAGCGCCGGGGCGATCGCCTTTAGGATTTGTGGCGTCGAACCATCGGACGGAGCTTTGTCGATCAGTGCTTGAATCTGTTGGTCTAAATCCATCAGTCAGTTAATTTGAGATTTGAGTTGAAGAATTTCAGGGTAACAGGTGCAGGGCCAAGTATGTGATATCTAGCACTGCCCAGTAAGTAGTTAAGCAAAATTAATTACATAATTATCTCCAAATTCTTTAAGAATTCTTTCTACAGATGAAACAAGAGATTGCCAGCTAGAGTAGGCATCTATTTCGAGCCATTGATATTTGATAAACCGCCACAAAATCTCAA
>JANYGO010000182.1 GCA_025362325.1 Cyanobacteriota bacterium | reverse complement strand
ACGTAAGTTTTCGCCCACTACTACCAAGATGGTTGACGTTTTACTAGCTACTGCGCTTGATTTAGTTAATATTAAGCACTTTAAAAACTGGTTTACAAACTGCTGCTACTGTACTGCATAAACCTGGAATCCGCTGTAAGTGTTAAATTGACACAATTTCTCTCTTTTGTGAAGATTGTGTAAAGTTAGCTTGTGTGCCAGAGTACCAATTTTATTTCCAGCAGTCCTCTTGACGCTTTTGACAACAACCGATCCGAAACGCCGGAACTCAAATTTTTTTATACAGATTCTGTGAAGTTAACTTTTTTTTAACAGATAAATCTCTCATTAAGCCTAAGTTTGGGATACAAAGTGACTTCCAAAAAGCTCCGTATAAACCCTGTATCCCGATCCAAATATTTATGCTAATTTTAGTCAATCAGTTCAAGTGCTAGCTATCAATTCATTAATCAGGGAAATCGAATGAATAGTTATGAACTACGGTCAAAACACCGCAGCGAGAAACATTACTGCGACAATTTTTATTGCAGTCAACCAAAAAATCTGCATTGCAATCAGTTTTGTATTACTTGTTCGCGAACTATTGGCCCGCATCCAATTTTGAATGTGCGATCGGAGTTTGTAGCGGCAACGAAGAAGGAAATTGCTTCTCAATCAAGTTTGCCAGAGCATTTTAGACCGAAATTATGCTACGGCTATCTACCCGGTAGACTGCGAGATACGCCGGACAATTATCGCAATCCTTCCTTGTGTTCTTACCAGAGTAATTCGGATTATTGGTCAAATTCTCCAGCGCTTCAGAACGAATCCGGACAAGTCTTGGGATATTACAGGTATGTTTTGGTCAAGCAGCCTGGAGATTCGAGTGTCCGTTGGAGGAAGTTATTTTGGCTGATGATAATTGGTGGGGTAGTGTGGTTCTGGTTTTTTCGCTGATTGTTCGGTAATCCAGAGGGCGAAATTATGAAGTATTTTTTGCGGTTTTTCTTGGCTTTAGTAATTTCTGCGATCGTGGTAATAACCTATGGGCGTATAGTGGAGGCTGAGAAAGCACATTTAACAGTTGTAAGGGTAGCAAACATGACATCTAAAGAATCGACTAACAGCTATATAGTTGAACAAGATGGAATCCAACTGAAAATCTTAGAGCCACAAATTGTGGCTCTATCAATCCCAGAAAACAAGCCCAATGCCACGGCTCCAGTAAAGCTTACTGTTGGCGTTACCAATAATACACAAACCTCCATTCCCTTCAGAATTTATGGCGCTTTAATACCAGAAATTGTCGGGTCAGATGGTCAAGCACTTCACCGAAAAGAACCGAAAAATAGGCAAGTTGGGGTTGGCGAATATGATTGTGTGTTAGTTGGGGTTGGAGAACAAATAGCCATCTCTTTGGATGCAAGACTCTCTTGGCAGAATAACTTACTTCAACTCGTAGTACCTACTAGCCCAGACTACTGGCAAGTCCCGATTAACCTCGATAACTCTTGGTCTTTTGATGCTCTTGGGCCAGGGCAATATCAGGTTCGATTCACTTATGAAAGCCCTACTGGGAATATCTTATGCTTAGATCCGCAAACAGGGCAAGAAAATAAAAGAGAAGGAATTAGGACAGGTCAGTTGGCGACTCCCTTCGCTAATCTTCGCCTAATTCAACCTGTTGGATTTAATAACAATGCAGTGGAAGTGGATGGCATTCGTTTTGAAACCTTGATGCCGGAGCGGTTGTTAACCGTGCTAAACAAGAGGCGCAATGCAGAAAGTTCTGTACAGATAGGTATTCGTATTACCAACAACACGCTAACCCCATTTCACTTCAGCTTCTATAACACCTTTATCCCAGACCTTGTAATGCCAGATGGTCGGGTATTGCGGGGAGGCTACAATCGCAACTTGCTAATAGAGCCTAAAGAATCAGATTTTTTATTAGTTATGCCTGGACAAAGTGTGACATTCTTTCCAGACATCACCCTCTCTTGGAGTAAGCGTGACCAATTTTCGCTTGTTGTCTCTAGCGGAAATGGTGGCTTTTGCCCTTTTGGCTCACTCAAGCCAGGTATATATCAGCTCCGGTTCAGGTATCAAAAACTGGGTGACAGGATGCAAAAGACAACTCTTGCAGGGAAGTCGATTGAAAATCGGCTAATAGAAAAAGTTTGGTCTGGGCGGGTGGATACTCCTTTTGTTGAATTCCGCTTAGGTCAGACCTGAATTGCGAATTACTATTACCATTTCTTTCTAATTGCACAACAAGGTCACTGTCTTTCTGAAGCTAACGTTTAAAGGAACAACAAAAAATGCAATCAAAACTATATCCTTTAGCTATTTTGGGAACCACTTTGATGGTAACACTGACAACTCAATCAAGTGTTGCATTTAATATTACAGGTCCCACCGAATCTTATGTACCTTCTGTTCTCGCCCCTGTGGGAAATAAAAGGATTGATGTGTTGCTGGAGCCAAAGTCAATTAAAAGTATCAAACTAGGGGGGACGAATGGGCTTTTGAATGTGCTGCGAAGAGCTTTTCCTAGTTGGACTTTTCTACGTGCCCCGAAGGAAAAGGAATTAAAAGGTAGCTTTGAAATCAAGACTTACAAGGCCTGTGGACCTTTGACACCGTGTCAGCCTGGGTTAGAAACTCCTCAAATTGGGGGAGTTGGAGCTTATCTTTCCTTGGATTACAATCCCATAGGCGACGATCCTAATCCAGTAACTGAACGTGTCTACTGGATACAGCGGGTAAAGAGTAATCATAAAGGTGGGAGTGTTATACATGGTACGGTTGAAAACATTATCGACATAAATCCAGGGCAAAAAAACCCGTTTTACTCAAAAGCTCCTTTTTTCTCAGACAGTCCATACAGAATAGATCCCTTGAACAACCATGATTGGTTTGCTGAACTGTATCTAGTTAAGCACAAACCCGGGACAAGAACAGTTACGATATACAACGGAATTCAATGGGGTTGGAAAAATAGGGTATCTCGTCTTAATTTTTGTCCGCCCAGGAGTAGTAGCGGTGGTGGTGTTATCGCTAACGGTAATAGTGGTGGTGGCGGGATAGATTGTGAGACAGTTGCACAACCCACATCAACACCCACAGAACCAGCGAGGAGTAGAAATGTTAACAAAAATTTCGCTGGCGACAACTTAGACAGCCAGTTAGCAATATCTGATATCGACAGGGACGATGAAGAGGGGGCAACCCTGAACACCGAGGCGATCGTAGCCCAGAAAGAATCATCAATAGATATCTCAGACTCGGATGTAGACATAGCAAACATCAGCAGCGACCTACTTGAAGACCCAGAACTGTCCTCAGAGGATAATAATTCCCTAGCCTCCAAAACTAAAAACATCGACGATGACGCACTTTCGGCAGAAGCCGTTCCCGAACCAACCACCGGATTAGGAACTTTATTAGCCCTGGCTGTATTGCCTGTAATTAAAAGACTCAAAAACCGGAAAACCAAAGAGTAATGAAAACCCTCTACACCATCCTGTTTACCCTCAGCATAATTCTCATCAACCCTTGGGGAAGCAGCCGGGGAAGCATCTGGACTTCCCCCAAAGTGTTCGTTATTTGGCTAATACTAGGAGTCAATCTCGCCCTCTTGTGGGAACAAAGAAAAGCCCTAACCATTCCCCGACAATGGAAAATCTCCCTAATACTTTGGACAATATTTCTATCAATCGGAGCTATCTCGACTCTACAAAGTCCTTTCCCCTTAACTTCTTTCTTCGGTCAAGACCAAATGGGAGACGGCTGGCTCTACTGGCTGTTGATCGCCGCCTTCACCCTCAGCAACAGCTTGCTCTTAACCGTACACCCGCAACTCATTAATTCCCAATTCCAAGGACTCCTAATTGGCGGCATCATCCTTTCTCTTAGTATCTTCCCCCAAATCATCGACTGGCGCATCGACTACACTGCCACAATGGGGCAGATTATCAGAGCTGATGTCCTAGCCAGCAGCATTTTTCAAGGACAGCAACCCATCGGATTGTATTCCCACAGAGGCCACACAGCTATAGTTTTAGCATTAATAATAGTTACTGCTCTTGTCGGTTGGTTTTCGAGATTGACCGCAACTAAATTAACTGCAATTACTTTGGCTTTAACTGTTCCCGCACTGCTGCTAACATCTACCCGAAGTGCTATTTTAGCTTTGATGGTTGCCAGTGCCTATTTGCTGAGACGCAAATATTACAAAATCGTTGCAGGGATTGTTCCGATCGCCATAATCGCCATTGGTATCATGACTGTCAGCAGACCCCTAGATTGGAGCAAACCTTCGATCGCCCAAATCATGTCTAGCCGATCGCCGATGTGGACACTCTCAGCGCGGGGTATCAAAAAACGCCCGTTATTTGGATGGGGATTTGACGGTTTCGGCATTGCCTATCCCTACATCCGAAATCCTCAAGTAACTCCGATTGTTGTAAATTTAGACGAATTTACTTACGACTATATTAACATAAAAGGTGAAATCAGCACTAGAGAAATTCCTACTTACAAAGCTCACAATTGGATTCTGGATACTACTTTATCTGTTGGCATTTTGGGGCTGCTTGCTGGCATTGCAGTTTGGGGATATTATGTATGTTTAGCGCTGAATTCGTCTCTTCGCGGTATTGAAGCAGTTGTTATTGCTTACCTGATTTTCACTTTCACTTGGTTTGACTGTGCTCAATACGCACATATTGCCTGGTGGACGATGAGTCTCGCCGCAGTTAAAGCTGCTTCTGTTACTCGTTTCTCTCGTTTCCGGGAAGAGTCTGGGCAATTACTAATTACTAATTAGCAATTACCCATTACCCAATCCTACATTTCTTGCATCAACCGCAAATAATTTTGCCGCATCTGCGTCATATTTTCCATCATTCTATTAGCCATATCTTTCTCAACATCGCTCATTTGCTGCCAAAATAAAGCCGATCGCCTGGCCATGATTGCTTCTTCCCACAGCATCTCCAACAGTTGCGCCGCCATCGGATTTTCAGCATCTATAATCCCGCACAATTGCTCGAAAGCTCGGTTAGCTTCGGCGTGACTCCCAACATCCTGAACGAGTGTCAGGCATTTTTTGAGTTGTACGATCGGGTTTTCAGAAGAGTAAGCCATAATTTCACTAAGTTTAAGCTACCAAATTTACACTGACACCTTTGACATTACTAGAGTTGTGACACGGCCGTACAGTTCCCCAAATACCACCGCCAAGACAAATCTATCCCTTTCGTAATCCCGATCCGCGTAGTTTGCACAAAATTTATTGTACCTTCCTCCACGGCTTGCTGAAAGTCCTCGCTCCGGTGTTCCAACCGCAGCGGTTGGTCTGCACCCAAAGGAAAACCGCTTAAAGTTCGATCGATCTCCAGCACCTTACACAGCTTCCCAGGCCCCGCAGCGAGGCGCAACAGCTTTTTTTCGGGAATTGCAGCGAACCCTTTGGGAGGCGCATCTAGCTGCAAAGCTCGAATCAGCACAGCACTAGCAACCCCCTCTGCATCCGTCACCACGTTAAAACAGTGATACATCCCGTAGATTAAGTAAACGTAGCTGATACCCGCAGCCCCGAACATCGCCTCATTGCGAGGAGTCCGCTGTCGGTAAGCGTGACAAGCGGGATCTCCCGGAGCGTAAGCTTCGGTTTCAACAATCATTCCCCGAATCGTCTCGCCGTCGGGAAACTGCCGCACCAGAGTACAGCCAAGCAAATCAGGCGCTACGGTGGTAGATGGCCGCGCCAGCCAAAAAGATTCTACAATCTGAGTATTTGCACTCAATAGGAGACAGTAAATTATGGACGTTAAGTTAGTTTTAGCAGTCTTGACGGCAGTTTTCACCGTTTGCTGTCTGTTCTTCGGCACAAAAAACGGATTCTACGACAGCGACAAGTATCACGGTAACGGTTCTGCTCACTAATTTTAGCTGGCAATTACTTGCCTAAAAAAACCGCCGCCTGAATAACAGGCGGCGGTTTTTTGTTTGAACTCAACAAAGGTTAAAAATTGAAAATATTGGTTCGTAGTGAGGACTTTAGTCCTTCTTTAACCCAGAAATAGGACTAAAGTCCGAACGCTCAAACCGAATGCTAAATTTGCGGGAATTAAGGATGAATGTTGCCATCGGGCATTTGAGTTTTCTGCAATTTAGCATTCTCGAAATCCGCGCATCCCGGGAGGTTGAAACGCATTGTGGTTCCTCGATCTGTTGATTTCATGTTGAAACCACCTACTGCATTTTCTGGGTTATTTTTTTCGGGAACAGCACTGACTTTAAAATCCATATTAGCTGCTTGACCATTAGTATCAACATTGAAGCTGATGCCGCTACAGCCTAAATCAGCTCCCATCAGGTTGGCTTGATTCAAGTTGGCATTTTTGAGGTTGGCATTCGCCAATTTGGCTCCTGATAAGTTAGCACCTTCTAGGTTGGCTCCCTGCAAGTTAAATCCTTGCAAGTCCATTCCCTTCAGGTTGGCATTGCTGAGATTGCATTCGGGACACTGTTTTGTTTCCAGCAATTGTTTGACTTGGTTTTGCTGGTTTAAATCAGGTATGTATTTGGTTGCAGCGAATAAAAGGGCGATCGACAATCCAGCAGTAATTATATTTTGCATTTTCATAAAAATTCTGAAAAGCTTCGGCGGCTTTCTGTCTCGGTTAATTATTAATACAGGAGTGCGATCGGCATCTCCTGAATTTCCACAAAAAAATTGCCGCCATTTCAGATAAGCCGGGAGGCGCAGTTAAACACCGCCTCCTTTCCCTCGCCATTGCTGAGGACGGGTTTCGGACTCGCCCCGTCCCTCTGATTCACTTCGCTTCCTGGCCGTCCACCCACACACAAACTTTTTTTAACCTCAGGCTGCGCCTTTGCATATACCTGCGGACTGAAATTAAAAAAAAATTATTTATATCCCTGGAATGAGTAAATCTTAGAAAAAATTGAGGATAATTAAATACAAAGGCAATACCATACCGGCGCTGTTGTAAGCTCTCAGCAACTACTTTGTTAAAATTGCTTTGAGAAATTGATTTACTTACAAAACGGTTGGCAGCAGCCCAGGTTCCCCAACCTAGCCAGAACACACCCTACCTGTAATCCCGACAATTCGGAGCGGCAATGAACACAATCAAACTCGAACCCAAAAGATCGCGCTTCATGGCTCTGCTGCTGACAACGCTGCTGACCTTTCCGTTTTTGAGTGCTTGCGGTTCTAAGCAAAGTTCCGCTCCCCCGCCGACCGTTGACGACACTCGCGCTGGATCAGTGCAAAATAATCGCGTTCCCCCTGCTACGCCGGAAGCAAAAAAAGGCTTGAGCACTACTCAAAAAGTAGGGATTACTTTAGTAGGAGCCGCAGCCCTTTATTACCTCTACCGCCAGCACCAAAACAAGCAAGAACAGGGGCAGCAGGGAAAATATTACCTTTCTAAAAATGGTCGCGTCTACTACCGCGATGCCCAGAATCGCGCTCACTGGGTAACGCCCCCGCCTGAAGGAATTAAGGTGCCGGAGTCCGAGGCAGCGCGTTACCGCGATTTCCAAGGGTACAACAACCAAACTACCGGCCGAGACCTCACTGGCTTGCCGGAAGCTACAAGTCCTGTTCCGGCACAGTAGCTTCACCATTTGAGATTTTAGATGGCCGGTTGGAGATTTTCAATTAAATCGGGAATTCCCAATCTAAAACAGCAGTTTTTCAGCACATAAAAAAGAGGATCTTGATCATGGTAGATGGATTTTTGAAGAAGTTAAAAGATGCGATCGTCGGGCCAGACAGCGAGCAAGTCGATCCTGACGCCAATTACGAAAATCCCAGGCGCGATCGAAATCCCGAAGACTTCGCTAACGCCCGCCCGGCCAGCGAAGACCCCTACGGCGACCCCGCCGACTCATACGTAGCGGATGCCGGACAGTTCGGTAACGTGCGCCCGGCCAGCGAAGACCCCTACGGCGACCCGGCGGATGAGGAAACCGCTTGAGTTGAGTCAGTTGGCTAGAAAAAATACCCGGTAAGCAACAACGCCCCTGCGGGTGTTTTTTTTGCCAGTTCTTTTGCTAGTTCTCAAAAACGGAGAGGGTGGGATTTGAATTAGCGCTTAGTTCTCCATCGACGATTTTGCGTCGTTCCAGCCATTTTTTGTACCCACTCTGAAAGTCCTGTTTTGGGTTTGAGCGAATACTGAGCAACTTGCTGTACGCTGTCTACAGCAAGCAAACTCGGCATTCTTACAGTAAGGAGCGAAAGATGAGCGAAAAATCTGATCCAGTCACAGCAAGTACAACTGCTGACTACCTGATTGGTTATGAGCGGATTCTGGACTAAGTAGTTAAGCAAAATTAATTACATAATTATCTCCAAATTCTTTAAGAATTCTTTCTACAGATGAAACAAGAGATTGCCAGCTAGAGTAGGCATCTATTTCGAGCCATTGATATTTGATAAACCGCCACAAAATCTCAA
>JANYGO010000177.1 GCA_025362325.1 Cyanobacteriota bacterium | reverse complement strand
TTCATGAACAATATCTGTTCGACGAGCGGGATGCAGAAAAAGCCCAGCGATGCCCAAAAAACTGCATACCTTACGGCTAACGGATTTGCAGTTGCACTAACTCCGATGAAAAGAGCCGCCTAAAGGAAAAAGTTTGGGTTCACCAGCAGGATATAAGCATCCCGAGCTTCGGCCTTGCTGAGCTTGCCCTTTGTCACTACTGAGGTTAAGGTAGCTGCTACGCGCATCGAGACAAAGACCAAAGTTGCAATTGCCAGTTGTTGCAGACAAGCGAGCGATCGCGCTGTATCTGTTGAGGAAAAGACATCGCTGAGGAATGTTGCAGGAGTAAACTGAAACCCGGTTGCCAAAGCCATTAATGCCACAGCCAGCACGCCGATAAATTTCCAGTTCTTACTGTGGTGGTTTGATTCAACCGGCGATTTGTCGCGCCAAAATTGGGCGATCGCTCCCGGTATTGCCAGACCTAGAATTAGAATGACAGCGAAAAAGATCAGGCTGTCAACGTTAATGGGTAAATTGGCCACCTTCAATGTCGCCAGCAGCGCCAGTGGAGCGATGATGGATAACGTCCTTGACAACAGGGCCGACGGATAAAGATTGCCGCCCCAAAGCACGGATAAAACTGGGGAAGTAAGGGCTGGCGGAACCATCCAAAACAGCACCCACAAAACTTTGTACAGATCCGCTTCAGTCTGATACAAAAATCCCGAAAATATTAAGCACAGCCCAACGGCCCACCGCACTGCCATCCAGCCGTAAACTAGATACTTTACAGTAGAGGTTACTTTGCGTTTGCTCGCTGCAAAGTCAATATCCAGGTAGGTATAAAATGTTGAGGCGGCCAGACACGCCACGATTATCGATCGAAATAGCGCTGACGGAATCCCTCCTGCTGAGCCGGTGATTGCCCCTACCAAACTTCCCAGCAAGAAGGCAACCGCATAGATCAAAATCGCCCACATAATTGAGAGATCGTTGATCTCTTTCCGCAGGGAAGCGGCACCGCCGGA
The DNA here is from genome assembly GCA_025362325.1 of Cyanobacteriota bacterium. Lineage (GTDB taxonomy): Bacteria > Cyanobacteriota > Cyanobacteriia > Cyanobacteriales > Microcoleaceae > Microcoleus. Next base: position 10,157 of record JANYGO010000177.1, on the reverse strand, counting down.
TTCCTTGTCGCGAAACTTGACGAGATCCACACCGCTGAGAGCTTTACCGTTGGGAAGTTTCAGGTGTTTGTAAGAAGTCGGCGGTAAGCCACTTAAATAAAGTGCTAGAGGCTCTAATACATATTGGTGGCACACTACTAGAACTGTTTCTCCCCGCTGCAAGTGCGGTACAACTTTGTCCTCGTAGAAATTGGCGGCGCGAGCATAAACTTGTGAAATCTTCTCGCCCGCTGGGGGTGCTTCGTTGTGCGAGTGCAACATTTCCAAGGGAGCCTTCGTAACCAAGAGCAAGACGCAGGAGATTTAGGTTGCGCCCCGCAAAGATGCCAAAGGATTTTTCGCTAATTCGATGATCTATCTCAACGGGGGTATCGGGCGACTTCAGTGCCTGACTTTCAGCAAGGGCGATTTCACAAGTTTGGCGCGCGCGTCTCATGTGGGAGACATATACTGCGTCAAACTTTGTACCTTTTTTCTTCAGGTCAACACCTGCACGGCGCGCCTGCAATCGGCCAAAGGATGTGAGGTCAACGTCCAGAACTCCGGCAAAAATGTTGCGTTCGTTACTGGTACTTTCACCGTGCCGAATAAAGTAGACACGTCCTAGCTCTTCTGCATTGAATTCTTTTTGTGAACCAGCAGAAGTTGCTGTGGTTCGATCCTGGGATTTACCTGCAACTTCGATCGATCGATCTTCGGTACTTTGTACCTAGTCATCTAACTTTCTAGTATTCATGATTGACTTTCACTACGCCTTAAACAAAATTTAGATTTTTTCTAACGTTGAAGTTTCAGACTTTCAAGTCAGATATGCTAACGACAAAAAGCACTCTGCTACGAAAGCAAGGTCTTTGACCGTGCTGAGTATAGTCTGAGCTAAACCCCTCGGAGTGTAGCAACACTCACTAATTGATGCAGGAGCGATCGCACAACTGATACCAAATCCGAGTTAAAAACCCCGTTTATTTCTCAGTCCGCGGAGGCGGACTTCGTTTTTGTAGTAGCGGTTTCAACCGCCGAATCATAAAGGGGGTAACAAGGTCGGATTTAGTATGACAACATGAATAGTATCCAAATTCCCAACAGATCGGGGCAAAATTTTAGATAAGTAAAGCCCAGCTCGTTCTCGCTCTCCCACACCAACAGATTCTTGAGATGGGCAGGAGCTTAAAGGCGAGTTTAGGAGATCGATCGCACAACTGACAATAACTTTTGTAAAAAAACAGCCGTACTCTTGGAGAATTATCAATTTTGCAGCTACATGACAGCCCAAAAGATTATGCTAGAATCCATCAATAAGTAGTCGTAGGTTGGGCACAGACCGAGAAGAGCGATCTTCTTGCAGTCTAGGGGAGGTTGTAGGTCAGCCACCATTTGGGTCTTCCCAGTTGAAAGCCACCCTGCAACAGTAGCCTAGAATCTGTCACGCTAGAATAAGCAGTACGAGTAGGGACACGGCAATGCCGTGTCCCTACGAGAACAAAAACGCTCCTTAAGTGCGAGCGTGACATGGAAACGGGCATATAGCAGGTGGGAATAAATCATGTTTGAACGCTTCACAGAAAAAGCAATAAAAGTAATCATGCTGGCCCAGGAAGAAGCTCGCCGCCTGGGTCACAACTTCGTAGGGACAGAACAGATCCTCCTGGGTCTGATCGGAGAAGGAACCGGAGTTGCGGCTAAAGTTCTCAGATCAATGGGGGTCAACCTCAAAGATGCTCGGATTGAGGTCGAAAAAATCATCGGGCGCGGTTCGGGGTTCGTAGCAGTCGAAATTCCGTTCACCCCGCGCGCCAAGCGGGTTCTAGAACTGTCCCTCGAAGAAGCTCGCCAACTCGGACACAACTATATCGGCACCGAACACCTGCTGCTCGGCCTGATTCGCGAAGGTGAAGGAGTAGCGGCTAGAGTCCTGGAAAATCTGGGAGTAGACTTGTCGAAAGTCCGCACCCAAGTGATTCGGATGCTGGGAGAAACCGCAGAAGTCGCAGCCACTGGCGGCGGCGCTCGCACCAAAACCCCAACCCTAGACGAATTCGGCGCCAACCTGACTCAAATGGCGGTTGATGGTAAGCTTGACCCCGTAGTCGGACGCCAAAAAGAAATCGAACGGGTAATTCAAATCCTCGGTCGCCGTACCAAAAATAACCCGGTACTCATCGGCGAACCCGGAGTCGGTAAAACTGCGATCGCCGAAGGCCTGGCCCAGCGCATCGCTAATAACGACATCCCAGATATCCTCGAAGACAAGCGCGTCGTCACCCTCGATATCGGCCTGCTCGTCGCCGGTACGAAATACCGGGGCGAATTTGAAGAGCGCCTGAAAAAAATCATGGACGAAATCCGCACGGCGGGTAACGTGATTTTGGTGATTGACGAAGTGCACACTTTGATCGGTGCTGGTGCGGCTGAAGGGGCGATCGACGCAGCGAACATTCTCAAGCCGGCTTTGGCTAGAGGCGAGCTCCAGTGTATCGGCGCTACAACCCTCGATGAGTACCGCAAGCACATCGAACGCGACGCAGCCCTAGAACGGCGCTTCCAGCCGGTGATGGTCGGCGAACCGACTGTTGATGAGACGATCGAGATTCTCTTCGGTCTGCGGGAACGCTACGAACAGCACCACAAGCTGAAAATTTTGGACACGGCCTTGGAAGCCGCAGCCAAACTTTCTCACCGATACATCTCTGACCGCTTCCTCCCAGACAAAGCCATTGACTTGGTAGATGAAGCTGGTTCGAGAGTTCGCCTGATCAACTCCCAACTGCCCCCCGCAGCTAAGGAACTTGATAAGGAACTCCGCAAAGTCCTGAAAGATAAAGATGAAGCGGTGCGCTCTCAAGACTTTGACAAAGCGGGTGAATTGCGCGATCGAGAAATGACGATCAAAGCCGAAATTCGCGCTATTTCCCAAGCCAAAAAAACCGACTCGGCGGCCCGTGGCGACACCGACCCATCGCCAGTAGTTACCGAAGAAGACATCGCTCAAATCGTGGCAAGCTGGACGGGCGTACCGGTTAACAAATTAACTGAATCTGAGTCCGAAAAGCTGCTGCACATGGAAGATACCTTGCACCAGCGTTTGATCGGCCAAGAAGAAGCAGTGAAAGCCGTTTCCCGCGCCATTCGTCGCGCTCGCGTTGGCTTGAAAAATCCCAATCGCCCGATCGCCAGTTTCATCTTCTCCGGGCCCACAGGCGTCGGCAAAACCGAACTGACCAAAGCCTTAGCTGGCTACTTCTTCGGTTCCGAAGACGCGATGATTCGGCTGGATATGTCCGAATACATGGAACGTCATACCGTCTCCAAACTTATCGGTTCTCCTCCGGGCTACGTCGGCTACAACGAAGGCGGCCAACTCACAGAAGCAGTCCGCCGCCGTCCTTACACCGTCGTATTGTTCGACGAAATCGAAAAAGCCCACCCCGATGTCTTCAATATGCTGCTGCAAATATTGGAAGACGGCCGCTTAACCGATGCCAAAGGTCGCACCGTGGACTTCAAAAACACGCTGCTGATTATGACCTCTAACATCGGTTCTAAGGTCATCGAAAAAGGCGGCGGTGGCCTCGGCTTCGAGTTCAGCGACAACCAAGCCGATGCTACTTACAACCGCATTCGTTCCTTGGTTAACGAAGAACTTAAGAACTACTTCCGCCCAGAATTCCTCAACCGACTTGACGAAATTATCGTCTTCCGTCAGTTGAACAAGGAAGAAGTCAAGGAAATCGCCGTCATCATGCTCAAAGAAGTGTTCGGCCGCTTGACAGAACAGGGAATCACGATGGAAGTGACCGAGAAATTCAAGGAACGGCTGGTAGAAGAAGGCTACAACCCCAGCTACGGAGCTCGACCTCTGCGCCGCGCCATTATGCGGTTGTTGGAAGACAGCTTGGCTGAGGAAATTCTTTCTGGCCGCATCAAAGACGGTGACACCGCTGTTGTGGATGTGGACGAAGCCGGAGTTGTGAAGGTGCTGCAAGGTCAAAAACGGGAATTGCTGCCCCAAGGTGCTGAGTAAGGTTGAGTGGCGTGCGATCGCGAGTAAAATTGTGAAATAGCTAATCTGGCGATCGCAGAAAACTCAAAATCCTCACATAAAAAAGGTAGAGAATTAAAATTCTCTGCCTTTTTTATGAGTTAATATTAACAAAATTCACTCAATTTTTCTAAGTATCTTCATCTCAAAAAAACTCAAACATATCGACTCGGTTTCAGTAGTGGTGGCGCCCCAGTGCGTGCTCGCTTGGGGTTTCCAAATACCCAAACAAAGTTTTACGTAGAATTAGAGCGACCTACTTCCATGCCAATTAGATAATTAGCAGCGACTATATACGGGAGAAATAAATGACATCTGAAAAAAAGAATTTGGGTACAGAAGTAGCAGAAATTCCGGCTGAAACCTGGTGGATGAAAGCCTGGAAGTCGCAGCGAGAAAATCTTCAGATAGTAATTATTGCTTTGGGTTTAGCAATAGTGATTCGAGCGTTGGTGGCAGAACCGCGTTTCATACCCTCAGATTCTATGATACCAACTTTGCGCGTGGGCGATCGCGTCGTAGTCGAAAAAATCTCCTACTACCTCGAACCTCCAAAAACTGGCGACATCGTAGTATTTGCGCCGCCGGAACAGTTGCAAGAACAAGGCTTTACCCAAGACCAAGCATTTATCAAGCGGGTAATTGGCTTACCGGGTCAAACCGTCGCGGTTAAAAAAGGTTTAGTTTATCTCAACGACAAACCCCTCGTCGAAAAATATATTGCGGAACCTCCTAAATACCAGTGGGGGCCTTATCGCGTCCCGGAAAATCAATACTTCGTGATGGGAGACAACCGCAACAACAGCAACGACTCCAGCAGGTGGGGATTTTTACCTAAGAAGAATATCATCGGCCGCGCTGTAGTGCGGTTTTGGCCGTTAGAACGCATCGGGCAACTTTGAAGTCAGTTGTCAGTTGTTAGTTGTCAGTTGTTAGTTGTCAGTTGTTAGTTGTCAGTTGTCAGGAGGAACAGAGAAGTTCGGTAACGGATGAGTCTAAGGGATTTGACGGATTTAACGGATTTAATGAATCAATGTTGAGGGAATTGGGAATTGGGAATTGGACAATTCTCCCCCAGTCTCCCAGGAGTGCATCTCAGTTTTGCATTTGTAGTGCGAGCACTTGCGAAGCTCGCGAGCGGGGACAGCACTATAAAAAAATGCTTTTTGCAAAAATGAGATGCTCCCATCTCCCCATCTCCCCCTCTCCCCCTCTCGCACTCTCGCACTCTGCTGTACGGAAATTTCTACTGATTCTTGCGCCTTGAGGGGTAGGGACTTGCTCGGGCAAATGATAAAATAGTACAAAACGCAGCGGGATTTCTCGCTTAGATCAAAATCAATTCAATATTAAAAAATTAGGTAGGAAAATTATGGGATTTTTTGATTCAGAAATTGTTCAGCAAGAAGCCAAGCTGTTGTTTGAAGACTATCAATCTCTCATCAAACTAGGTGGCAATTACGGCAAATTCGATCGCGAAGGCAAGAAGATGTTCATCGCTCAGATGGAATCTATGATGGAGCGCTACCGTATTTTCATGAAGCGGTTCGAGCTGTCGGAGGACTTCATGGCTCAGATGACTGTAGAGCAGTTAAAAACACAGCTCAATCAATTTGGAATCACGCCCCAGCAAATGTTTGAGCAAATGAACTCAACGCTGGAGCGAATGAAATCTGAGCTAGAAAAACAATCTTAAGTAGAAGGAAGTTCGGCAACGGATTGTGTAACGGATGTAACGGATGTAACGGATTCAAGTTCGATGGAAGTCGGAACAAGGAAGAAGGAAGAATGCTTATAGACCTAGTTTGTGAGTCAACAGTCAACGGTCAACAGTCAACGGTCAACGGTCAACGGTCAACTGCCAACTGCCAACTGCCAACTGCCAACTGCCAACTGCCAACTGTGAACTAATGACTAATGACTAAGGCCGCTCAAAAGCTGAAGCAGGTTTGAAATCTTCTACGGGAACTCCCTGCAAAGCTTGGCTCATAAAATCGCGCCAAACTGGAACTACAATCCCACCGCCAGTAGCACCGTAGCTCATCGGTGTGTAATCGTCGTTGCCCATCCAAATGGCAACTGATAACTGCGGTACGTAACCCACAAACCAGATATCCCGTTCTGAGGAAGTTGTACCTGTTTTCCCGGCTGCTGGTCTTCCTAGTTGGCCTGCGTGTGCAGTACCGTTGTTAATTACGCCTTGCAAAGCGCTGTTGAGAGATGCCGCAGCCCAGGGATTGAGAACTAATTTGGGTTTGGGCGTGTTGTCGAGCAAGACGTTGCCGCTGCTGTCAGTGACTTGGACGATAAACGTGGTGTCAGAATGCCAGCCGTTGTTGGCGAAGGTAGCAAAAGCTCCGGCCATTTCTAAAGGAGTCAAGTCAACTGCACCCAAGGGCAAAGAAACCACGGGTTCCATGGGACTTCTGACGCCGAGCACCCGGCAAATCTCAATCACTTTATTCAATCCGACTTCTTGGCCGAGCTTGATGGCGGGAATGTTCAGCGATACTTCTAGGGCTCTGCGGATGCTGACAGCGCCGGAGAAGCCGCCGCCGTAGTTTTGAGGGTAGTAGTAGCCGTCGCCGTCGCGGTAGCCGACTGGAGAGTCGTAGACTACGGAATCGGGGCCGTATTTGCCGCTAGCAAAGGCAGCGTAGTAGACGAAAGGCTTAAAAGCAGATCCGGGCTGGCGGCGTGCTTGAATGGCGCGGTTGAACTCACTCTTTTGGTAATCGACGCCGCCCACCATGGCTTTGACGAAGTGGGTGCGGGGATCGACGGCTGCTAGGGCAATTTGACCTTGGTCGCGATCGTAAAAAAGTCCTTGGTTGTAAAGCCGATCGTGCCACGCTTTGACGGTTTCTTCGGCCAGACGCTGCATTTTGAGGTCGATCGTGGTTTGAACGCGCATTCCTCCCTTGAGGACGGCATCTCGCCCGAAACGCCGTGTCAGCTCTTGGACTACGGCTTGTGTGACGTAAGGAACTTGGGAGCCGCCAAAAGAGGTAATTTTGCCGAGCTTAATTTTTTGCGCTCGGGCGGTATCTGCTTCTGCTGGCGTAATCCATTTGAGATCCTTCATGCGGCCTAAAACGGTTTCCTGCCGTTCTTTTGCCAACTTGTAATTGACGAAAGGACTGTATTCTTCGGGGGCGGAAATTATGCCGGCCAGCATCGCTGCTTCTGCAAGGCTTAAACTATCTGCTGATTTGTTGAAATAGCTTCGGGAAGCTGTCTCTACACCGTACAAGTTGTGCCCTAAGTAGATTTGATTCAGGTACAGTTGCAGAATTTGGTCTTTGTTGAGAATTTGCTCCAACCGGATAGACATTACCGCTTCAGCTATCTTGCGGCTGAATTTTGACTGGGGAGATAGAAACAAGTTTTTGACTAACTGCATAGTCATCGTCGAGCCGCCTTCAACAGTTCTACCTTTCTGTATGTTGGCTATGAGAGCTCTGGCGATGCCGCCGGGGTTGATGCCTTTGTGGGTGAAGAAGTTGCTGTCTTCGATCGCCATTACGGCCCGTTTCAGGTTCGGGGAGATTTTGTCAAGGGGTACGACATCCCGGTTAGCTTCGTCGTGGATGCTGGCTAGGGGCTTGCCGTTGATGTCGTAAATGTGGGTGGTTTCGGTGGGAGAGTAGGTTTGCAAGATGCGAACATCTGGCAAATTGCGGAAACTGATCGCTAAGCCAACCAGTCCGCCAGCGACTACGGAACTGGCTAGCATTGTCATGCTGAGTATGGTTCCGGCGGTCACTTTGCTGACTGACTGAACAAACTCGAATACGGGGGCTGAGTTTTCCGTGTTGTTGGGGACTGCGTTGGTTGACACGTGGATTTCACTTCCTCACTCGATTTGGGGTTTGAGACTTTTAATTTTAGATGAGAACGATTAAGCCGGTCAGCTCGTGAAAGCTGGTCAGCTTTGGGATTATAGTAGCTTGATAGTTATGTTTTTATGTGTCAATCAGTGAGTGTAACTAATTCTGCTGCACTTTGGCAAAATATGATGATGGACGATCGCTCCCCGATGATAACTCCTAACCTTTCAGCGCTTTACCGCGGCGTCAGCGAGATTTTTCCCGATCGACCTGATTCTAGCAACCCTGACGAAAATTTAGTCCAAATGCTGGCAAAAGTCGATCGCCCCTTGCGAGTCAAACTGGGAATTGACCCCACAGGGACTGACATTCACTTGGGACATAGCATTTGTTTCCGCAAGCTGCGAGCTTTTCAGGATGCCGGCCACACGGCGGTACTGCTCATCGGCGATTTTACCGCAAGAATTGGCGATCCGACAGGGAAATCGGAGACGCGCAGCCAGTTGAGTGCCCAACAAGTGGCGGAAAATGCCAAGACTTATTTAGACCAAGTGCGTCCGATTCTAGATTTTGACACGCCCGGACGCTTGGAAATTCGCTACAACTCCGAGTGGTTGTCGAAATTGGACTTGGCGAAGATTTTGGAGCTACTAGGCACGATGACGGTGCAGCAGATGCTCGCTAAAGAGGGATTTGATAACAGGATGCAGCAGGAGAATGCGATTTTCCTGCACGAGTTTCTGTATCCGCTGATGCAGGGTTACGATTCAGTAGTCTTGGAAGCCGATGTGGAGTTGGGCGGAACTGACCAAAAGTTTAATATTGCGGTGGGGAGGGATTTGCAGCGCCATTTTGGGATGAAACCGCAGTTTGGTTTGCTGATGCCGATTTTGATCGGGACTGACGGCGTGCAGAAAATGTCGAAGTCTTTGGGCAATTATGTGGGTTTGTCAGAAGACCCGCTGACGATGTATTCTAAGTTGGAGAAAATTGCCGATCGCTCGATCGCCCAGTATTTTGAACTATTGACAGATTTGCCACTTGATGGATTGCCGGAAAATCCGCGAGAAAAACAGAAACTTTTGGCTGTGGATGTGGTAAGTCAGTATTTTGGGAAAGCAGCGGGCGATCGGGCACAACAAGATGCGATCGCGCTAATCAAAGGTGCGGCGGGACAAGCTGATGCTGTGGCAGAGTTTTCCTTGGCAAACGTGCAGTTTCCGGCTAAGTTGTTTTATATTCTGAGCGCTAGCGGGCTTTGCAAGAGCAGCGGTGAGGCGCGGAAGTTGATGCAGGGCGGCGGTGTGAAGTTGGAGGGCGATAAAGTTTCTGATGTTAACCTTACATTTGAATCACCTACTGATTTGTGCAGTAAAGTTTTGCAAGTGGGAAAAAATAAGTTTGTCCGGTTGATAGTCTAATTTCATCTGAGGTTCGTAGTGAGGAATGCGAGTCCTTCCAAGGTTCGTAGTGAGGAATGCGAGTCCCTAAAATCCATGTTAAAAAAGTTGAATTCCTGATAGCGAACAATTGAAAAGAAAAAAAGAAAGGACTAAAGTCTTTACTACGAACGGTACGAACAGTTATAAACTTAGATAACAAGGACTAAAGTCCTTACTACAAACGGTACTATGATCGCAGATAAAATTATTGTTCCTTTGGATGTCCCCAGTCAAGAAAGTGCGATCGCACTGATCGACAAACTCGCCGATGTATCATTCTGGAAAGTCGGTTTAGAATTATTCGTTAGCTGCGGTTCGGCAATTATTGAGATTCTGAAAGAGAGGCAAAAACGGATTTTTCTCGATTTGAAATTTCACGATATCCCCAATACTGTGGCGGGTGCTTGTCGGGCGGCTGCTAAGTACAATGTGGATTTATTGACTATCCATTCTACTTGTGGTAAAGATGCTTTGAAAGCGGCACAGTTGGCTTTGGTAGAAGGGGCGGCGGCAGTTGATAAACCGACTCCTAAATTGATTGCAATTACTCTGTTAACGAGTTTGAATGCGCGACAGTTAGCTTTTGAGTTAAAAATACCTTTGGAGTTGCCAGAATATGCTTTGCACATGGCATTGTTGGCTAAGGAAACGGGTTTAGCTGGTGCGGTTTGTTCTCCCCAAGAAGCAGAACAGTTAAGAATGAGTTGCGGGGATGATTTTTTGTTGGTTTGTCCCGGGGTACGCCCGAAATGGGCCGATGGAGGCGATCAAAAACGATCGATGACTCCGAAGGCTGCGATTAATGCTGGTGCTGATTATCTGGTGATTGGGCGGCCGATTACTGCT
>JANYGO010000158.1 GCA_025362325.1 Cyanobacteriota bacterium | reverse complement strand
TTATTTGAATCCATTGAAAAACTAGAATCACTGTTAAATAAACTTTTAAATGAAGGAGGATTAATTATGAAATGGAACCGAAAAATAAAAAATAAAGGGAACTTAGTTAATGCAGTTTAGATGTTGAACAGCTTAGCATTTGTTGCAAGTTATCGAACTGATGTTCTGTTATGGAAATATTTTCAAGTTTTTGAGGAAGAACCAGAGCGTTAACTAATAGCGCAGCCAAATAAATGAACTTCACGGGAGTATACATTCTATTTTTCCTCTCGATCTTTCTAGTTACCGATGAAAACTAACCCAGAACGCCCCAGACCTAATTACCGTTAACCTTTAGTTAGAGAATGCTCTAATTACTAAGGTTTCCAGCGATCAACAAAAGCAAACACACTCCAAATTAATGACTCAGTATGTTTCGCTTCTTTTGGTAAAAATGTCCATCTTTGGCGTTTATCTTCCGCTACCTCGTTCTGGTGCCACATCTTTATCGCTATCTGCGTAAAAGTTTTGAGTGTTGGCTACAGCGGTGATAATTTCGGGAGCAGAGTTGTCTTGAGAGAAAAAGGTCGATCGAGTTTCAATGCTTTGAGCCTTAACTGCGGTGCCGCTCAGTAACAGGCTTGACATCAGGATAGAAGAGTAGAGGCGCATCATAGAGTTCCGTGTCGTATTTTCCACTTCTTGATACATAGCCTCTACTCTGCTATCAGGGTAAAAAATTGAATTGGCGCGAAATCATCAATTAGTAATTGACAGTACCTGCAATTTTTTTGATTTTTCGTCAAAACGGGGTAAAACCCCTCATTTAGCTCGCTTGTTCGCTCATAAGTTCGAGTTGCCTGCTGTTTGCGGGCAACAAGCAGAATTTAACCCCTGCAATTCTCTTTAAATGCTCTTCAAACCAGGAAACGAAAACCGCAAATTGTAAATTTTTACGGCTCTTCAGATTAACTTCATAATTTATTGATATGAGGACGCAACCATTCAAGAATTGCGCGCAGGGATTATAGAAATCAGTTTTTTAAACCGATATCGCCAGTTAATCTCAAATCAAAAATCAAAAATCGAAAATGGAAAATCGACTGACTTGCGCATCTACTTGTAGGAACAAGGAGTCGAGGGTTGAGGAGTTGTCCAAAACAACATCAGCTTGTTGGCACTTTTGAGCTAGCGGCATCTGGGCGTTAATTCGGGCCGACGCTCGATCGCAATTCAAGCCGTCTCGCTGCATCAGCCGTTGTAACTGCACTGCGGGCGAACAGTACACTACCCAAATTTCGGTACACAAGTCAGTCATGTTAGCTTCAAACAGCAGCGGCACTACCAAAACCACAGTCAATGTGTTTTGGGATACATGACTTAATGCAGCAATGCAGCTTTGAGTTTCCTCAACAAATCGGCGGCGCACGTAAGGGTGAATCTGTTGTTCCAACCACTGACGCTCGGCTGGGTTACAAAAAATAATATTTCCCAACTCTGGCCGATTTAAATTGCCGTCGGGCAGCAAAATACCAGTGCCGTATCGTTTTACAATAGAGTCGAGTATTGGCGAATCTGGGTGCACAGCTTCGCGGGCGTAAATATCGGCATCTAAAATCGGAAATCCACAGGAATCTGTCAGATAATTAGATATAGCGGTTTTTCCGGTGGCGATGCCCCCAGTTAAACCGATCGCACGGACAATTATTCGATCGCTCATAATTTTCTGGCGTTTAAACGGAACTGTGTTTCGACACTTACTGTCAGTCTTTGCTATGTTAGTGACACAATCAAAATTAGACTTAAAATTTGAAATTTGCGATCGAGAGCTAGCGTTAGGAATTGTCAGCATAGGGGTGCGATCGACTCTTTTTTACCTAAAATCTCCATTTTAAACTCGAATTAAGGTCTAGATCGAGGCAAACTTATGAATGCTCAACGTGCTGTGCGATCGATTCTGGCAGCAATTCCCCTTGCTGGATTTTTGATATTAGATTTTTTACCCAACCTGGTTTTCTTCAAAGAAAATAGCAGCGGATGGGTGATTGTGGCAATTTATCCCCAATCTCAAATTGCCGCGGCCGGGCCGATTATTCCAGCCCCAGACGGCACCAGAACCACTGTCACCCCAGGCAAGGGCACAGGGCCGACAACTCGCTACGACATTCAAGGCGGCACACCCTCCAGAGACGGAGCAAATCTGTTTCACAGTTTTACCCAATTTGGTCTGAATTCTGGCGAAACTGCCAATTTCATCTCCAACCCAACCATTAAAAATATCCTCGGCCGCGTTGTCGGCGGCGATGCTTCCTTAATTAACGGTCTAATTCAAGTTAGCGGTGGCAATTCTAACTTGTACCTGATGAACCCCGCAGGGATTATTTTCGGCACAAATGCCCGACTCGACGTGTCGGGGTCTTTTTTTGCTACCACTGCTAGCGGTATCGGTTTTGACAGCGGCTGGTTTAACGGTACGGGGGCGAACAACTACGCGGCCCTCGTGGGCACACCTAACACTTTTGCTTTTGGTTCGCAGTCGGGGAGTATTGTCAATGCTGGTGACTTGGCTGTGGGAACCGGGCAGAGTTTGACTTTGGTGGGCGGCACGGTGATCAGTACGGGGCAACTTTCAGCGCCTGGGGGTCAAATTACGGTGGCGGCGGTTCCGGGGGAAAATCGGGTGCGGTTGAGTCAAAATGGGCTGTTGCTGAGTTTAGAAGTTGCTGCCGCTGGGGGAGTGTCGGGTTCGGCAGCTCTGCCCTTTTCTCCCCAGACTTTGCCTCGCCTGCTGTCTGGCCCCGGCGTTACTCACGCTACTGGTATAACTACGAATGCTCAAGGTGAAGTCGTACTGACGGGCGGTCAAACTGTGGCCACAGGTGCTGGAACTGCTCTGGTATCGGGTGCTGCGGACGTGTCTGCCAGGGGGGGTGCGGGAGGAAGTGTGAACGTGTTGGGCGACAAGGTAGGGCTGTTGGGAGCGAAGATTGATGCTTCGGGGCCAAGTGGCGGCGGCACGGTGCGGATCGGGGGAGATTACCGCGGCGAGGGAACTGTGCCGAATGCGGCGATGACTTATGTGGATGGCAAAAGTTCGATCGCAGCCAACGCCACTCAATCAGGTAACGGCGGCAGAGTTTTTGTCTGGGCGAACAACACGACAGCATTTTTGGGCAGCATCAGCGCCACGGGCGTTTCTGCAACTGGTGGCGGCACAGGTACGGGCGGGTTTGTGGAAGTTTCGGGCAAGCAAAGATTGATTTTTAACGGGACTGTCGATACCTCCGGGACAAACGGTTTGGGGACTTTGCTGCTAGATCCGGAAAATATTTTAATTACAGATTCGCCAGCAGGTGACGGTGATGCGGCAGTTATTGCTAACAATAATATTTTGGCAGCGGGAACGCCACCGGGACAGCAAAACAATTCTGGGGCTGCGCTGACAATTTCAACAAGAGCTTTGGAAAGTATGTCGGGGACGGCAAATGTGGTTCTCGAAGCGCTCAACGATATTAAAATTGCTGATTTGGCTGACCATCAGTTGAGCTTTCAAGCTACTACTGGTTCGGTAACATTGAGAGCAGATGCCGATCGCAATGGTGCGGGTGTTTTTTCGATGAATGCTAGAGATACAATTAGCACTCAGGGTGGTGCGATCGCCATTTCGGGAAGTCAAATTACGGCGGGCAATTTGTCGAGCAACGGCGGAAATATTAGTTTGATTAGTCCGGGAACAACCGTGGCTACCAATATTTCTACATCGAATCCCAGTACCGGAACCAGCGGAAATATTCTGCTTGAAGGCCAGAACATCACGGCCCAAAAACTTGATGCTAGCGGCTCGAAATCGTCGGCAAATGTAACTTTGACGGCTCGGAGCGTTCTGGGTGTTAGTTCGATCGCCGGAGGTTCGGGAAACATTACTTTGACCGGTAATGAAATTAATTTGACAGGTGACAAAAATTCGGTCAGCGGCAGTGGCTTTTTGGTACTGCAACCTTCGAGTCCGGGTCAAAATATTGCGATCGGCGGTTCAGCAGATGTCGGGACTAATACTTATTTGAATCTGACTGCAAACGAACTTGGAAGTTTGCAAAATGGGTTTGCTGGAATTACGATCGGCAGCAGCAACGGTAGCGGTGCGATTTTGATTGCTAACGATTTTACATTTTATGACCCGCTAATTATTCAATCGCCGGCGGGTTTGGGAACAATTATTACCAGAAGTTCCCTCAGAGGGTTCGATAATGCCTCAATTACTCTGAAAGCTGACGGTAATATTGGCACTGGAAATATCACTACCAACAATCAAGGAATTCGCATCAATAGCAAAACGGGCAATGTCACCACCGGTCAGCTACGCACTGGAACAGCCCCCAGGATTAGCACTTCTCTCAATTCTTCCCAAGTGCCGCGCTCGGCGGGGGATGTTAGTGTTACCGCAGAGGGGACGGTGACGGCAGGCGCGATCGACACGAGAGGCGATCGCGCGGGCAACGTGACGCTGACTGGCCGCGGCGGAGTCACTGTCGGCGCGATCCAAGCTGGCGGCTCGGAAACAGGGGGAAATATTACTCTGACGGGCAATGAAATTGACTTGACGGGCGGCAACAATTCGATCGCCAGCAACGGCAATCTGGTGCTGCAACCGGCAGATCCTGCTCAAAATATTACTATTGCCGGTGCTGCTGATACCAGGGCTTTGGACTTGACTGCGGCGAAATTGAATTCGCTGCGGAACGGGTTTGCTTCCGTAGCGATCGGGCGTGCTGATGGCAGCGGGCTGATCACGATTTCTCCGGCAACAACAACGCCAAATTCAACGCCAAATTCAACGCCAGTGGCTGTGACATTTCAAGATCCCACGACGCTGCGATCGCCCAATGGTACTGGGGCGATCGTGGGAACGGGTGCGATCGCCGGCACTGATAACGCCTCGATCGCTCTGATGGGCGGTACTGTGAACGTCGGAGACGTTAGCTCGAATGCGGGGATTAACATCACTAGCAGTCAGGGTAACGTGACTGCTGGTACGGTTTCATCTCGATCGGCAAACGGGGTGGCGGGCGATATTAATATCCGCAGCGCCGGTTCGGTAGCAGCGGGCAACGTCAATGCTTTCGGTGCCATTCGCGGCGGAGATATCTCGATCGCGGCGCCGGGGCGGATCGTGACAGGGGTGATTAATTCGGGTTCGGAGTCGGGAAAGGCCGGATCGAGCAAGATTACCGGCCAGAAAGATGTTGAAGTTGTTTCGATCAAAGCTCGCGGCAATACGGGCGGCGATGTGGCAATCGATGCTGGGGGAGCGTTTCGGGCTGCGGGAACGGGAACGGCTGCCGAGCTTGCCTCCAGCGTCAGCATTTCTACAGACGGGCTGGTGCGATCGGGTTCGCTGACGCTGCTGCAAAGCACTTGCGCGTCGGGAAATTGCACGGCGACGACTGTGCCGACGGGAAACTCGAAGTCTAACCCTGCTACCCCAACTACTACCGGGCAACTGCTGATCGTGCCGAGTCCAGCACCAACTGCGACGGTGGTACTAAAAACTACAGGTAATTCTGCACAAATTGTCACTCAGACCCCCGCAGTGTCTGCGCCCAAGATCGATACCGCAAATGTATCTCCAGAATCGGCTGCTACGCCTGTTGAGGCGCGGTCGAGTGAGACTGCGGCCGGGTCGGTATTGCTGTCGCCGTCGGTGTTAAAAGACAATCTGGGTACGCCTGCGGCGACAGAAAACGGCAGCGCGGCGACAACTGCACAGAAGCCCGCGAGTTCTGGAAGTGCAGAAAGTATCGGGAATGTCAGGGTTCCTGAGATTTCTCGATCGAGTGCGATGCAAATAAGTCCGATCGACGCAGTGCAGCAAAGGGATAGAGTTCAGGGCCGAGAATTTGAACGTTACTTTGGCGGCAATCTCGGTCAAAAGTCAATCACGCAGCAAAGTATTCGAGATACTCTCAGCAGCGTCAATAGCTTGACGGGAGTTAAACCCGCGATTGTTTATGTGTGGGCAAAAGAGAACCATTTAGAACTTGTGCTGTTATTGCCAGATGGCAAAAATGTTTTTAAAACTGTGCCTGTAAGTCGCGAGACTGTGCTGCAAGTTGCTAAAGAATTTACGAATGCTATCCGAACTCCCAGAAGATTGAATTCTACTGATTACAAGGAACCTGCCGAGGAACTTTACCAGTGGTTAATTGCACCGCTGCTACCGGAATTGGAGGCTAACAAGATTGATACCTTGGTGTTTTCGATGGATGCAGGTTTGCGAACTTTGCCTTTGGCTGCTCTTTACGATGGCAAACAGTTCTTGGTAGAAAAGTACAGTTTAGGCCTGATTCCTAGTTTGAGTTTGACTGATACTCGCTATGCCGATGTTAAGGGTTCGGAAGTTTTGGCGATGGGTGCGTCGAAATTTCCCGAAAAATACGATCAAAATCCTTTGCCTGCGGTGCCGTTGGAAATATCAACAATTGTCGGCAAGATTTGGCCTGGTTCGTCTTTTCTCAACGAAGCTTTTACTCTGGCAAATTTGAAGGATAAGCGCAATCAACCACAATACAAAATTATTCACTTAGCGACTCATGGCGATTTTCAGCCTGGTGGTGCGGAAAATTCTTACATTCAGTTTTGGGATACTAAGTTGCGGTTAAATCAGTTGGGTGAGTTGAAGTTATCTAACCCGCAGGTGGAGTTGTTGGTTTTGAGTGCGTGTACTACGGCGGTGGGTGACGAACAAGCTGAGTTGGGGTTTGCGGGGTTGGCGGTGCACGCTGGGGTAAAATCGGCTTTGGCGAGTTTGTGGTATGTCAGCGATGCTGGAACTTTGGGGCTGATGACTGAGTTTTACCAGCAGTTGCGCACGGCGCCGATTAAGGCTGAAGCCTTGCGTCAAGCGCAGTTGGCGATGTTGCGCGGGGAAGTGCGCTTGCAAGATGGTTATTTGGTGCGATCGGGCAATAATCAAGCTCTGCCTTTGCCTGCGGAGTTGGCCGCCAGGGGAGACAAAAATTTGTCGCATCCTTATTATTGGGCTGCTTTTACCATGATCGGTTCGCCTTGGTAATTGCGAAGTTCGGCAACGGATTTTGTAGCAGATTTAACGGATGCAAGCGGATGCAAGCGGAAAAGGGCAATCGGGGTGCGATCGCCCAAACTCACTAATGACTAATGACTACTGACTAATGACTAATTGCTATTTGACTCAAGCGTTTGAGGATGCGGAGTACATCATAAAGTTCGTTACCGGGGTTACGAGTGAGATACCCCTTAGATGTGCTATATTGCGGTGATTCTCCTTTGACTAATTTGACAAAGATGAAACTGCCACCTGTAGCAATCATGCCGTAACTGGGGCGATCGGGGTTGGGATTTGCCAGCATATAAGCTAAGATTTGTGCCAGTCCCGCTTCGATGGAAAATGAAACTCGTTTCGATTCGATTACCATCAGCCAAAACTGGTCTTTCAAAACTAAAGTGTCGATGCTACCTTTGATGATTACCCCTTCATCTTCTTCGGAAATTTCGACAGATTTTTCCGGTTTAATGTAGAAAGGATGCAGGTAAAATTCTCCGGCAAATAACAGCGGAGAGACGATCGACAAACTGATGGTTTTTTCCAGCATCGGCGGATACTCTAGCAAGTTGAAGTAACCCGCTTTGATCTGATCTAGCTGTCGTTTTTGAAAGTCGCTGATGTCTGGCAATTCATCTTGCCATTCTCTAAAAAATGGGTCGTCTGTAACAACTTGCAGGTTAAAAAGTGTTTTTAATTCTGCTAATGTGGCATTTTTAGCTTGAATTGTTTGAACCATAATTCGAGAGGGTTAATGTTATGGGTATTTACAATCTTATCAAATTTATCAACAACTAAATTGGTTCGTAGTGAGGGTTTCAGCCCGCATAAATCAGAGGACTAAAGTCCTCACTACAAACCGAAGATTATATAAGCCCGAATTTAATTCGGCTAATTCCAAATTTTTTGCAAATTTAGAACAAATCCCGGCAAAACATTTTCCCCAGAAAGGGTGAGAGGAGATTGTAAGACTTCCACTTCTTGACCGAGGCGATAAATTTCAACTTCCCGTTTTTTGCGGTTAATCAGCCAACCCAAACGGCAGCCATTTTCCATATATTCTTGCATTTTTTCCTGAGTCTTTTTCAGGCTGTCACTCGGAGAAAGAAACTCGATGACAAAATCAGGACATAAGGGGATAAATTTGTCTTTTTGTTCGGGTGTCAAAGCTTCCCAGCGGGATTTTTCGACCCAAGACGCATCGGGAGAGCGATCGGCTTTACTCGGCAGAGTAAATCCTGTGGAGGAATCAAAGGCTTCACCGAGTTCGGTTTGGTCGTTCCAAATCCAGAGTTTAGCGCCTGCTGTTAAGTTGCGTTTCCCCGTTTCTCCTCCGGTTGGTGGCATGACAATTAATTCTCCGTTGGCGTTGCGTTCTAGTTTCAACTCGGGGTTTTCTTCGCACAGTTGATAAAACTGTTCTGAAGTTAGTTTGATGAGGGAGTTGAGGTTTAAGGTGATAGCAGTCATTGTTATTTACCTGCTGTTTGTATGAACTACATTAAGAATTAAAAATGAGGAATCCCATTTTTAATTCTTAATTATTAACTTCTAATTTTACTGCACTTGTTTGATTCTGTTGAGGGCGTCTTGATAGGCGCTGGTTCTGCCGCCTTGTTTGTAAAGTTCTGCTGCTTTTTGAAAGTCGGCAATTGCTTTTGGTTTGTCTTCTGTTGCCAGGTAAGCTAAAGCTCGGTTGTAGTAGGCGTCGGCAAAACCGGGATTGGCTGCGATCGCCTGCGTGTATGCTTGAATAGGGTCTTGGCCGCGGGTGGTATCGGGCAATAGGGCGGCGGTGATGAAAGTGCGGGCATTGCCGATATTAAAATACAATTCTGGGGTGTTTTTGGGCTTGAAAGCGAGTGCTTTGTTGAAATCGGCGATCGCCTCCCAAGCATCTCCCCGATCTAACCGCGAAAGTCCTCGAAAATAATAGGCTTGGGCGTCTTGCGGATTGACGGTAGATACCGGGCCGATCGTTGCAGGAGTATTGTCTACTTTCAACTCGGATTTGTTCATTCCCGCCGCTACCAGTTTTCCGATAAAAGTATTAATTGGAACTGCTGCATTAAATCCAGTTTTAATCGGGGCGACTTCGCCGGAACTGGTTTGGGCAAAACCGAATTCGCCTTGTCCGTGTAAACCGATGACTCTGCCTTCGGAGTCAAAAACTGGCCCGCCACTCATGCCACTCCAAGTTACGGCTTGATACCGCAGAGTGTAACCTTCCGGGCGGTTGCGCGGGCGGCTGGTAACGAGTCCGGGAGAGAGTTCGGGTTCTCGTTCGGCGCCGAAAAGTCCTCCGGTAGCGGGATAGCCGTAAACGAAGATTTGAGTGCCGATGACGGCTAGATCGGAATCTGCGATCGTCGCGACGGGATATTCTTCGGGACTTTCAAATTTGACTACTGCTAAATCGGGGTCTGTTGTTGCTGTTTGCAAGCGGGTGACTGCGGTGGCTTGATAGTTTTTGCCGATCGACGTGCGAACGGTATATTTCACGTCTGCTTTTTCTACAACGTGATTGACTGTTAAAACTGTGTAAGTTTTGCCGTTTTTGGCAATAATTACCCCAGAACCGTCTCCTAGGGAACTGTTAATTTGTACTGTCAGCGGCCCGGCGATGCTGGCGACTTGTTGCGGTGTTTTGGCGATCGCGGGTTGGCTGATGACTATGGTTAAGGCTGCGGTGGTTCCTGCTAGCAAGGTGCTTAAGGTGTCGAAACGAGAAAAATTTATATTCATGGTATTAGTGATTTGACGTAAAGGCGATCGGCTTTGTTATTTACTGATAATTTTACTCGCTTTTTTGTTCCGCGATTCCCTGCTCGCCTACGCCGGACACGGCATTGCCTCAAAGTAGGGTGTGCACTGCGCACCTTCTTAATCTCAAAGTAGGGTGTGCACTGCGCACCTTCTTAATCTCAATGTAGATTTACCAACTTATTAAAACGCAACAATACCTGACTCCAACTCGATGCTTAGTTCTTCCTTAGCCATCGTTCCCCGTGCGACTTGCATGACTAAATCATAAGCTCGATCGTCCGTAAAATTCAGAGTCCAGCCATTCAAACGCAAAAAGGTATCTGCCACCGCAAAAGCCGTTCTTTTATTGCCATCAATAAATGGATGATTCATCGCTATGTGATAGAGATAGGCGGCTGCTTGTTCGCTAATTGTTGGATGCAAAAGTTGACCACCAAAAGTTGCTTGAGGTTGAGCCAAAGCTGACTCTAACAAGCCTTCATCTCTAACGCCGGAAGTACCACCAAAGCTAGAAATTTGGTCTTCATGAAGTTCTAGCACTTCATCTATGGAGAGAAATCTAGGAGTTTGCAAGGCGACGATAAACCTCCTCTCGTTCTTTTTTAGATGCTAGATAAGCATTCCAAACATCACTTTTGTCTGATTTTACAGGATGTTTTGCTTTGAGGGCTAGTAGAAACTCAAGCACTTCTTTCAGCACGGGTTCTGGTACTTGGTCGAGTTCTTGGAGAAGTTGGTCTTTTGCGGTCATGCTTCCTCCTCGTTATTTTACAACCATTTTACAACTTACAGAGCAGATGATCAAGGGCTACCCTTCATTCAGTTGACAGTTGACCGCTCGACAGTTGACCGCTCGACAGTAAAACTCGGCGGTTGAAACCGCGTCTACACAAACTTTCGTCTGCCTCCGCAGACTGAAGAGTAGAGTAAAGTTACAAAGTTTGATGTTTTGTTACCCATTGGACGATCGCCTCAGTCAACCCATCTAAGGTGTATTCTGTGGCTTCTACGTCTACCTTGCCCAATAAATTTTGGCAGCTTTTGGAAGTTTCCGGGCCGATGGATGCGATGCAAACGCTTTCTAGCCAATCCTTAGACAAGGAGAATTCTGGATTTTTTTCTATCAGGTGGCAAAAGTTATGCACAGTTTTGGAACTGGCAAAGGTTATGATATCTATGGCTTGATTTTGGAGCGCGCGTAGGGCGATCGGATCGATGGTTTCGGGACAGCAAGATTGATAGGCTGGTACTTCGATTACTTGCGCTCCTTTGGCGGTGAATTCTTTAACTAAAACTTCTCTCCCGCCGCTTTCTACTCTGGGAAATAGGATTTTGCAGTTTTGCAAGTTGTCGGGGAAGTTTTCGACTAAGGAATCGGCGACAAAGTTGGGGGGAATAAAGTCGGGTTGTAGCGAGTGCGATCGCAAACTTTCTGCTGTTTTTTTGCCGACTACTGCGATTTTAATGCCAAACAAGCTGCGGGCGTCTTTGCCTTTGGCTTGCAATCGTTGAAAAAAGCAGTCTACGGCGTTGTGGGAAGTGAGAATTAACCAGTGAAAGCTTGACAATTGGGCGATCGCACTATCCAACAGTTCCCAACTCGAAGGCGCACCAATTACCAACGCTGGCATTTCGATCGCGCGGGCACCTAGTTGCTGGAGTCGATCGCTAAATTGACCAGACTGGGAAGCTGCGCGGGTGACTAAAATCGTTTTTTCGGCTAGCGGCTGGCTGTGGTTAGCAGTGGCTGGTGTATGGCTCATGTTCGTGCTTTCAGACTGGATTAAATATTCGCGCAATCTGACTACTTCCCCAATTATTATCACGCAAGGAGACAGAGATTCACCTGCTGTTTGCTGTACGATGTCGGAGAGAGTGCCGAGCCAAATTTGCTGTTGGGGGCGGCCGCAATCTCGGATAATGGCGATCGGTGTTTCGGGCGAGCGCCCGTGTTTTTGGAGTTGCCAAATTATTTCATTTAAATTGCGCCCTCCCATCAAGATTACCAAAGTTTCTATCCGCACTAAAGCTTCCCATTCCAGAGCATCCGGTTCGTGGGCGCTCATCACCGCAAAACAGCGGCTCATCACCGGATCAGTGAGGGGAATTCCTGCTAGTAAAGGTGCAGCAAATACTGATGAAATTCCGGGTATTACTTCAACTTCACAGCTTGCTGTAATTAATGCTTGAATTTCCGAACTCGACCGACCAAAAATAAACGGATCACCGCTTTTTAGCCGCACAACTTGTTTGCCTAGCTGGCAATGTTCTACCAGCAAGCGGTTGATTTCTTGTTGCTGGGTGGAAGGTTTACCACCGCGTTTACCGACTTCGATTTTCCGACAGGTTGCTGGGATTAATTCGAGTTGTGGGATGTCGATGAGTGCGTCGTAGATTAAGACTTCGGCTTGGGATAGCAGTTTTTGCGATCGCACTGTCATCAAGTTACAATCTCCGGGCCCCGCACCGACTAGATAAACTTTTCCTTTTTGGTTTTTCACAATTCCTCCTCGATAGTATAATTTGATTAATATTGCGGTGCGCAGTACACACCTACTCTATAATTGAATCAGACTTTTCAAGCAGCCTGTAGGGGCGGGTTCACCGATCGCCCTCAATGGTGTAAACAGGTTAAATACACCCGCCCCAACCCACTATTTATGCAGATTATCATCATCACGGCCGCCGATGCAAATTACTTTGAACTGGTGCGAGGCACTATTTTATCGGTGCGGGAAAAACCAGAGGGTGCAAATGTGGCGATCGGCTTTTTCGATCTCGGCTGCACTTCGGAACAGTTGCAATGGCTAGAAACACAAGTTAATATCATTCAAACACCCGATTGGGACTTTGACTTTCCCGGGAAAAATGAAGCGCCTCACTATCTCAAAGGACTTTTGGCGCGTCCGTGTCTACGCAGATACTTTCCTAATTTTGACATCTACCTGTGGATAGATGCCGATGCTTGGGTGCAAGATTGGCAAGCTGTTGAATTGTTCGTGAAAGGCGCGGTAAAACGGGGTTTGGCAGTTGTGCCAGAATTGGACAGAGGCTATTATTTAGCTTACGGCAAATTGCCTTGGTACTGGGAATTTGTTTACCGCGATTATCAAGCAGTTTTTGGGGAAGAAGTCGCCAAACAGTTGCACAGCTACCCAACTCTAAATGCAGGTGTTTTCGCGCTGCACAAAGACGCGCCGCACTGGGAACTTTGGGCGGAATATCTGGAAGAGGGATTGCAGCGGCACGTTTCTTTGATGACTGACCAAATAGCTTTGAATCGGTTGGTTTACGGCACTGAAATGTTCGATCGCACCGAGATGCTGCCCGCTCGCTGTAACTGGAGCTGCAACTTTGGTTTGCCCGTCTGGGACAAGCAGCAAGCCTGTTTTGTGGAGCCGTATTTGCCGCACGGGGCGATCGGCATTCTGCACATCACCGGTCACAAGCACGACTTAGTAAAATTAGCAACAACCGACGGGAATCAAGTAGAAATTAGTCTCCGCTACCAACCCATACAACGCCCAGTATCTCCACAATTAAAAACAGTACAACCACCATCTGAAATCACAAACAATACTTTGTTAACCGCCGGAGATTACGTGTCGCCCGGATTGAAAATTATCCTCCCAGATGCGTACTTTCCTAACATGATTGTTGGCGATACCAATACTTGTCCGTGGCCTTACCTGCGCCGAGAAATACCGCACAATTGGTATGTCGATCGCCGTGCGAGTTCAGTCGGATTTCTCAGCCGCGACGAAGCGCACATCCTTTACAATACAGCCCTGCAATTTCCAGGCAAAAAAGCCTTAGAAATAGGCTGTTGGCTGGGATGGTCTGCGTGTCACTTAGCCCTCGCCGGAGTTGAATTAGATGTCGTCGATCCGCTGTTAGAAACCGAGAGTATCAGACAAAGTGTCATAGATTCAATTCAAGGTGCTCTCAATGCGTCTGGCGTGCAAACTTCCGTCAAGCTAGTACCCGGTTATAGCCCTCAGAGAGTAGAGGCATTAGCAAACGAATTTAACCGCAAATGGTCGTTAATTTTTATTGACGGAGAACACGAAGGTGATGGGCCATTAAATGATGCCATCGCCTGCGAAAAATTGGCTGAAGAAGATGCAATAATTTTATTTCACGATTTAGCAGCTCCCGCTGTAGCTAAGGGTTTAGATTACTTGAAACAAAGGGGATGGCA
Source organism: Cyanobacteriota bacterium (assembly GCA_025362325.1). Taxonomy (GTDB): domain Bacteria; phylum Cyanobacteriota; class Cyanobacteriia; order Cyanobacteriales; family Microcoleaceae; genus Microcoleus. The sequence goes on along the minus strand of JANYGO010000158.1, from coordinate 62,658 downwards.
AACGGTAATATATCAAACAATGCAAATTATGGGGGCAGCTTGGCGGGGAAATTTCGCGCCAGTCAAACATCAACCTGATCCCCATATTTCTTGGCAGTTACCAGCACATTTGTACGGTTATGCCGTCAGCGGTATTTCAGCCATCAAAGAGTTGCCAACCCTACCACAGCATAATTACCAGACAATTATTCAAAGCAGCAAATCGTCAGTTCAAACTTCTCCTGCAAACTTTAAAAATATCTTGTCTATTGTCCGCCCCTACACGCTGCTGAGCGAATCGAGACTGTTTTCTCTGTATTGTTTGACCAAGCAAATATGCGTGGAAGATTTGCCGGGAAATTTTGTTGAATGCGGAACTTGCAAAGGCGGTTCAGCCGCGTTAATGGCATTTGTAATCAAACATTACAGCCGCCGTCCGAGAGTGCTGTATGCTTTTGATACGTTTGAAGGAATGCCCGCACCTACTGCGATCGATAAACATCAGGGAATACCTGCAAATCTTACTGATTTCGGCGAAGGAACTCTCAAAGCTGCAATTAGTGAAAATTTAAATAAAATCTGTGAATTACTGCAAGTTAAAGATATTGTGGTACCAGTTAAGGGATTATTTGCCGAGACTTTACCCCCATACAAGTCAGCAATAGGAAGTATTGCGTTTCTGCACGCTGATGGAGATTGGTATGAGTCCACAATGGATATATTTAATACGCTTTATGACAGCGTGATTGCTAACGGTTTGATTCAGGTTGATGATTACGGGCACTGGGAGGGCTGCAAGCAAGCAGTACACGATTTTGAGAGGATGAAAGGCGAGTCATTTTCTCTGCATACTATTGATGAAACAGGAGTCTGGTTTCAAAAGAAATAATCTTAATTCCAAGGCGGTTGAAAGCGCGTCTATACAGACCAAACCCGCCTCTGCGGGTTGAAGATGAGGCGGTTAAAATTAGGTTACCTGCTTCAGTCCGCGTCGGCGGACTACCCTTCCCGAAGGCTAACGCCTACGTTTGTATAGACGCGGTTTTAACTGTACGTCCGATCTTAATTTCTTCGTCGGCGTCCGGCGGACATCGTTTGTATAGAAGCGGTTTCAACCGCCGTCAGATCTCAGATTTAATATAACATCAAGAAAGCGCTTAACCTGTTTTTCCCAAGTCCAATCGAGCATAAAATTAGCCGCTGCTAAACCTCGACGTTTCCCTTCTTCGCGATTATTATAAACTTGCTCCAAAGCCTCGACAACTTCTGTAACATCAGACTCTCCCCAACCTTCCACACCGGGAAAATGAGCAGTGGGTTTAACCCGTCTCTGATGCGATAAAGGATAGCAAATGTTGCTGTAAATCAAGTCTAAATGTCCGGTATTTGCTGATAAAATAGTCGGAATTCCGCAGGCCATACTTTCCATTGCCACTAAATTAGTGCCGCCTTCGCAGCGGTTGGTGAAAACAGCGCAGTCGGCTTCTCGCAAAATTTGTCCGGCGAGGTGATTGGGAATTAAGCCGATGTCGATAAAAGAGTCAACCGGCAAACCGTTAGCCGCCAACCATTGGGAAATTCTTAAACTTCCGTCGCGGTTGATATTGGGAAGTCCCGCAACGTTTCCGGTTTGTTCGATTCCTAGCATATACTGAGGCCAGAAGTTGTGCCAGGTTGTTACTAACAAAGCTTCGGGATGTTTGGCGCGAAATTGTTTGAAAGCGGCAATTACAATGTCTTGTCCTTTGCGATATTCGAGTTTGCCGCCGGAGAAGATGACGAAGCGATCGCCAAATAGATTAGATTTAGGTGCAGGATGGAAAATTGCCGGGTCAATTCCTTGATTTACCATTGCCACATTAGTCAAGCCGCAGCTTCTCAAAACATCCGCATTCCAGTTAGAACCGGCGACAATCACGCTATATTGTTTGGCTTTTTCTACTGCTTCTGCTGTGATGCGCGTGTCTTCAAAAAATATGACTCCTACTTGACAAGCGCTGGTAATTTGATTCTCAACTCCCGACGATACTAAATTATTCCCCAAACCGTAAAGTACGGGAAAGTTGCAAGCTATTTGTTTGTCATAATTCGCGGTTACTAATTCCTGAAAATTTTTCTGCTTTTCTATTAGGGGTAATAACAGGGATTTGTGCAGCGGATTGAGCGATTCTGAGGTGATGGATGGCGGGACTAAAAGTGCTACTTCCCAGGCGGGATTTCGCAGCAGTTGCAGTGTTAAATTCATGCCGTAAATTCCCCAGCCGCTGGTGATGCTGAGCGGCCAACTAATTCCGATTCCGGTTATTTGTGGCGGGGTTTCTGGGAGGGGATTTTGAGGCAGAGCCTCTGGATATGCGTTCCCAGGCTCTGCCTGGGAACGAGCCTGGGAACGGGTAATTAGCTGTTCTAGGGCTGCTTTGATACGATCGCACACGCCATCCCAATCACCGGGTTTTGACTGCCTAAACAGGCGCGCAGTGCGATACCAAGGGCTGTCTTCGCGATCGAGCATCCAGCGCCAATCGGGGACGAAAGACAGTAAAATCCACACCGGTTTGCCCAAAGCACCGGCTAAATGAGCAATAGAAGTATCCACACAAATGACTAAATCGAGTTGCGAAACAATCGCCGCGGTGTCGGCAAAATCGATGCAATGTTCGCTTACATCTTGAATTTGGTGTTGATTTAATAAACTGGAATCGCCCGCCGACAAATCTTTCTGAAGGCTGTAAAAACTCACTCCCGGAACATCTAAAAACTTCACAAAATCGCTGAATTTGCACGATCGCTCGCGATCCTTGCGGTGCAGCGGGCCGCCCGCCCAGACAATGCCGACTTTTAGTTGATTGTGCGCTTCTAGGGAAAATTTCGCATCCGGCGGCGCAGCTAAATAAGGAATATTCGCGGGTATATTTTCTAAAGTTGTTGCCAAAATTCGCGGCAAACTTAGCAGCGGCGCTTGCACTTGAAAATCCACGCACTCGCTGGGGCGCACTACTACGCGATCGACTCCGGCTATTCCTTCAAATAAACGCTTCAGCAAGACATGACAAGCCACAACAACTGTGCCGCCTTTTTGCTTGACTAAAGGCGCGTAGCGGACAAACTGGATGGTATCGCCCAAACCTTGTTCTGGGTGGAGCAAAATTGTTTTTCCGTGCAAATCAGAACCGTCCCACAGCGGTTGTGCGAAATATCTCGGCTCCAATTCTTGAGTTTGCCAGCGCGATTCGTACTCCAGGAAACCCTGTTGAAAATTCCCAGTTAACAGCAAAGCTAAGGCAAATCTCAAATGCGATTCCGGTGATTCTGGGCATAGTTTAATTGCTTTATTGTAGCAGTCGATCGCCTCGACAAATTTTCCTTGTTCTTCGAGGGCGCAACCTAAATACAAATTTGTTTCGCCGAGATGGGGATTTGTTTCTAGCGCTTGTTGGTAGTGCAAAATTGCCTCGGCTATTTGCCCGTTTTCCTGTTTGAAATAACCTAAATAACTGTGGGCTTCAGCGTGGCTGGGCGAGGCGGCGATTACTTGTTGGTAGCGCGCGGCGGCGTCTGCTTTTTTACCTTTTTTTCGCAAGGCATTTGCTATGTGAAACTGTATGTCAATTTGTGTGATGGCGTTGGGAGCGATCGCGCTTGGGGGTTGTAGCCCTTGACTGGCAAAAAATGAGGTTGTTAATTCTTGTAAGGCGGTTTTTAGGCGATCGCACACTCCATCCCAATCGCCCGGTGTTTGCTGGCGAAACAGCCGCGCGGTAGGATACCAGGGGCTGTCTTCGCGGTGCAACATCCACCGCCAATCCGGCATAAAACACAGCAAAATCCATACCGGTTTGCCCAAAGCACCCGCCAAATGGGCGACAGCCGTATCCGCGCAAATGACTAAATCTAGTTGCGAGATCACCGCCGCAGTATCGGCAAAATCGTTCAAATTGTCGCTCAAATCTCTTACGGAAATTTGAGTTAACAAAGTTAAATCGCCCGCCGACACTTGTTTCTGAAGGCTGTAAAAACTTACGCCGGGAATATCTAACAATTTCAGGAAATAGCTTAAATCGAGCGAGCGCTGAAAATCCTTCAAATGTTCCGAACTTCCCGCCCACACAATCCCAACTTTGAAATTGTCATCGGAATTTAGCGAAAATTGCCAATGCGGCGGCGCAGCTAAATAAGGAACATTTGCGGGTATATTTTCTAAATTTGTTCCCAGAATATGCGGCAAACTCATCAGCGGTGCTTGCAATTGGAAATCAGGCAATTCGTCCATCCGCACCGCCACTTGTTCGATGCCAGGAATCTGCTTAAATAAACGCTTCAGTTCTTGATAGCAAGAAATGATGACTTTGCCGCCTTTTTGCTGCACAATTGCTGCGTAGCGCACAAATTGAATGGCATCGCCCAAACCTTGTTCGCAGCGGAGCAAAATAGTTTGTCCGTTCAAATCTGAACCGTCCCAAATCGGTCGCTCGAAATTCAACCGCGGCAAGTTTTTCGCCTGTTCAGTTTGCCAGCGCGACTCGTATTCTGCTAAACCGCGCGCCAAGTCTCCAGCTAACAGCAAAATTAAGCTTAAATTGAAGTGAGCTTTAACACAATTTGCATCAAGCTCCAGGACTTTATTGTAACACGAAAACGCACGCTTCAGGTCTCCCATTTGTTCGACAGCACTGCCTAAATTGTTCAGTGCTTCTACATAATTTGGCTGCAATAATATGGCTCGTTCCAAGCTAGAAATTGCCTGTTCTATTTTGCCCGCAGCCAAGCATAAATTTCCCAGGTGATAGTGTGCTTTAGAATTATTTGGTTCGGCTGCAATCGCTCGCTGGTAAAGCCTTTCTGCGTCTGCTGGCTGAGATTTTGCCTGCATCGCCACGCCCAAATTTAACAGCGCTGGCACGTAATTGCCATTGATGGAAAGTGCTTGCTGAAAATAGGCGATCGCACTTTGTAACTCGCCCTGCTGCTGAAGTGTCGCGCCGAGGTTGTTGATGGCTTTGACGTAAATCGGATTTAGGGCGATCGCCTGTTGAAAACAAAAGGCAGCCTCGGCGATACGGCCGCTATCTTGCAGCAAAATTCCCAGGTTATTTTGCGCTTGAGGGCAGTTCGGGTCGATTTCGATCGCGCGCTGATAATAGACAGCAGCTTCGGCTAAATCGCCTGTTTGGTGCAGCGTCACTGCTAAATTAGTAGCGGACTCGATCGAATCTGGCTGCAAAACCAAAGCATTCTTAAAATACGATCTCGCCTCGATTAATTTTCCTTGCGATTTCAGCAGATTTCCGCGATCGAACTGTTTCTTAGCCAACTCAATATTTGGCTGAGTTGCTATTGGCAGTAGAGCTTCTTGATGCTGGAAAATTCTCGATTTCAGCGCCAAAATAGCCCGTTCTAAAACTCCATCCCAATCCCCCGCTGCTGACTGGCGAAACAAGCGCGCCGTCGGATACCAAGGACTATCTTCGCGTTCCAGCATCCACCGCCAATCCGGCACAAAACACAGCAACACCCACACAGGTTTGCCCAAAGCACCGGCCAAGTGCGCCACAGAAGTATCTACAGAAATCACTAAATCCAGAGCCAAAATGGCCGCCGCAGTATCCGCCATGTCGTGCAAATGAGAGCTTAAATCTGCGATCGGCAGTTGCTCTAACAAAGCGCGATCGTCTGCGGTAAGTTCCTTTTGCAAACTGTAAAATTCTGCTCCGGGAATATCTAACAGTTTTGACAGCAACTTTAGCGGTAACGATCGCACTTTATTTTGTGAATGTTTGGGATTTCCCGACCAAACAATTCCCACTTTTAATTGAGAATTTTCAGGCAAATAACATTCTAAATCCGGCGGCGGAGCTAAATAAGGAACTTTTGCCGGGATTGTTTCTAAAGTTGTTTGGAGGAGATACGGCAAACTCAATAGCTGCGCGCGCAGTTGAAAATCCGGTGCAGCTTTTGGGCTGACGATTAACTGATCAATTCCTGAAACTTGGGCAAACAACCGCTCCAAGTGCGGCAAACACCAAAAAATTACCCTGCCGCCTTTTTGCTTGACTAACTCTACGTAGCGGACAAACTGAATTGCATCGCCCAAGCCCTGTTCCGGGCAAAGCAAAATTGTTTTTCCTGCTAAATCTTTGCCGTCCCAAAGCGGCTGGTGAAAGTTGTGATGGGGAAACTGTTTTTGTTCAACCAGCAGCCGCCATTCGTACTCGGAAAAACCGCGCTGCAAATCTCCCGCCAGCAGCAGTGCTAAACCTAAATTTAGATGAGCTTCCGGGGTGGCGAGATTAAATTCTACTGCTTGACTGTAACAGGTGACAGCAGCATCAAATTCGCCGCGATCGTGCAAAGCAGTTCCCAAACTGTTGAGGCTATTGAGATCGCCTGGGTTGAGTTCGATCGCGCGACGGTAAAATTCCATCGCCTCTGCCATTTTTCCCGCTTCCTCAAAAGCTTTACCGAGATTGTTCAAAGCCTCTGGAAAGTTGGGTTTCAGACTCAAAGCTTGCTGATAGCAGGCGATCGCATCTTCAATTTTCCCTTGTTTGTACAGCACAAGGCCCAAAATACACCGAGCCTCAGAGTTTTCGGGCGAATGCCGAATCGCCAACTGACAAACGGCTAGAGCCTCATCTAACTTGTCTTGCTGTTGCAGGGAATTCCCCAAAGCGATCGCAGATGCTGCTAAATTCGGTTGCAGCGCCAGAGCGCGATCGTAAAATTCGATCGCGCGAGCAATTTTGCCCTGGCGGATCGAGGCGTATGCTAAGTTGTGCAAGGCGTGGAAATAATTTGGCTCGCGATCGATCGCCCGTTCGTAATTCGCGATCGCCCGTTCGTAATTCGCGATCGATTCCGCTTCCCGGCCTTGTTCCTCCTGCACGATTGCCAAATTAAAATAAGCCGCAGCGCAATTTGGATTTAGCTGAACCGCTTGCTGGTAGCACCAGATAGCCACCTCCACCTCTCCTTGCTCTTCCCGCAGCACGCCCAAATTAACCAGTGCTTCCGCGCAATTCGGGTTCAAAGACAGCGCCCGCTCGTATTCTGCGATCGCCCCTGCTGTCTCCCCTGCTTCCGCCAGCGCGCTACCCAAATTGCTCGCAGTTTCCGCCAAATTGCGATCGATTTCTAGCGCTTCCCTGTAGTGCGCGATCGCCTCTGTCAAGCGCCCGCTTTGCTGTTTGACAACGCCCAAATTGCTGTGGGCGGCGGCATAACTGGGAGCGATCGCGATCGCCCGCTCGTAACATTCGATCGCACCGCCAAAATTGCCCTGCTGCTGCAAATCCCGCCCCGAGCGAAACTCCGCATCCGCCGCATCCGACAGCGCAGGTGCTGCGGAAACCAGGCTGCTCAGAGCTTGCGCCACCCGAGCGAAAACAGGTTCCCAGTCGCCCCGCTGCTGCTGGCGGAACAGTCGCGCCGTCGGATACCAAGGACTGTCTTCCCGCTCCAACAACCACCGCCAATCCGGGGAAAACGCCAGCAAAATCCACACCCGTTTGCCCAAAGCGCCCGCCAAATGGGCGACAGCGGTATCGACGCAAATCACTAAATCCAGTTTGGCGATCGCAGCAGCAGTATCTGCCAAATCGCCAAAATGCGGGCTCAAATCGACGATCGGCGTTTGATGCAGCAGCCCGCGATCGGTCTCGGACAGCTCTTTCTGCAAGCTGTAAAAAGTTACCCCCGCCACGTCCAAAAGCGGCATAAACTGACTCAAACTGCAAGAACGCTGGGTATTTTTGCGGTGTTTGGGATTCCCCGCCCAGACAATCCCAACTTTCAAATTGCGATCGGGCAAAAGTGCAAATTCAGCACCCGCAGGCGAGGATAAATAAGCAGTATTTGCCGGGATTGTTTCCAGCGTTGTACCGAGAACATAGGGCAAACTCAACATCGGCACTTGCAGGTCAAATTCCGGTAGCTGCTCGCCTCTAACTACGAGCAAATCAATCCCATCAACCATTGCAAACAAGCGCTGCACTTGCGGATAACAGCCAACAATTACCCTACCGCCTTTATTTTTGACGATCGCAGCGTAACGAATAAACTGAATTGAATCGCCCAAACCTTGTTCGGCGTGCAGCAAAATAGTCTTTCCCTGCAAATCGGAACCATCCCACAGCGGCCGGTATTCTCTTGCCGAAACGTTGTTTTCCGGCCCCGTCACAAAACAGGAATGTCCGGTTTGAAATTCTTTAATTTGCCAGCGCCACTCGTATTCGGCGAGACCATTTTTCAAATCTCCCACCAATAGCAAAGCCAAGGACAAATTCAGGTGAGCGCTCGCATGATCTGGATTCAAATAAATCGCTCGTTTGTAACAGGCGATCGCATCTTGCACCGCGCCTTTTTCTAGAAAAGTCCTGCCTAAATTGTTGATTGCTTCCACAAAATCCGGTAGCAATTCCAGAGCTTTGTGGTAATATTCCAGCGCCTCTTCTAAATTCCCCTGTTCTTGCAACACTGTGGCCAGATTGTTGTAAGCTTCCCAGCTATGCGGCTGAATTTCCAGCGCTCGCCGATACAGATCGATCGCCCTTAACAGCTCGCCTTTTTCTTGCAGCGCCACCGCTAAATTAATCAGTGCGGGCACGAAATCCGGTTCAGCAACAAGAGCTTGTTCGTAATGTGCGATCGCCTCTTCGACTTGACCTTTTTCCTCAAAAATCTGTGCCAAGTTGTAAGCTGTTTGAGGAATATTTGGATCGAGCGCTAAAGCTTCTCGGTAATGCGGAATAGCTGCATCTAACTCGCCATTTTCTTGTTTGAGAAAACCAAAATTAATCCGCGCTTGCACGCAATTTGGTTCCAGAGAGATGATTTGTGCGTAAAGGGCGATCGCCTCTTGCTTATCACCTGTTTCCATTAAATGTTCGGCTTGCCGCAATAAATTCTCTAACACGACGGAATTTGCGATCGCCGCAGATGCCTCAATTCCCTGCAATTGCTTGACTGCGGAGCGATTAGCTACCGCTTCGCCCGCTGTCAAAAATATTTGTTTGCTCTCACTGGCGCCTGTCATTTCCAGCGCTGTCGCATCGAGGGAAGCCGTATGATTGAGAGTCATTGTCAGCGGCAGATTTGGCGCCAAATCCTCGGCATAAGTATCCGTATTGGCGATCGCAAATAAACTCAAAGCCGCGTGCACTTCATCAAACAATTCTTGCCAACTTTCCGGCTGACTTTGGCGAAAAAGCCTTGCAGTTGGATACCAAGGATTGTCTTCGCGCTCCAGCAGCCAGCGCCAGTCAGGAGCAAAAGAAAGCAGCACCCAAACGGGTTTTCCCAAAGCACCGGCTAAGTGCGCCGCGGAGGTATCGACAGTAATCACTAAATCCAGTTGAGCTATCGCCGAAGCCGTATCAGCAAAGTCGTCCAGGTGCGGGCTCAAATCCGGTACTAGGTGCTGATTGAGCAAAGTGCGATCGCCCTCGGATAAATCTTTTTGTAAACTATAAAAAGCAATTCCCGGCACATCCAAGAATTGAATAAAATCGCTTAAACTGCAAGAGCGTTGATTGTCTTTCCGCCGTTTTGGACTCCCCGCCCAAACAATCCCTACCTTCAGATTTGCATCAGAAGAAAGCGCAAACTTGCACTCAGCAGGCGGACTCAAATAAGGAACATTTGCCGGAATTGTTTCCAGAGTTGTCCCCACAATTCTCGGCAAACTCATCAGCGGCGCGTGAACATCAAATGCTGGCAAACCTTCAAGACTAACTGATAAATATTCAATGCCGACAACAGTCGCAAACAACCGCATCAATTCTGGATAGCAAGCCACCATAACTTTAGCACCTCGGCTGTGCAGTATCGGCGCGTAGCGAATAAACTGAATCGAATCGCCGAAGCCTTGCTCGACGTGCAGTAAAATAGTTTTAAAGTGCAAATCTGCACCATCCCAAAGCGGCTGTTGAAATTGTCTCGGTTGTAGTTGTGGAGTGCGCCACCGCCACTCGTACTCAGCAAAACCGCGCTGGTAATCTCCAAACAACAGCAAAGTTAAAGCTAATTCCAAGTGTGCGATGGCGTTGTCGGGCTGCAATTCCAAGGCTCTACAGTGACACCAAAAAGCCTCTTGAAATTCTCCTACATCTACCAAAGCGTGTCCGAGGTTGTTAATAGCATCCACTAAGTCCGGCTTTAATCTCAATGCTTCTCGGTAATGCGAGATTGCTGCTTTTGTATTGCCTTGTTCGTGGTAAAATGCTCCCACATTGTTCTGAGCATCGGGATTGTTTGGTTTTATTTCTAGAGCTTGTTGGTAGCAGTTGAAAGCTTCAGTTAATTGACCTTGCTGCTGCAAAACTCTTCCCAAACCAATGAGAGAATATATCAAGTTGGGATTAATTTGTAAAGCGTGCCTGTAACAGGCGACTGCATCGTTTAAGTGATTTTTTTGTGTAAATATTCTTGCTAAATTGTGCGCTGTTTCGAGCAGGTTGGCGTCAAGCCTGAGCGCTGTTTGATAATATAAAATTGCCGAGTCTATGTCGCCGACTTGCTGTTTGAGCCAGCCCAAGTTATTGTATGCTAGTACGGAATTTGGCTGAATTTTGATGACTTGTTCGTAACTGGCGATCGCCCTGTGACTTTCGCCGACATCCATCAAAACATGGGCTTTGTTTAAATGTGCTTCAACAAAATCCGGGTTTTGGGCGATCGCGCGATCGTAAAAGTCGATCGCCTCAGCAACTTTTCCCTGCTGTCTCAGCGCTATTCCCAACAAACACAGCACATTTGCTAATTCCGGCTGCACTTCTACGATTTGCCGATACAAATTCTCAGCTTCTAACAAACGCCCCGCTTGGTGATGTTCCCAAGCTATGTTCAAAGAGTCTTCTACATCCAGTTTGACGGCTAGTTTTTGCGATTTTTTTTTAGAAGCCATAGTTGTCTTTGTTGTTTGGGAGTTCGCTAACTTGCGATCGAGTAGGTGGGTACAAATAAACATTCTTATGGGGAGGGCGGGTTTTGCCTTCATAAGCTGGTTGGTATCATGGATTTTTAGCTAAACCCGCCCCTACAAAATACTATTGTTTTTTCGCAATGACTTACTTACCAATTTATTTTAATCTGTTAACTCTTCCTTCCTTCTTCCCTCTTTCCTTGTTTCTCAAAATCCATCGGTTACATCCGTTACATCCGCTACACTCATCCGCTGCCGAACTTCCTTCATCTACCCAACAAACAAGCTGCTGGAAAAATCAGATATTCCAAGAAAAACAACTTCCAAATAAACTGATAAAAATCAGCAATTTCTTTTTGCTCGTCCAAATCAACTTTAGCGCTCCAAAACCACATCAAACCCAAAGCCGCCAAATGAGAAACTGCCAGAAACACTAAATTAACGTTAGACAACACGAGTGCTCCGGCCAAAGTCGCGCCCAAATAACAAACCGTCAACACCCAGCGAGACAAATTAAAAACAGCGGGTTTGCCCAGCTCGATCGTAAACGTAGTAATATTGTATTGCTTGTCGCCCTCCATGTCGGGGATATCTTTGAAAATTGCGATCGCAAAAGTGAACACCACCACAAAAACCGTCAGCACCCAAACTTCCGCAGGAATCGCCACAGACAGACTCTCCAAACTCCAGCCAGAGAAAGCACTTTTCGCCCTTCCCAAGCTCAACACCCAATTAAAATGCAGAAACAGCCCTAAATTGACGATCGCGCCCCGCACCGTAAAAATGCACAGCGCCGCCCAAAAAGGAAACCGTTTCAGCCGAATTGGTGGCAGAGAATAAGCAGTCCCAATCGCCAAACTCACCCCAACCGTCGCCAGCAAAAACGGGCCTTGCAACACAGCAATCACAACTGCTAAAATTCCCGTTGCAAGTACGATCGCCTCTCCTGTTTTGCGAGAAAACGCTCCCGAGGCGATCGGCAAATACGGCTTATTTATTTTATCAATTTCCACATCTTCTAACTGGTTCAATCCCACAATATAAATATTGCCGCAAATGCAAGCCAACCAAGCAAAAGCTAGGGGCAAAAATATAGGATTCACCAACAACCGCGTGCTTTGGGCGATCGCATACAAAGCCACTACGCTCAACGTAGTGCCCACAATCGTGTGCGGCCGAGAAAACTCCCAAAATGCCCTCACCCAGCTTTGCGGAGCCGAGCCATTGTTATCTTTATCAATCCAAGACTTACCAATCGAATCGTTGCCCATAAATCCTACAAACGCACCAGAAATAATATTAAGTAAGGTGGAAATTGTCCACCTTACTTAATTGAACTTGCCGCCAGAAATACCATCTACCCAACCCTCTTCCTTCTTCCTTCAGATTTATTTTACAGCACAAATCAGCCCGAAACGAATCAATCCGCTCTCATATCCGCGGCTCATCAACGAGAGAGCAAGTGCAGCTTGAATAGTCGTCCAACCGCTTGTCAGCAAACCCCAAATTGCGCTCGGAGTCAAAGCAGAATCGATTACCACATCCCAAAAAGGAGCCACAGCTTTTGACCAATCAGCGCTGCGAATACTTGTGAAAGGCAAACTGCGGACAATTTCCTCATATTCCGGCAAAGAAATCACGTAAGGCAAAGCATAAACCCGGTAAATTTCTGCCAATTCCTTTCTCTCTGCATCAGTCAATTCTCCCGCCGTTTCTCCCAGCGGGCGGTGACACCAAGTTGCCAAAATCAAAGTTCCTCCCGGCTTGAGCACGCGGCAACATTCCTGCAAAAACTTAATTTTGTCGGGCATATGTTCGCCGCTTTCGAGTGACCAAACCAAGTCGAAGGACTCATCAGGAAAAGGCATATTTAAAGCATCGGCTACCAAAAAATTCACATTGCTTTCCAGTCCAGCAATTTTAGCACGTTCGGCCGCTCTGTTTGCTTGTACCGGACTCAGAGTAATGCCAGTAGCTGTAACTCTAGGGCTCGTCTTATCTGGTGTTGAGCGACTAAAATCGCGATCGACCCCAGCATCCGACTTTAAATTATTTTGGGCGATCGAACTAAACTTTTGCGTCAAATACAGCGTGCTCCCGCCGATGCCGCAACCGACATCCAGAATGCGGTAAGGTTCACAGAGTGCCTGCTCTTTCGGTACTCCAGCCCAGCCCAGCAGTTCTTCGATCAAATCAATCTGAGCCTGTCGGCGCTCTTTTTTCAAATTGCCATCCGGGCCGTAGAACCCGTGGTGCATATGTTCGCCCCACACCTGTTCCCACAAACCGCTAGAAGCGTCGTAGAGTTCCTGAATTTGCTGGTAAAGTGTTGATGTCATCGCCGGATCGCAAGTTATTAAAGGAATTCTACCGTTATTTTCCCAATCTTGTCACCTTTTGCGATCGCCAGTTCGATCTGGCGATCGGCAGCTACGTTTAATTTCCGTAAAATTGCACTCTGGCAAGAATTATTCTCACCCTAGGCACTTGACAAATCACCGAGCGCCAATTAGCAATTTTCCAGCGTTGCTTTCTGTGCGCCTGCAATCTCAAACCGGAATTTTACGTTAACAGCGCCTAATTCCAGAAGATCTATTTTTTATAAAAATTCAGTGATAATTAAGTAGGTGACTTTAGTTAGGATAAATTCAAACTCAACAGCAAAGCCAACCTAGTTCCGACTTTTCATTTGTGCGATCGCCACCGTCATCCATCAACCCCATCAATTTAACTTAATATTTTGTTGCGCGATGTTGCAAGGATTTTTTCAAATAGCTCTCACGCTGCTGCTTGTCGTAGGTATCACACCGATATTCGGCACATACTTAGCTCAAGTGTTTCAATTCAAAAAAACGTTTCTCGATCCAATCGCCACACCAGTCGATCGGGTAATTTACCGGATAGGCGGCGTTGAGCCAGAAGAAAACATGACCGGTCAGGAATACGCCACTGCCGTACTAATCAGTAACTCGGCGATCGCCATATTAGTCTTTCTGCTGCTAATGCTGCAACAGTGGCTCCCCTTAAATCCCACAAAATTAGGAATGCCGACTTGGGATACAGCTTTACACACCAGCATCTCATTTTTAGTCAATGCCGACCTGCAACACTACACGCCGGAAATTACCTTTTCATACTTCAGCCAAATCGCAGCCTTAGGATTCTTAATGTTTGTGGCTCCCGCAACAGGCTTAGCAGTAGGAATTGCCTTCATTAGAGGCATCACCGGGCGCAACTTGGGCAACTTCTACGTTGATTTTATTCGATCGATTACCCGAGTTTTACTGCCCCTAGCCATGATCGGCGCTATATTGCTAATCGCCGCAGGCGTCCCCGAAACACTAGCAGGCCCAGCAACAGCCACCACCTTAGAAGGCGCAACCCAAGTCATCGCCCGCGGCCCGGTTGCCCATTTTGAATCGATTAAAATGCTAGGAGAAAACGGCGGCGCTTTTTTTGGAGGTAACTCGGCGCACCCCTTTGAAAATCCCAACCCAGCATCTAATCTCTGGCAAATTTTATCGATGCTGCTAATTCCAGCAGCCGTAATCTATACCTACGGCTTGTTTATTGGCAATACAAAACAAGCTTGGCTGCTGTACGGCATGGTATTTGTCATTTTTGCTGTGTTGATTGCAGTCACTGCGGTTGGCGAGGATCTCGGCAATCCTTTAGTCAATAGTGCGATCGGCACTGCTCCAAATTTAGAAGGCAAAGAAGTCAGGCTGGGTACAGCTCAAACCACTTTATTTGCAATTACCACCACCGCAACTATGACAGGTTCCGCTAACGGAATGTTTGACTCCCTAATGCCTGCGGGAGGTTTTTGCGCTCTGCTCAATTTATTGATTCAAGTCATCTGGGGATCGATCGGCACCGGCACAGCTTTGTTATTTATTTATTTGTTTTTGGCTGTGTTTTTGAGCGGCTTGTTAGTGGGGCGCACGCCGGAATTTATGGGTCGCAAAATAGGGCAATGGGACATCACATTAGTCAGCATAATTTTGCTCGTCCACCCAATTTTGATTTTAATTCCTGCCGCCATTACCCTTGCCTTTCCAGATACTTTGGCAGGGATTAGCAACCCCGGCTTTCACGGCCTGACTCAAGTAGTTTACGAGTACGCTTCAGCAGCAGCGGGCAACGGTTCCGGCTTTGAAGGGCTAGCTGACAGTCAACCTGCACCTACTGCTTTGTGGTGGAATCTGACTACCAGCTTTACACTCTGGGCTGGCAGGTTTATTCCCATCACCGCCATGCTATTATTAGCTGATAGTATGTCCGGCAAACAAACTGCACCGGAAACACCTGCCACCTTGCGGACAGATACTCTTTTATTTACGGGAGTAACGGCTGCAACCATTTTGATTTTAGGGGTTCTGACCTTTTTACCGGTGCTGGCTTTGGGGCCTTTAGCCGAAGCTTTTCAACTAGCAAACAAACTGTAAATAATGAAATTCAGCGTCATCAAACAGCAGCGCTACTGGTGGACTATCTCAGCCACAATCATTCTCAGCGGCTTCATTGCTATGGCGATATCCCTCCACCAGTTCGGTGTTATTATCCGCCCCGGACTTGATTTTATTGGCGGTACTCGGTTGCAGTTTGAGTTGGACTGCACTCAACCGAATAACTGTACTAAGCCCCTCGATCTCAGTACCGTGCGGGGCGTTCTCGCAGAGCAAAATTTGGCAAGCAGCAGCATTCAAATTATCGGTACACAACAGCGTGCAGCCTCGATTCGCACAGTACCTTTGGATGTTGAGCAGCGCACTAAACTTCAAACAGCTTTAACTGAAAAAATTGGCGCTTTCGCTCCCGCCCAAACTAAAATTGATACCGTCGGGCCAACGATTGGGCGGCAGCTTTTGAACTCGGGATTGCTCGCCCTTGGGGTTTCGTTTTTGGGAATTGTTACTTACTTGACTTTTCGCTTTCAGTTCGACTATGCCTTTTTTGCCCTGGTTGCGCTGCTTCACGATATTTTGATGACTGTGGGAATTTTTTCGATTTTGGGGCTGGTGTTGGGACTGGAAGCTGACAGCTTGTTTATTGTGGCGCTGCTGACGATTTCCGGTTTTTCCGTGCAAGATACTGTGGTGATTTACGATCGAGTTAGGGAAAATATCAAACTTCATCCTGACCAGCCAATTGAGCAAATCGTTGACGATTCAGTCACGCAGTCGCTGTCCCGTTCGATCAATACAGTTTTTGCTACCTTGCTGACTTTATTTTCGCTGTTTCTGTTCGGCGGAGAAACTATCAAAAACTTTGCTTTAACTTTGATTATTGGATTTACAATGGGAGCGTACTCCAGCATTTTCATTGCTAGCGCTTTTTTGGCTTGGTGGCGAGTGCGAATTCGCCCCACTATAACCTTAGTTTGAGCAGCGCAATTCCCACTTCTTCAATCGAAAATCCAAAATCCAAAATCCAAAATCGAATGACTGTCTCCCGAACTATTTGCTTGGGCTTTCTAGCCCTCATTGCCGCAGGAACTCTGTTGTTGATGATGCCTTTCTCCACAAGTGACGGGAATGGTAGCGATTTAGTAACAGCACTATTTAGTTCTACATCTGCCGCCTGCGTCACCGGATTGTCTGTAGTAGATGTGGGGAAATACTATTCTTTTTGGGGTCAGCTATTTATTTTGCTCCTGATGCAGGTAGGCGGCCTCGGTTACATGACATCAACCACCTTTCTGCTGTTGCTACTGAGGCGCAGGTTTAGCTTGCAAGATAAAATGGCTATTCAACAATCGCTAGATCTGCCGGGGATGGGCGGCGGATTGGATTTAGTTCGATCGATCATTGTGACAACGCTGCTGTTTGAGAGTGTCGGTGTGCTGCTGTTGATGCTAGTTTTTGTGCCAGATTACGGATTTAATTACGGGCTGTGGTTGGCTATTTTTCACAGCGTCAGCGCTTTTACCAATGGCAGTTACAGTTTGTTCTCAAATAGTTTCATGGATTACGCCCGATCGCCCATTTTAAATTTTACCATAACAGGCTTAATTATTTTGGGCGGAATCGGATATCAAGTAATCGTAGAACTGCTGGTGTGGCTGCGCGATCGCCTCACCCGAAAATCTACCTGCACAGTTTTTGGCCTCAATTTCAAAATCGTTGTCAGCACAACTTTTTTTCTATTAGTTTTCGGCACTTTATCGCTGCTGGTGGCAGAATGTTACAACCCAGATACTTTCGGCCCCTTAAATTGGCAACAAAAATTGATGGCCGCTTGGTTTCACGCCTGCGCCGCCCGCACCTCCGGTTTTAACACCGTTGACATTGGCAAAATGCACCAAGCTTCTCTGTTTATTATCATCGGTCTAATGTTTGTTGGAGGTGGCCCCGGCAGCATGGCAGGCGGCATCAAAATCACCAGTTTTCGAGTATTGTTAAGCTGTAGGGATGCCGTGCTGCGCGGCAGAGAAGAAGTGCTCTGTTACCAGCGAAAAATTCCCACTGCATTGATTTTAAGGGCCGTAGCAGTAACGGTAGGTTCGGGGATTTTAGTTGCTGGCGCTACCGCGATTATTGCTTTAAGCGATTTAAACTTGTTTTTTCTGCAAATACTGTTTGAAGTAACATCCGCTTTCGGCACTGTCGGCTATTCAACCGGCATCACTGCCAACCTTTCAATCTTGTCAAAACTGACTTTAATTGCTACTATGTATGCGGGTAGAGTAGGAGTTTTGCTAGTAATGTCGGCGTTTGGGGCCGAAAGCAAACCTAGCGACATTCGTTATCCAGAAAGCAATTTGCTGGTCGGTTAAATTTACCAAAAATTACGCATCAAAACCTTCAGAAACCGGGTTTTTTGCCCGGTTCAAGGGCTGTAATGCGTCTTCTCTGCCAAAAAAAACCGGTTTCTCAGCACCCGTGCCTAAGTCCTATTCAAGTAAAATAGAGAGCACCTGTGGATTTGTCATCATTGAGGTTTTTTAACAATTTGGGTGCTAGCAACAAGCAATTTGCAGCGATCGGGCTGGGGCGTTTCGGGCGGGCTGCGTGCGCGACGCTGCACAACATGGGATACGAAGTTTTGGGAGTTGACTGCGACAAAAAACGGGTCGATCGAGTCTTGGCCGATCGCATCGTATCCCACGCTTTGCAATTAGACTCAACCGAACCCGCCGCCCTCAAAGAAGCTGGCATTTTTGAACTAGATACAGTAATTGTGGCAATTGGCAATTACGTTCAAGAAAGCGTCGTTACCACCCTCAATCTCAAAGAAGGGGGAGTGGCGCGCGTAGTGGCGAAAGCTTCCAGCGAAATCCACGTCAAACTGTTAAAAAAAGTCGGGGCCGATCGGGTGATCTTTCCCGAACACGAAATGGGCTGCTCGATCGCCCGATCGCTCGCCCAACCCAGCATTCTCGAACGCTTTGACCTCGACCCAGATCACAGTATAGTTGAGTTGCTAGTTCCCGAAAAATTTGACGGCAAAACGATCGCCGAATTAGAACTCCGGCGCAATTACGGTTTAAACCTGCTAGCAGTAAATCGCGCTAACAAGTTTGAGATTAATTTCCCGCCAACTGAACGTTTGACAAAGGGGACATCAATAGTAGTAATTGGTTCTAACAAAGATATCGATCGCTTGCCAATTTAATAGCTCGCTATTTTACTTACTCCATAGTATAAGGTGCTGACGTTGCACCTTATATTATGTGCGATCGAACGATCGCCTCGATCTTTTAATTTTTAATCGAAATATCTCAATTGAATTTCAACGATACAGGAGTCGCTTGAGCCGTTCCAGCTTCCTTTAAAAACACAACCCAAACAATAGCCAAAACGGAAAATTATTAAATAAAAGTAGAAGCACCCGATCGCGCTCCTGCAAATCTAGGAGCGCTAGCCCTGAAAATTCAGCTTACATTCAATATATCTTTCAGGTAAGCTCTGCCCCAAACCAGCACCGCCAAGACTAGAGCGAGTTCAACAGGCCAAGGACACACCGCCACAAACCAAATTAACGAACACACCCCAATAATTGCAGCTATGGGAGCCGGAATCCCGTCTAGCGTTCTGTCGTCAGTCCCAGCAGTCACCCACCCAGCAATCAAGCAGACGGTCAATGGAATTAAGCAAGTTGCGATCATGGTTTTTACCCCATCAATTTTTTTTATGGCATATCAGCATATTGTAACGATACATCAAAGATTCGGAAATGCACAATTAAATTGCGCTAAGATTTAAGGTTAGAGAATTAATACGCTGAAGCAATAATTTTTTAATTTTTAGCTTGGGCTCTCTCCAAAGGCAGAAGTAGGCTCGCCTTGGTCAGAATTGGGGGATTATTCTTTCTGCATAAGTGATGAAAGCCTTCTACCTTGAGATGAATTGCGGTGCGCCTATCTCTGCAAGTTATACTGATTGTTGCAGTCAGTTACTGTAGAGCGTGAATCAATGCAGGGCAAATTTTTTCGTAAGCCAGAATCAGAAAATAGCGATCGCGTCCCGCCGGGTCAATACCTCGCCAACGGCTTTCCCGTGCTGACTTACGGCGATACACCATCCGTCAGCATTGAGACTTGGGAATTGAAAGTCTGGGGATTGGCAAAACCAAAAACCTTCACTTGGTCGGACTTCCAGGCCATGCCCCAAAGTAATTTTACTGCGGATTTTCACTGCGTCACCCGCTGGTCGAAACTAGACGTGCAGTGGACGGGAGTCAAAGTCACAGACTTCATGAACTGCGTAGAACTTGATCGCTCCGCCGGCCACATCGTCGAGCACTGCTACGGCGACTACACCACTAACATTGCTCGCGCCGACTTCCTGCGAGAAGAAAACTTTTTCGCCCACACCGTCTTCGGGGAACCCCTATCCCCCGACCACGGCGGCCCGATGCGGCTGGTAGTTCCGCACTTGTACGCCTGGAAAAGCGCTAAATGGATTAACGGCCTGGAGTTTACAGAAACCGAACAACTCGGTTTTTGGGAACGCAACGGCTACCACCGCCGGGGCGAACCCTGGGCTGAGGAACGCTACAGCGGTCTGTTTTGATGCTGTCGATCGCGATAGGGGACTTGACGAGAGCTTCTATATACGCTATTTGTTGAGGAGAAATCCGCTGTTCTATCGCTTCAATTTGCTCCCATCGCCGGCTGGCGATCGCATTTTTGGGAGCTGTCGGCGGCACGGACTTTCCCTAATTTCACCAACAAATGTCAACGATCGCGATCGCAGTTTGTACGTAATTTACCCCATCCCTAAACTACTTTAACTGACCTACGTAAGTCCAAAAAAAACAAATAATCCCAGTTTCTGGTTAATATAAAACTTTTGTAACGCTCAGTTAACGCTGGTGCCACAGTGTTTATACGTAAGTGTTTGCTATCGAGAATCTCTCAGGTCAATTTAAATAAAAATTAGGATAAACCCGACCAAAATCAGTTGGGATATTCGCGCTCCCTCCCCCCGACTGCCCGGTTTCAGTCCACAATTGTGATAATTATTTTGTTTATTTTTAAAGAGCGATCGCCCGCAGTTCAGATGCAATGGACAGCATTTGTAAAGGATGTGTAAAGACTTGATAAAGAGTCTGTCAAAATAGCCGAAAAAGCCACAAACACCAACAAAGTATCGCATAATAAACATATTAACGTCCTCGCACACCAGGCAGCAGTTATGAATACCAAACTCTTATCAGTCCTAACAGCTACCGCAGCCGCCACAGCTATGTTGGGCGCCGCAGCTCCAGCTCATGCCTTCTCCTTTGGTACCAACGGCATCAGCTTCAAAGAAGATACAAGTGTCAACTTTAACTTCAAAGAATCTCACGGTATGTACCAATCCTCTTTGGGAATTTACGACGTGAACGGCTTTACACTCTCTAAAGTTGCCGACTTATTTTCGGAAACTAAATCCTCAGACAACGGCTCCGCCAACGAATGGAAAGGAACTCTGGGCAATACAGTCTTGGGTTCTGGCACCGCAGCATTCACATTCCTGGCCAATAAAGTTTACACTTTAGGACTCTCCAGCGGCGACGCCGGCATGGTCTACTCGACATCGGGGCTGAACCTGAACGTCGCCTCTACCGGCAGTCAGCAAGCTGTGTTTGGCGGAGCGCCCCTGTGGAACGCACTCGGCAAAGAAACAACCAACAGCTTCCAAGCTGCTGGAAATTTCACAGACGGAGCAAGTTCTCTGTTTGGCGGAGGCACAACAATCTCCTTTGACGATCGCGGTAACGCCAACGACAAAGACTTCCAAGACTTCACCGTCAGCGCAGAAGCAGTTCCCGAACCGATTACGATGACTGGTTTGGCTCTAGGTTTCGGCGGTTTGGTTGCAGCACGCCGCCGCCGCGCTAGCAAGACAGCTTCCTAATTTTTTTAAACCGGAATGCTCTACTAAATTACGTTTGACAAAAAAGAATATGATGTGCAGGCGCGCCGATCGGAAATCGGCTCGCCTTTTGCTTGATTTAAGAAGGAAGAAGGAAGAAGGAAGAAGGAAGAAGGAAGAGGCAAGAAGGAAGAGGGAAGAAAGAGGATTTTTCGCATCTCCCACTCTCCTCATCTCCCACTCTCCTCATCTCCCACTCTCCCACTCTCCCCATCTCCCCCTCTCCCACTCTCCCCATCTCCCCATCTCGCAGCTTAATTATGCGTTGCTAGCTGAATTTGACGCAGAGTTGTTCGACGAGTGAAAGTCAAACAAACTCACGGGTACGGGTTGAGGAATTTTAATCTCTGCTCGATCGCACGCTGCTTTAACCGCCATCACAGTCCGGGTTTTTGTCCGCCGCACCTGTGAAGAGTTCCGGCAGCGTCCAATAGCGGACAATTAGATGCAAATAACCATCGTTAAGACCTGAAATATCTACTTCTGGCGTTGGTTGCGACAAAACGCCTTCGACTTCAGAAATTGCTTGAACTAAGGTTTCAATTGCTCGGGAAGGTTCGGTATCGTAGTCTAAAATTAAAGGCAGGTCTGTTCGCCTGTGTGGCATCGCTGTGAGTACCCGCACTGAATTGGTAAATACGATCGCATTCGGCACAATAACTCGCTCTCCCTGATAAGTCTGAATTTGAGTTGAACGCATCGAAATCTCTTCCACTGTACCTTCAAAGCCTTCTACAACTATCTGATCGCCTAATTGAAACGGTTCGTGCAGCAGCAATATGGGTGCTAAAAAGTTTTTGAAGATGTCTTGGAAGGCGAAACTAATAGCGACTGAACTCAATCCTAGCAAGCCGATGATGTCTCCCGGACGCACAGGGAAAGCAATCACGCAGGCGAGCGAACTGCCAGCAGCCCAAGTGAGGGCAAAGGCTATCTGCACTCGTGAGCGATCGCAAAGACAAACTTTTGACAGTAAGTTCAGAAGCTGCCGAACTCAATCGTCGCACAAACCTAGCTGCGGTGCGGGTGAGCAAAATAACTACCACAGCCGCACCGCTATGGACGGCATTGCCTCGATCGCTTGACCCAGGAGGTTTAACAAGCTAGTTTGGATCTGTTGAACTACTGCGCCCATTGTTAAATTTGAACTAAAAAATTTTAGGCAAATAATCGATCGCTGGCTAATTGCTGATTTTGCCAGCTCCTCATTTTATGCTAGATTCAACAGAGAATGATATCGTAGATGTCATTTATGTACTGCTTAGTTCCTTCCCCGGAAAAACAGAAAAATGAATTTTGATTTGCAGCAACTGATTAAAACCTTCGGATATTTGGGAATTTGGGCTATTGTGTTCGCGGAATCCGGATTGCTGTTCGGTTTTTTTCTGCCGGGAGACAGCTTGCTGTTTGCTGCGGGAATTGTAGCGTCTGGACCCAACTCTCTGAATATTTGGACGCTAATTTTTGGATGTTTTGTCTGCGCCGTGGCTGGCGATAATGTTGGCTATGCAACTGGACACCGTTGGGGCCGTCGCTTATTTGAGAAAGAAGATTCGTGGATGTTTAAAAAAGAATATTTACAAAAAACCGAAAACTTCTACGAAAAACACGGTCAAAAAGCAGTTGTAATGGCGAGATTTACGCCAATTGTCCGCACATTTGCACCGATAGTGGCGGGAGTGGCGGCGATGAAATACAAAACTTTTATGTTTTACAACCTGATCGGCGCGTTTTTGTGGACGGTGGGGCTAACTCTGCTGGGTTATTATTTGGGACAGACGATGCGTCCAGAGCAAGTTGACCAATATTTACTGCCGATTGTTGGCGGAATAATCGTACTTTCTTTTGTGCCTTCGATTATTCATATAATTCAAGAACGCCGCGCTAAGTAGAAGGAAGAAGGAAGAAGGAAGAAGACAAACACAGCAACTTTTTTCGCGATCTGTATTTTACGTTTAGTTAGGTGGATTTACTTAACAAAAAAGATTGACTCCGCCTGACACCTAACATCGACGGACTCTGGCTGTGTGGGTGACTGCGCGGTGCTGATATCGCCGATCGCACACAATCAAAATTTAAGGTTAGCACCGCCTTTTCGCGATCGAGTAAAAAACCAGCACTTGCCCGCAGATAGGTAAATCTGCTAAAACTAACAAAGTTTGATGATTTCTGGGAAATAACATACATGGTAGCTACATCCGTCAAGATGGTTCAACACGAAGTCAAAGACTTGTCCCTCGCCCCTTTGGGCAAGCAACGCATCGAGTGGGCCGGCCGGGAAATGCCCGTTTTGCGCCAAATTCAAGAACGCTTTGCTAAAGAAAAGCCTTTCGCTGGTATTCGCTTGGCTGCTTGCTGCCACGTCACCACAGAAACCGCTCATTTGGCGATCGCCATCAAACTCGGCGGTGGCGACGCCGTACTGATCGCCAGCAACCCCCTGAGCACTCAAGATGACGTAGCAGCTTCCTTAGTTGAAGACTACGGCATTTCCGTCTTCGCCCTCAGAGGAGAAGACGCGGCTACCTACGAACGCCACGTCTACACAGCCCTAGACCACCGTCCCAATATCATCATCGACGATGGCAGCGACGTGGTAGCGGCCCTGATCCAGCACCGCCCTAAGCAAATTTCCGACTTGATCGGAACTACCGAAGAAACCACCACGGGCATCGTGCGCCTGCGAGCAATGTTGAAAGACGGCGTGCTGACTTTCCCTGCAATGAACGTCAACGACGCTGACACCAAGCACTTCTTTGACAACCGCTACGGCACCGGTCAATCTACCCTAGATGGCATTATCCGCGCTACCAATATTTTGTTAGCCGGTAAAAATATTGTGGTTGCAGGTTACGGTTGGTGCGGCAAAGGCACGGCACAGCGCTCCCGCGGTATGGGCGCTAACGTAATTGTCACCGAAATCGATCCGATTCGGGCGATCGAAGCAGTGATGGACGGTTTCCGCGTCATGCCAATGGACGAAGCAGCAAAAGTCGGAGATATCTTCATCACCGTTACGGGCAACAAACACGTCATTCGTGCCGAACATTTCGACACCATGAAAGACGGCGCAATTGTTTGCAATTCCGGTCACTTCGACATTGAAATCGACCTCAAATCCCTCGGCGCAAAGAGCACCGACGTGAAAACAGTTCGCTCTTTCACCCAAGAATACCGCCTCAATAATGGGAAGTCGATTATTGTGTTGGGCGAAGGCCGCTTGATCAACTTGGCAGCAGCCGAAGGACACCCCAGCGCCGTGATGGATATGAGCTTTGCCAACCAAGCTTTGGCCTGCGAATATCTGGTCAAAAACAAAGGCAAGCTAGAAGCAGGAATTCATTCAATTCCTGTTGATGTTGACAAGGAAATTGCACGTCTAAAATTGGAAGCAATGGGCATTCACATTGATACCTTGACTGCCGATCAAATTGAGTACACCAACTCTTGGACTTCGGGAACTTAATCATAGTTTCTAGTTCCCAGGCTCGGCCTGGGAATGAATAGACGGAGGCTCTGCCTCCCTGGTTCGCAGTGGAGGCAGAGCCTCTATATATGCGTTCCCAGGCAAAGCCTAGGAACGAGCATTCCTTCCTTCTTCCTTCTTCTTTTTTCTTTCTTATTTCTTCTTCTTCTTCTTCTTCCTTCTTCCTTCTTCCTTCTTCCTTCTTCCTTCTTCCTTCTTCCTTCTGCTGTACGTACTACCAATTATTAAATCAAAATGGTTGAATGGATAACTAACACAATGCAGTCCATGGGTTATCTGGGAATTGCACTGTTGATGTTCTTAGAAAACCTTTTCCCGCCCATCCCCTCAGAATTGATTATGCCGCTGGCAGGATTCACCGCATCCAAGGGCGATATGCAGTTGTCACTGGCGATCGCAGCAGGGACGATCGGCACAGTTTTAGGGGCACTTCCCTGGTACTATGCGGGTAAATTATTAAGCGAAGAACGATTGAGGGATTTAGCCGACAAATACGGCAAATGGATCGCAGTATCCGGCGCCGATATTGACAAAGCAAATAGATGGTTTAACAGACACGGCAACAAAGCCGTGTTTTTGTGTCGCCTCGTCCCCGGAGTCCGCACCCTGATTTCCCTGCCCGCTGGCATCAACAATATGCCTTTAATTCCGTTTTTGCTCTACTCAACAGGCGGGACTATTTTGTGGGTGAGTTTCCTCACTTTTGCCGGATATAAACTCGGCGAAAATTATGCGCTTGTCGATGATTATTTGGCTCCGGTTTCTAAAATAGTTGCAGTGACTATTGTCATCGGGTTTGTTTTGTGGGTTGTCAAAAAGAATATGCAGAAGGAAAAATATCGCAAGTAAACGCAGATATCCTCAAAATTATCTGCGTTGCATCTGTGTTCATCTGCTGTCATCTGCGGTTAAAAATCAATCACCATTGTGACTTGCTTCCACGATGTCCCGAACAGTAACCATGAAAAATAGATTTGCCTACTTGAGATAAATTTCTGCTATCTTTGCTACTATTTTAAATTTACTGTCATATCATCACAGTCACCGGCAGCCCATCGCCCAAACATCAAACTTAAATTTAGACAAATATTTAAGATTGATTGAGATTTAGACAGAAAATCGTGGCAAAATAGGGAACATTGCTATCCGCACTGTTAAGATATGTACGAAAAAATTGTAGCCCCGACCACTGGTTCTAAAATTACTTTCAAAGACGGTTTGCCGATCGTCCCCAACGACCCAATTATCCCCTTCATACGTGGCGACGGTACGGGCGTAGATTTGTGGCCAGCATCCCAGAAAGTCATGGATGCTGCGGTAGAACAGGCTTACAGCGGCCAGCGGAAAATTAATTGGTTCAAGATTTACGTAGGCGATGAAGCCTGCGATGTCTACGGAACTTACCAATATTTGCCCCAGGATTCCCTAGACGCCATCAAAGAATACGGCGTAGCCATCAAAGGGCCGCTGACAACCCCAATCGGTGGCGGAATTCGATCGCTCAACGTAGCCTTGCGCCAAATCTTTGACCTTTACGCCTGCGTGCGGCCCTGCAAATATTACGATGGAACCCCATCGCTGCACAAAACTCCTGAACTGCTAGACGTAATTATTTACCGGGAAAATACAGAAGATATTTACCTGGGAATTGAATGGAAGCAAGGCAGCGAAATCGCCCTCAAACTAATTGAATATCTCAATAATGAGTTAATTCCCGCAACACCAGAACACGGCAAAAAACAAATTCGCCTCGATTCGGGAATCGGAATTAAACCAATTAGCAAAAGCGGTTCTCAGCGTTTAGTCAGGCGGGCAATGACTCACGCTTTGCGGTTGCCGAAAGAAAAGCAGCAAGTAACATTGGTGCACAAAGGCAACATCATGAAATACACCGAAGGAGCTTTCCGAGATTGGGGTTACGAATTAGCAACCACCGAATATCGCGCTGAGTGCGTAACAGAAAGAGAATCTTGGATTCTCGGCAACAAAGAACGCAATCCCGACATTAGCTTAGAAGACAATGCCCGCCAAATAGACCCGGGCTACGATGCTTTGACACCCGAAAAACAAGCAGTAATCTGTAAAGAAGTCGCCGATGTTCTGTCGGCAATTTGGGAAAGTCACGGCAGCGGGCAGTGGAAGGAAAAAATCATGGTCAATGACCGCATTGCTGACAGTATTTTCCAACAAATTCAAACTCGACCGGGCGAATATTCGATTTTGGCGACGATGAATTTAAACGGCGATTATTTGTCCGATGCGGCCGCCGCCATTGTCGGCGGATTGGGCATGGGCCCCGGCGCGAATATTGGTGATGAATGTGCTGTTTTTGAGGCCACTCACGGTACTGCACCGAAACACGCTGGTTTAGATAAAGTCAATCCCGGTTCCCTGATTTTGTCGGGAGTGATGATGTTAGAATATATGGGATGGCAGGAAGCCGCAGATTTGATTAAGAAGGGTTTGGCAGCCGCAATTTCTAACGGTGAAGTTACCTATGATTTGGCGAGGTTGATGGAGCCGCCTGTGCCGGAACTCAAGTGTTCGGAGTTTGCTGAGGCGATTATTAAGCACTTTGCTGATTGAGTTTGAGTGATTTTTTTGAACGGGATCGCGTGCCCGTTCCACAAAGAGTGAATTTTATGGTTGGGTGGGATCGCGTGCCCGCCCAAAAGCATAAAATTACTTGTGGGGTGGGCACGCGAGCGCGCCACAAAAAAGTCCTATTTTTGTATAGATGGAACCGCCATGCCGCGCTCAACGCCGGGACGCTTCTGCAAGGTTTCTACCCACCGTTTGAGGTGGGGATGGTTGTCGAGAGTCAATCCTTGAAATTCGTAAATAGCCACCCAGGGATAGGTAGCAATGTCGGCGATTGAATATTCGCCGCAGATGTATTCGTGTTTTGCTAGTTGATTGTCTAATACTCCGTACAGCCGCAAGGTTTCTTTTTCGTAGCGTTGAATTGCATAGGGAATTTGTTCGGGTGCATAGCGTTTGAAGTGGTTGAGTTGACCGAACATTGGCCCGACGCTGGCCATTTGAAACATCAGCCACTCCATGACTTGAAAGTATTTTTCTTTGTCTGTGGGCAGAAATTGACCTACTTTCTCGGCAAGATAGATCAGGATGGCGCCGGACTCGAAGACTGTGATGCCGTTATCGCGATCGACTATCGCCGGAATTTTACTGTTGGGGTTGATGGCGATGAATTCTGGGCTAAATTGGTCGTTTTTGCTGATGTCTATGACGTGCACGTTGTAGGGTAAACCTATCTCTTCGAGCATGATCGAGACTTTGCGGCCGTTCGGTGTGGTAAAAGTGTAGAGGTCGATCATAAGTTGTCCGCCTTTTCTCAAGCAGGTATAAGCTATATTATAATAATTTAAGGCAAATAGCTAATCATAATGGATATTATTGAAATTCTCAAAGACGATTATCAAAGATTCCCCGAAAATCAGACTTACAACATTTATGCCAAAGATGTTTATTTTGAAGACCCAGTGAATCGATTTACAGGAGTCGATCGCTACCGAAAAATGATCGGGTTTATGGGGACTTTGTTTCAACAGATTAAACTTGACTTGCACGAGATTTCTCAGTCCGGAGATACTATACAAACTCGCTGGACTCTGAGTTGGATTGCACCGCTACCTTGGAAACCGAAAATGGCGATCGCCGGGAGGAGCGAACTGAAGGTTAACAGCGAGGGTTTAATCGTTTCCCATATTGATTACTGGAACTGTTCGCGGTTGGACGTGCTCAAACAAGTGGTATTTCCCGATCGCAACTAATATCTAGAACTTACGCACGACCTTCATAACCCAGTTTCTGGTTAGAGACGTTTAGCTAAAATCAGATATTGACAGAAACCTGCTTTCTCAGGCGAATTACGCGCGGCGCAACTATCCCGTAGGGAATCGCCCTTGACAAATTTATTCAAACAATCTCTCGCAAATGAACTATTTGATCCTGATATTCATCATTAAAAGATGCCTCAGCAATAAAAATTAATTGCCGAATGTTTTGTCCAATACTTAATTTGGCAGTGAGGATAAAAATCCCCGGAATATGACGACCCTCAGCTAATGATCTGTCAAATGCACGGGCATCGATTTACGATTGTTCGTCACCAATATAAAGTTATATTCCTCGCACCATTTAAGAATTTCTGGATCTAAAGTGCCCCGACTGGGAGCTTCGGGTTCACCCACCAAATTATCAAATCGGGATTGCGTGTCAGGATTTCAGCTTTATAGCTACGATCGATATTTTCATCCAACAGATAATTCAGACTCATTTTTGATTTGTTTAGCTTTTTGTTCCGCTCTCAATTTTTGCAGTCTAGCAATACCAGGTGGAGGATTAAGTTGTTGTGCTTTAAGTTGCTGGTGGCTCCACTCCAACCAATCAGCAATGTAGTTACTAACGGCATCTTTATTATGCAGATAGTAAAGGATAGTAGCATAGACTTGTTCTAAGTTAAGAGATGGATAGGTTTGAGCAATTTGTTCAGGAGTGCGAGCGCGATGAATGAAATTATATAAGATAGTTTCAATGCCGATTCGCGTCCCTTTTACTCGAATATCATCGGGCCGCTGAAAGTCAAAATATTCTTCGAGCTGCATGGGTGAATAATCCTATTTTAAAGTTGGTGGAAATTCACGGGATAATTGATATTATATCATGTTAAGTACGCGCGGCGCAGCTATCCCTCTTCGTGAATCGCCCTTTTTATGCACTCAACCCCCAACTTAACCTAACTGCTGACCGGACTTCTTGATATTGACATCGCACCAATTTCGTGAATCACCGGAAATGTGCTGTGTCACCCGACGGGCGATCGCCCAAATTAATTCCACCACTAAATTAATCTCTGTTACATTCCGTTACAATATAGAAGGAAAGAACTTTCAGACGAGCTAAACAATAAATGCGCTTAATATTAATGACCGGAAAAGGCGGCGTTGGCAAAACCTCCGTAGCCGCTGCTACGGGGCTGCGATGCGCCGAATTGGGATACAAAACCCTAGTGCTGAGCACAGATCCCGCCCACTCCCTAGCCGACAGCTTCGA
Source organism: Cyanobacteriota bacterium (assembly GCA_025362325.1). Taxonomy (GTDB): domain Bacteria; phylum Cyanobacteriota; class Cyanobacteriia; order Cyanobacteriales; family Microcoleaceae; genus Microcoleus. The sequence goes on along the minus strand of JANYGO010000158.1, from coordinate 32,834 downwards.
CATGGAACTCGGACACGATGCTCGACTGGTAAAACCCAATTTGTGGGGAGCAGAATTGGACGCTCTCAGGGAATTAGAAGGCAATTGGGGAGCAGTCAAACGCTACATTAGTGACGTTTTGAGAGCGCAGGGACTTGATGGCGTGCAAGCTGAAGAATTAGCCATTTTGCCGGGAATGGACGAAATCTTTGGTTTGGTGCGGATGAAACGGCATTACGACGAGGGAATTTATGATGTTTTAATTATCGATTCCGCACCCACAGGTACAGCATTGCGATTGCTAAGTTTGCCGGAAGTTGGCGGCTGGTACATGAGAAAATTTTACAAACCATTGCAAGGCATATCAGCCGCCCTCAGACCTTTAGTTGAACCGATTTTTCGACCAATTGCCGGTTTTTCTTTACCGAACAAAGAGGTGATGGATGCACCTTACGAATTTTACGAACAAATTGAAGCTTTGGAAAAGATTTTAACTGACAATACTGTGACTTCAGTAAGGTTAGTTACGAATCCTGAAAAAATGGTAATTAAAGAATCTTTGCGCGCTCATGCCTATTTGAGTTTGTACAATGTTGCCACAGATTTAATTGTCGCCAACCGGATTATTCCTGAAGAAGTAACCGATCCATTTTTCAAGCGTTGGAAAGAGAACCAGCAGCAGTACAAGCAGGAAATTCACGAAAATTTTCGGCCGCTACCTGTAAAAGAAGTGCCGCTTTATTCCGAGGAAATGTGCGGTTTGCCGGCTTTGGAACGCTTGAAAGAAACGCTTTATGCAGATGAAGACCCAAGCAAGGTTTATTACACAGAAAATACGATTAGAATTGTGCAGGACAATAATCAATATGTTCTAGAACTGTATTTGCCGGGAATTGCTAAGGATCAGATTCAGTTGACCAAAACGGGAGATGAGTTGAATGTTCGGATTGGCAATCACCGCCGCAATATGGTGTTGCCACAAGCTCTAGCGGCGCTGCAACCTTCGGGGGCGAAGATGGAGGATGATTATTTGAAGATTAAGTTTGCTTGATGCTACGGGTAAGGACACGGCATTGCCGTGTCCCTACAATTAATCGGCGGTAGTTACATCTCTCGCGATTATTGTGGCTGGGAGTTTTTGCCCGTGCTGCGATTATTTTGATGTAGGGAAACGGCATTGCCGTGTCCTCCGTTACTAGATACAATTAACATGATTTAGCATGAACGACTTCCTTTAATGCCTCATCAATCACTGCATCGCTGACACCTCGACGCTTCAAACTTGCTACTAAGGCTGTGACTGTCTCGCTCTCAAATCGTTCTAAATCAACGCGCAAACCTTGACCGATATAAGCACGAATTAATGGCTGATAACCCGAAAAACCCAACAATGGTGCAACTTTTTTTAAATCTTCCACAACATCTTCGGGCATACGGATAGTCACGCTAGTCATTGGACGGTTGCGGTTTAATCGCTGCTTTAATGCTTCAACTTTCATACTCTGCCCTCTCCTGACGAGTTGCTTTACGTCCTGAAATAAGTTGCGGCTCTTTTACCCCGTGAACAATTCAAAACGCTGCGCCTGCCCAAAGCAGGATTCGATGTGTATCATAGCAGACCATAACTATTGGCGGACTCCAACGAAATGTCTGGGAGATTGCGAAGCATATCATCCCATGTCTTCTGTGCTTGCAATGCTTCTATAACGACTGGAAGCGGCTCTGAGAATATGGCTGGAAAATATGCCTCTTCAGGAAACTGAATCTTAAAAGCTAATTGTTCTTGAGGTGGAGTGAATTGAGCGTTGACTCCTTCTTTGTTACCTCTGGCATCAACCCGATACCAACCAACTTCAGGTAAATGAATGGCATTGAAACCGTGCAATGAGTAAGGCGCACCTTTATCATCAATACTCAACCGCTGGTAACAAAGACCTGCTGGAATATCATTTGCTCTTAGTAACGCTGCTAACAAGTGACTTTTCGCATAGCAATAACCTGTTTTGTGCTGAAGAACATCTGAAGCTCGACAGGTAACAGGACTCATTTGATAGTCATAACTGTGACGAATTTCATCTCTAACCCACTCAAAACACGCTTTGGCGATCGCCCTTGGTGTCTCATGTCCCGATGCGATTTGTTTAGCACATTCCCTAATTTCGGGATGCTGCCAATCAATAACTTCACTCACTTTCAAGTATTCTTCCATATCAACCGCTAGGAATTCTACAGTCTGAATTGTAAACGCTTATCAACAAAGTTTTCCCAGGTAATGTTGGATCGATCGCCCCTCGCTTATCCTGACTAAAATCATACTCTGTTTCCATAACTTTCCTCATCGTACTGCCGAGCGTTATGCTGGCTTTGCTACGAATGCAGGATAGGTTTTGTGTGCATCTGCATAAATCCTAAGTGCTACAGACATTTGCTGTTGTGCAGTTTCTCCTTGTGCCTGAAACCAAGCAAATGTTTCAGGATCGACTTGAACTGGCATAGTAATAGCCGACTGAGGCATTCGTAATTGCGCTCTAGTAAAGAACTCCTCCGATAGTGGTGGACTATCGGAAGTATCGATATCTTCATCGCTCATTGCGTCGATTCTAGCCCAGTCGGTTTTTGAGGTATTGTTCATAGCGTCTGCGTTCATAAGACAGTGACTTTGGTAATGAGATAATGCGAACTGTTTCCCGATCGGGCTCCGTGTAGACAACAACTACAACTCGTCCATCAAGTAAACCAATACCGATACATCGATCTTCACCATAATCCTCTCGCTCATCTAATTCGACAACCATCGGTAGGTTGAAGATACGAAAAGCATCAGCGAAGTCAAACCCATGCTTTGCAAGGTTGCTTTGGTTTTTACGATCGTCCCACTCAAACTTCATGAACTTAAATCTAGCACATGAGCCAAGTTTAGAACAAAAGTACCAATATTTGACCACCTAGCAAAATTAAAATGCGATCGCCCTCGCTTACCCTAACTAAAATCATACTCTGGTTCCATGACTATTCCCCTCCCTATTCTTTCCCATCCTCTGTGCCCTCTGTGCCCTCTGCGGTTCCTTCACTCTTACCCGCATTAACCTCAATTTTTTTCTGCTGGCGTTCCGACGCATTTGTTTGCAGTATTTTCAATTTTTCCGGGTCAGCATCCGATCGCCAAAACAACTTATGCCCCTTAATTCTCACGCAATTGTCCTCCAAACACTTCACCCATTCCCGATATTTCTTAACGACGGAACCATCCAAAATCCCTAACTTTGCCTCTTGGCGGGTGAGTTTCGCGAACTTTTCGTAATGCGGATAATTCGGATTGACAAAAGCTTCTTTTTTAACTAAAATTGGCGGATTGTACGCATCTGAATAGTCTTCGTAGCTGACAGAAAGGTCGCGCAAATGTATGTGCATAGACCTGTGGAGGGCTGGATGCGGGTTAGTGTCAAAATCGAGATAAAATAAATAGGATATCTGCGGTTTTCGAGTGTGAAATTTGATGATTGTAGCACCGTCAAGCCTGCCAATTGTGCGGTTGGCGCAGCCTTCGTAGAGTCGCAGCAAAGGGTCTAGTTCTTCTAAACATGAGACGTGAACTGAAAGGGAACCGGGTTGTTTGTAGCCGATCGCGCTATCCTCGCAACAATCCGCCACAATATCAGCTTTGCCCAAACTGTATAGCATTAAATCGGCCAAAGTGCAAGCTTTTTGATAACTGTCAAACAAACCCTTAATGTCATTGCGGATTTGAGCCGGAAGCCGGCGCATCGAAGGACGCACCGCGTCGCCATCCTGTAGGGAATCGCCCAAACGGTTGAGAGCGAGATATACTAGCAAATCCTGGCGGCGCTTGTCGGCGATTTTCTCCCAATCATCCGCGTCGGTAGCTTGCAAAATCACCCTCCAAGCGCGGTTAAAACTGTGGAATTCCTGCTTGATTGGCGATTCTTCCGCTAATTCGCCTTTCACCGGAAGACGCCCCCGATCGCTCACAAAAGCCATCAAAGGAGCCAGTATTTCCGCATAATCCTCAAATCGCTTGACTTGCGATCGCACTCTGGGAGTCGATAAGCGCGATCGAAACCGAGAAGCCCGAAAACCCTCACCCGCCGTCGCATCCCGAAACACAAAATAAATCCCCAAAGCCACAGGAATCGCATCAACATTCAAAACTTGGTCAATATAAACCTTCAACTCTTGCTGTTCGTAATACTTCTGAAAAGTATTGCGAGAAGTAATCACCCCATCCCCATAAGCAATTTGACCGCGATCGCCATCATCAATCAAAACCTGAGCCGCCACCACCAATAAATTCTTAGTTAATTCCCAAGCATTCAGCAAAGCTTCTCGGCGTTCCGCCAAGGATTCAATCACATTAATTACATAACCAACATTCACAATATCCGCAGAAATTCGCGGAGTATCCGGCTGATAATATGGGTCCCAACCCGCAGCAGCATAACCCTCTTCGGCAATACATTTAACATCGCCGCCATAGCCGCAACCGTAATCAAAGAAAGTCATCCCATCAAAAAACAAATCAGATTCCAAAACCAGGCGCACAGGTTTAGAAATAGAGTTGCGAACCATCGCAGCTTTGTGCCGCTCAATCTTAGGATTTGATAACTCGCTATTTTCCTGTTTCAAACATTCGACAACAGCATGATCTTGAATTTCTACACCGCAATATCCCAAATATTTGAGCCAACCATCGCGAGTGCCGATCACGCTAGTATTGTCCAAAAGTCCCCACTTTTCCTCGCTGCGAGTCAGTCGAGCAAATTTTTCGTAATTGGGATAATCCGCAGTTACAAAAGTTTCCTTACGGTGCAAAACCGGCGGATTTTCGCTGTTGCTGTAATCGAAATATTTAACTTCCCCTGTTTCCAGATTAATTTGGGTGCTGGCTTGCAAAGCAGGGTGAGCATCTGTATCAAAATCCGGGTAAAAAAGATAAGATATTTTAGGTTGCTGGAGTGAAAATTTAACTAAAGTTGCTTCATCAATATTTTCGAGATGGCGTCTGGCGCAATTTTCGTAAATTCTAAGTACAGGGTTGAGTGCTGACAAGGCCAAAACGTGAATGTAGAAAGCCGTTGGTAATTTTTTACCCATCTTGCTTTCTCGACAGCAGCGAGCTACTTTTGCTACCAGATTTTCAACACAGAAATTATTTATTTCGTCGCGCGAACACGGCACTGCATTTATAGAAACTTCTCCAGAAAAAGCATTATTTTCATGGAATAAAACTTCCTGAGCAAAAGCTATCAAAGGTGTCAGGACTTCTCCATTATTTTCTAAGAAATTGGTAGGTAAAATAGGGTTTCTATCGGTATCGTAAGTCATAGGTTAACTCATCGATTTTTTATAAAAGACTGGTTGAAACCGTGTCTATACAGACACTCACGTGCCTCCGCAGTTGAAGACCGGGCGGTTGAAACCGCGTCTATACAGACACTCACGTGCCGACGCCGGTTGAAGATAATTAGACCGTGCGGTTAAAATTACCTTATTTTCTTGAGTCCGCGGAGGCGGACATTGTTTGTGTAGGGGCGATTTCAATCGCCAACTCTAATCGCCGACGTATCTAACAACTTAAATATTTAACCAAACATTCGAGTTTCCACAAATTCTTGAACTCTGGCTAAATGACTGGATAAACTCAATAATATGTTCTCAACCCCCTCAATAGTTAACAATCCCGAAGCTAGCGGTTCAGATTTAAAGCCTCGCGCTTGATGCTCCAATTGTGCGGCTAAATCCGACATTAGAGCAACTCCCACATTAGCAGCAGTTCCCTTGAGACGGTGTGCTTGATATTCCACTGCTTGCCAATCTCTAGCTTCTACGGCAATTTTGGCAGCAGCTACATCAGCCTGTGCGTTTCCCACAAATGCTTGCAAAAGCCGATCGGGCAATTTAATATTAACCCGTCCCAGTTGCTCCAATCTGCTCCTGTCGAACAGTCCGTCGCAGTCCGCGTGTTCCCAAGCTTGAAGTACGCGCGGCGAAGCTATCGGGTAGGGAATCGCCCTTGGTGCAGGCACAGCCACAACCTCCGCTTTTTCCAAAACTTCTGTAGAATTTGTTTCTAATTGAGGACGATCTTCCAAATTAATGCTTTTAACTCCATACTTATTTTCCAACTCAAAATTTTGGGATTCATACTTTTTGAGCACCGTAGCCAAAGCATCTAAATCCACAGGTTTGCTGAGATAATCATCCATCCCCGCCCCCAGACACTTTTCTCGTTCTCCCGGCATTGCGTGAGCCGTTAAAGCAATCACAAAAGTATGCCGATCGCCCTTTTCTCGTTCCCTCAACTTTTGCGTCGTTTCATAACCGTCAACTATGGGCATTTGACAGTCCATTAACACCAAATCATAGCCCTTTTGTGCCAGCAAATCCAGCGCCTCTTGACCGTTAGCAGCACAGTCAGCATCATAGCCTAAAGCAGCCAACTGTTCGACAATCACTTGTTGATTGATCGGGTGGTCTTCCGCCAGGAGGATTCTCAGCGCTGAGGGGGAATTGGGAGTAATATATTGAGAATTAACTCCTGGCCATTTGCAAGTATTAACTGCCTCCAAGCTGTCATCATTTATCGGGGTCAGCAAAGCTTCAAGCAAGCGAGAAGGCCGCACGGGCTCGCTCAAATAGCCGCTAAAACCCACACCGCAAAGCGCTTCAGCTTTCGGCTGTTCCCGCAAAGCAGTCATGGCGACTAACAAGCCAACTGCTGAGAGCGATCGCACTTTCAAACCAAATTCCTCCGCATCCAAATCCGGCATTTGCAAATCCACAAGCACCGCATCGCAGCATTTTTCCCCTGACTCCGAATGCTGAGAAATCCCGCCCTGGGCATTCTTTAACCAAGTCAAAGCCTCAGCAGCAGTTTCTGCCTCGTCGCAGCGGGCACCCCAACTTTGAGCGAGCGATCGTACCGCGGCCCTCCTCAAAGCGCTTCCAGAGACTACTAACAGCTTCTTACCCGCAAGTTTGGTAGTCTGAGGATCAACTTGCAACTGTTTTTCCAAAGGTACAGCGAACCAAAAAGTCGAACCGTTGCCGAGAAAACTGCGAACCCCAATTTCACCGCCCATCATCTCCACTAACTGCTTGCAAATCGCCAAACCCAAACCCGTGCCGCCGTACAGCCTAGTCGGAGAAGCGTCTACCTGAGAAAAAGATTGAAACAGCTTTGTTTGCCCTTCCGGCGAAATTCCAATCCCAGTATCCCGCACCGAAAATAGCAATTTTGCGCATTGTTTGCCATCGGCCAGTTGCTTGTCCCGCTTGACAGTTACGTGAACGAAAACTTGACCGCCATCGGTAAATTTTATGGCATTTCCCGTCAAATTTAGCAAGATTTGCTTCAATCTGCCCGAGTCGCCCACCAACTTTCTCGGCACCGCGCTGTCAACTAAAATATTCAATTCTAGACCTTTTTCCTCAGCCAAAGGCGCCACCATTTCTATCACCGATTCAATGCAGCCATCCAAATCAAAATCAGCCTTTTCTAGCCGCATTTCTCCAGCTTCAATTTTAGAGAAATCGAGGATATCATTAATCACGGTCAGCAAATGTTCAGCACTGCGGTAAATAGTGTGAGCGCACTCCCGCTGTTTCGGTTCTAGAGGAGCGCGCAGCAGCAATTGAGCCATGCCCAAAACCCCATTCATCGGAGTGCGAATTTCGTGACTCATATTCGCCAAAAATTGCGACTTCACCCGGCTTGCTTCTAGGGCACTTTCCCGCGCTTCCACCAATTCATTAATCTTGTCTGCCACCATCACCATTCCCCCCACTTGGCCATCGGGATTGTACCAAGGGTGAGCTGCCCAGCGCAGGTACATCACAGAGCCGTCGGCTCGTTCCCAAGGATCTTCGCTCACAGAAACTAGCTCACCCTTTAACACTTGTTGATACAACATTTTCCAGCGATTTGGTGTATCTGGAAATAATTCGTAATGACTGAGGTGGGTCAGGGACTGCCACTCAAAATTAAATTGAGTCAGCCATTGGTTAGAGTTAGCTACATAGCGCATTTCTGTATCGAACATCGCCATTGCTACGGGGGCGCAGGTAATAATTTGTTTCAGTTGCTGCCGTTCCCTTTCTAGGGCATCTTCGGCTTGTTTGCGATCGGTAATATCGCTAATGATGCCGGCCATCCGCAGCGCTTTTCCTTGGGGATTCCGCTGAGCTTTTCCCTGAGAAGTGCAGTAGCGGTAAGCACCGGATGAGTGCAGCAGCCGGAATTCTACATTGTAGTCGATTTCTTGCTCTAAGTGAGCTGCGATCGCCTGGACGATGCCGTCCTTGTCCTCTGGGTGCAGGCGGCTGTAGAGAGCATCCATAGTGCTGCCAAATTGATCTCGGGGCAAACCGATAAATTCCAAAAGGCGATCGTTCCAATAAACATCATTTTTACTTAAATCCCAATCCCAAATTCCGTCATTAACTCCCTCTACAACTAACCTGTAGCGTTCCTCGCTTTCCTTAAGTTTTTGACTGGTATGAAACGCCTCAGATTCGGCGCGGTAAACGCGAAGGGCAGTGTGCAAACTGCGGGACAAACTCTCTGAAGACATCTTACCTTTAGCGATATAATCAGAAGCTCCAGCCTTCATCAATTTCACAGCAATTTCTTCGTCCCCTTGACCGGTGAGTACAATTAAGGGAACTTTCTGCCCCGATTCCCGTACAGCTTCCACCAAAGTCAATCCGTCTCCGTCTGGCAAGCGGTAATCGACGAATACGCAGTCAAATTTGCAGTCAAATATCTGATTTAATAGCAGAGATTTCTCTGTCTCCTCAACCTCGCTTAAATGTTGAGATTTATCTAGTTTGGATAGTTGGGCGATCGCAGTGCTATAATTTTTGCTGACCGAGAGTTTTGCCATGGCCTCGGCGCAGTCTTCTGCTTCAGTAACTTCTACCGAAATCCCAGCGGACTTGAGGTAGCGTTTCACCGCCATCCGATCGACTGCATCGTCATCAACTATCAGAATTTTAATAAGTTTGTCCATAACACCGAATTGTGGATTAATCCGAAAAAGCTGCGACCTACAAAAATTAATAAAAACAAATGCACCGCTAAAAAATTACAAAAGCCACCTTGAAACTTTTTATTTTAAATTTTCCATTATTTAGGGAAATTCACTCAGCATCCAGTATCTGTTGAGGGTACCCATAACTTCCACAAAGTTAGAAAAAGTGACAGGCTTAAGAATATAGCCAGCTACATTTAAATTATAAGCTTCTACCTTCTCTCTATCTTCATTAGAAGTTGTGAGGACGATCACGGGAATCGACCTCAAAGTTTCATCCAGCCGCAATTCTCGCAAAAACTCGATGCCGTTCATTCTCGGCATATTCAAGTCCAGCAAAATCAACCGGCGCGCTTGAGGCATTGCAGGCTCTGTTTTGCTTTCTTGGCGCAATACAGCCAGAGCTTCTAATCCGTTTGCAGCCATGTAGAGCGGGTTGACGATGTTATTTTTTTTGAACGCTCGCCGGACGTTCATCACATCAACCTCATCATCTTCTACCAAAAGGATATGAATTTTTTTGTCTTCCATAAATCAGCCATTTTATAGATGTTTTTTAAGCGATAGTCTGCTTGGGAGATTCAGTCAGCACGGATAGCGAACCTAGCAGGTCTAATCTCTATTGTGCTTTGTCAAGAATCATTTATGCCTCAGCCGTTGGCGGTATATATCTAGAGGCGTACTCGCCCCAGCGAATTAAGGGCACAGGCTTGCGACCCCATCGAGCCAATCATCGCATTAACAGTTGACAGTTGACAGTTGACTTCGGAGTGATCCCGTTTTTAGGCAGGGGATTTAAGCCCCAGCCTAAAAACAATCCACCTAAAGGTGGGGGCTTAAATCCCCTGTGATGCAGGTTAAAAAAAAGACTGCAACTGTAGGTCAGCTCGAAACCCATACAGAATCAGTCGTTGCCAATTATTCAATCGAAAGTGACATGACTCCGACTGTCAAGGCACGGAGCTTCTTTGAATTACTTCAAAGATTTCCTAGTTGTTCCCTTGCGGGTTTTCGACTTTGACCTAGACTGAGATACCTCAGCCCCCGGCAAACCGTCTGCATAGGCGTTTTGGATTCCGACGTGTCCCGCCGTACTAATTAATTCTATTCCTCTATTTCTGATTACTTGTCCACTAGCCACATCTCTATCGGCAATGAATCCACATTCTTGACAATGATGTACTCTAACACTCAAGTCTTTTTTAACGGTTGCACCACACTCAGGACATTCTTGAGAAGTCCCCCTAGCGTTGACCTCCCCAAAAAACTTACCACGCTTCCAACACACGTACTTGGTGATAGTTCGGAATTGTCCAAAACCAGCATCCAGCATCTGTTTCCCAAGCATCCCTTGAGCAAGAGTTCGGTAATCCAAGTCTTCCACGAAGACCATATCACCAGCCCCGCAAAGGGCGTGAGCCTGTTTGAAGTGAAAATCCTTACGGGTGTTGTCAATCGTGTGGTGGAGTCTAGCAACTTTGATTCGTTGTTTCTCGTAATTTTTAGACCGCTTCTTCTTTCTAGAAAGTCTGCGTTGCAGCAATTTCAGCTCGCTTTGCATCACTTTCAAGAACTTCGGCGATTTTACAAGAACACCGTCGCTAGTTGCCAAAAACTTGGAAAGTCCAACGTCTACCCCAATTGGATGTCCATGAGGCATAGGGTTGGGAACACTAACATCGCATTGGATATTGACATTCTTCGTACCAAATATCAGTCTTGTTAATTATCCGAACGTGCTTAACCACAAACCCACTTGGTATCGGGCGATTGCCCGTGTTAATTGGAATGGGCCCCAACTTAGGCAAGGCAATATGTACCCCCGGCACTGGATTCTGTTTAAATTGGGGAAACAACAAAGACTTGAATTGTCCAAACTTTTTAAATCTGGGAAATCCATGCCCAACTTTTTGAAACCCATCCCATGCTCGGTGCAGTTGTTTAATAGCTTGTTGCAAGACTTGGCTTGGTACTTCACCTAATCGGGGAAATACCTTTTTAGCGCTTGGCAAAGCATTAAGCTGATTCACTTCGCTAGGGAAAGGACTGTCGGCAGGCATGATGTATTCATGACTGATAGAGCATCTGTCAACTATGCACTTCCGGCTATTGCACCAATCCTTAATTTCGCGCAGCCCATAGTTGTAGGCAACGCGACAAACATCCATCCACTCTTTGAGTGACTGCTCTTGAGTGATGCTGGGATAGATTCGATAGCGGTAATTCATGGTTAGCATCTCACTATTTTAGCATATCTAGTGGCAGATGCAATGCTAGTAAATATAAAGCCGTCAAGCGAAGGACGGGGTTTTAAACCCAATTTTCTGATAAAAAATTAAAAATGATATAATCCGCGATCGAGCTACTGTAAAAATTCCAACTAATCTAGATTATTAATCGCCATGTCACCCGATCGCAAAATCTACGAAGGCAAAGCCAAAATCCTCTACTCCACCGAAGAGGGCGAAATTTTGCTAACCCACTTCAAAGACGACGCCACCGCCTTTAACGCCCAGAAACGCGGCAGCATCGCCGGCAAAGGCGAAATCAACAATGCCATATCCGCCCACCTGTTTCGGATGCTAGAAGCCAAAGGCATACCCACCCACTTCATCGACACGCCCGCGCCCAACCAAATGCGAGTCTGCCGCGTCCGCATCTTGCCTCTAGAAGTCGTCGTCAGAAACATTGCCGCCGGCAGCCTGTGCAAGCAAACCGGACTCGCCCTCGGCACAATTGTCAATCCGCCACTGGTGGAGTTTTATTACAAAAACGACGATTTGGGAGACCCGCTGTTGACCCGCGGCAGATTGCAGTTAATGCAGCTAGCTACCCCGGAACAAGTAGACCAACTAGAAATCGCCGCCCGTGAAATCAACGAAATACTCAAAGAATTTTTCACCCAGTGCGGCATCACCCTGGTAGACTTCAAACTGGAATTCGGTATCGACCAACATCAAAATCTGATTCTCGCCGACGAAATCAGTCCCGACACTTGTCGCCTCTGGGACAACGCAGAAACCGACCCCGACGCCCGTGTGATGGACAAAGACCGATTCCGCCGCGACATGGGATCGGTAGAAACCGCTTACCAGCAAGTTCTCCAGCGGGTTCTAGCTCAGAAAGTCTAGAGCACTTAACAATGCGCTAGAATTGCACAGTTTGTCACCCTTCTACCTTCGATGTCAGCAATCAGCGGTCAACAGTCATCAATTAACGGTCAGTCGATTTGAGATTTGAGATTTGAGATTTGAGATTTACTTGCAGCTTTGAATCTGGGAGCTTGAACCTTAGTCTAAAATGTTTGACTCGACCCTCATCAGTGTCGGGGGCTTGTATCCGTTTTTGGGATCAGCGCGAAATTCAACCGACTTAATCACTAATGGCTAATGACTAATGACGAATAATGTGGTGTGTGGATTGCCCAAAAAAGTTAACAAAAATGCGCTTATCTGCTGTATTGGTGGCAGTTCTTACTGTCTCAGCAACATTCGGACTATCAAATTCGGCAAGCGGCCAAACATCCTACTCTGAATCAGCAGAGGAAGCTTTGGCCGCCGTTCCCCCAGTTGAGTCGATCGAATTATCCGATCGCCCCGTTCCAGAATTAACCCAAAATCCTCCTCAAAACCGCAAAGCAGCTAAAAACAGCAAAGCGGAAGCCCTCAAAATAGTGGCGGCCCCTGGCAGAGGAGAGAACGACCGCGAACCCCCAAACCGAGCCACAGAACCGGCCTCCCCGGTTTCGCCTGCTGGACTTCAACTCAAACCCGAGCTAGCATCCAACCCATCCCTCGCCTCTAGCAGCCAAAATCCCCTGCCAAACGCGCAAATTGCCAGCCCGCTCCCCCCCTCGGAGACCGCTGTTTCGCCCGCCTGGGTTGCGGTAGAGCCTCGGAAACAGGACGAATCAGGGGCGATCGTCCAAAACCCCCAAATTCCTCCCAGACCGGCCCCAGCTAGACCGGCCCCAGCTAGACCGCCAACTAACACCCTTCCCCCATTGCCCTCGGGCCCAGCAGTACCGCAACCCAGACCAGCCCCCGCACCAGCCGGGGCGGCAGAACCGCAAGTGCTAGTGGCAGAAGTTACCATCACCGGGGCGACGGGAGACCTGCAAAGCGAGATTTACCGAGTCATCAGCACCCAACCGGGACGCACGACAAACCGCGCCCAACTGCAACAAGACATCAACGCTATTTTTGCCACAGGCTTTTTCAGAAACGTGCGCGCAGTACCGGAAGACACCCCGTTGGGCGTGCGGGTGACTTTTATCGTGCAGGCAAACCCGGTGCTGCGGGGAGTCAAAATCACTGGCCAGCAAGTGCTCCCCCAAACCGTAATTGACCAAAGCTTTAGCGATCAATACGGCAAAATTCTCAACCTCCGCCGCTTTGAGGAGGGAGTGAAAAAAATTAATGCGTGGTATCAAGACAATGGCTATGTTTTGGGCCAAATCACTGATGCGCCACAAGTAGCAGATGACGGCACTGTCACGCTGCTAGTGGCAGAAGGCCAGATCGAATCCGTTGATGTCCGCTTCCTGAACAAGGAGGGAGAACCAACGGATGCCACCGGTCAGCCGATTCGAGGCAATACCCGTCGCTTTGTCGTCACCCGCGAAGTAGAACTCAAGCCCGGAGATATCTTTAACCGCACCAAGGCGGAAACGGATTTGAGGCGGGTGTTTGGTTTGGGGATTTTTGAAGACGTGCGGCTTGCCTTGGAACCGGGAACAACAGACCCCCGCAAAGCAAGGGTAATTGTCAATGTCATCGAGAAAAATACTGGTTCTCTAGCCGCAGGTGCGGGTTTGAGCTCGGCGACGGGTTTGTTCGGTACGTTGAGTTACCAGCAGCAAAACTTGTTCGGTAGAAACCAGAAATTGGGGGCTGAAGTACAAATCGGGGAACGGCAAACGCTGTTTGATCTGAGTTTTACTGACCCCTGGATTGCGGGCGATCCTTACCGCACTTCTTATACGGTGAATGCGTTTAGCAGACAATCGATCAGCGTGATTTTTGACGGTGGAAAAAATGAAGTTTTCTTGCCCAATGGCGATCGACCCCGCATCATCCGCACCGGACTCGGCATTAATTTTACCCGTCCCCTGTCGCGCAATCCTTTTGCCGATTCTGAGTGGATTGCTTCAGTCGGCTTGCAGTACCAGCGAGTCTCAACTGCCGATCGCAAGGGCAGGCGCGTAGCCGAGGACGAACTCGGCAACCAGTTAACTTTTAGCAATTCTGGCAACGACGACTTGACAACACTGCAAGCCGGTGTTGTGCGCGATCGGCGCAACGACCCCCTCCGCCCCACTAGCGGTTCCCTGCTCAGGTTTGGCGTCGAACAGTCTATTCCTGTAGGTTCCGGAAACATCCTGTTCAACCGCCTGCGGGCCAGCTACAACTTTTACCTACCAGTCAAGTACACCAACTTTACAAAAGGCCCTCAAACCCTGGCATTCAGTTTTAAAGCCGGCACCATATTCGGAGATTTGCCTCCCTACGAAGCTTTTGCTTTGGGCGGCGCCAACTCGGTGCGCGGATACAACGAAGGCGACCTGGGAGCCGGCCGCAGCTTCCTAGAAGGCAGCGTTGAGTACCGTTTCCCGATTATTTCGTTTATCGGCGGAGCACTATTTTTGGATGCTGGCACTGATTTGGGTACAGGCAAAGATGTCCCCGGCGACCCGGCTGGTGTCCGCAGAAAGCCCGGTAGCGGTTACGGTTACGGTCTCGGCGTGCGGATTCAATCTCCTTTAGGCCCGATCCGGATCGATTACGGTATCAACGACAGTGGCGACAATCAAATTCACTTTGGGATTGGTGAGCGATTCTAATTGGGAATTGGGCATCGGGCATCGGGCATTGGGCATTGGGCATTTCACTGGTTCCCAGGCTCTGCCTGGGAACCGATGTCTAGAGGCTCTGCCTCGCCTGGCTAGGGGACTGTGACGCTCTTGCGGTTAAAATCCTAGAGAACCTTACCACCAGCCCAAGATGAGTCCATTTTTTCCGATGCTGTTATTGCAATTTACTCTAATAGCAGAAACTAGCTCTTGTCATACTGTCGGACCGTCGGAGTTAATCGCGATCGTTGCTCTAATGGGGGGACTTTTAACCTTTGCTGCTACAGCTAATGTGCCAGCTATGTTAATTACAATACCCGCCGTAGTAGCAAAGGTTCTAGGAGGTCTTGCAATTGGAGCTAGCATCACCTCGATAATAGTGCCATTCCAGTCACTTTTAGATATCGCGGCTGTGGTGGCTGTAGTCGAGGGCGTTAAGCACATCTTAGGATGTGGTTAACGAGTTAACTAGGGTTAACTTCCTTCTTCCTTCTTACTTTTTCCAAATGACTCAACGTACCCTAAAATCTGAATTTGAACTGTCGGGAATCGGTTTGCACAGCGGCGAACAAACTCGTGTCCGAGTGCTTCCCGCTGCGGTTGGTGAAGGCCGCTATTTTGTCAGAATTGACTTGCCCGGTGCTCCGATAATTCCGGCAAAAATTGAGGCGGTTGGTCAGACTGCACTTTCAACTGAACTGGTAGGTATCGATGCTCAAATTCGCACTGTAGAGCATCTATTAGGGGCTTTGGCGGGGATGGGAGCGGATAATGCTCGAATTGAGGTTGATGGGCCGGAAGTGCCACTGCTGGACGGTTCGGCGATGGTTTGGGTGGAGGCGATCGCCCATACCGGCTTAATTCCTCAAGCATCGCAGCAAGATTCAACTCCGTCATTCGTCCTGACTGAGCCGATTTGGGTGCGTCACGGGGATGCTTTTGTCGCTGCCCTACCGTCGGCCCCAACTCGGTTTAGCTACGGAATTGATTTTGAGGAACAGGCGATCGGCAATCAATGGTACAGTTGGTCGCCAGAGGTAGAAAGTTTTGCTAGCGCGATCGCCCCAGCCCGCACTTTTGGACTTGCTCGTCAAGTTGACCAATTGCGACAAGCAGGTTTGATTAAAGGTGGTACCCTAGAGAACGCCTTAGTTTGCGATCGATCCGGCTGGATCAACCCGCCCTTGAGATTTGCCAACGAACCAGTGCGCCATAAAATCCTAGACTTAGTAGGCGACCTCAGCCTCCTGGGAACTTGGCCAAAAGCTCACTACTTGGCTTACAAAGCCAGTCACAATCTGCACGTCCAACTTGCCAAATCCCTGAAATCGCAAGCTCTAGCCGCGCTAGAGACAAGTTAGAAAAAAACAAGCAATATGTGAAGATTACATCCTCCTTCTTCCTTCCTCCTTCTTCCCCAATACACTCAAAAATAGTCAAGTAATGTCTACGCTGACTGAAGCTAACACTATCAATACTGCTGATATAGAATCTACTCAAACCGAGAATGTTCTGGATTCTGCAACAGTTAAATCCACTTTTACTGTGGAAGAAATTCATAAATTATTGCCTCACCGCTATCCTTTTGCACTGGTAGACAAAATTGTTGATTACGTGCCGGGAGTGCGGGCTGTAGGAATTAAAAATGTGACTTTCAACGAACCGCATTTTCAAGGACATTTTCCCGGAAGGCCGATTATGCCTGGGGTTTTAATTGTCGAAGCGATGGCTCAAGTTGGTGGTATTGTTCTCGCTCAGCTACCTGATATCGAACAAGGATTGTGGATGTTTACCGGGATTGATAAGGTCAAGTTCCGCCGTCCGGTTGTACCGGGCGATCAGTTGCTGATGACTCTTGAATTGCTGTGGGTAAAACGCCGCCGCTTCGGAAAAATGCTGGCGATCGCTGAAGTGGACCAACAAAAAGTTTGTGAAGGAGAATTGACGTTTTCGATGGTAGATTAAATTTGCTAATCAGGAATTGATCGGGAAATCGATCCGGGAATGGGGAGTGGGTAATGGGAATTGGTAATGGGGAATAGCTGACAACTTAACGGTTGGGCGAAGCAAAATTGCGAATTATCGATTATCAATTATCACTTACCACTTACCAACGCTCGATTACCAATTACCAATTGCCAATTATCAATTATCAATTACCAATTACTAATTACCTGCAAAAAACTGACAAATGCTTACTTTGATTCACCCAACTGCTGTGATTCATCCCCGCGCCGAACTCCACCCGACTGTAGAGGTGGGCGCTTATGCTGTAATTGGGGAAAGAGTGAAAATCGGGCCAGAGACTAAGATTGGCGCTCATGCAATTATCGACGGGCTAACAGAAATAGGCGCTCGCAATCAAATTTTCCCCGGTGCGGCGATTGGTTTGGAACCTCAAGATTTGAAGTACGAAGGTTCTCTGACTAGGGTGACAATTGGCGACAACAATGTGATTCGGGAATACGTGACAATCAACCGCGCTACAGGAGCGGGGGAAAGCACGACGCTCGGCAATAATAATATGTTGATGGCTTATGTTCATGTGGGCCACAATTGCGATATTGCCGATCGAGTAATCATCGCCAATGCCGTAGCCCTAGCCGGACACGTCAAAATCGAGTCCCAAGCCCGACTGAGCGGTGTTTTGGGCGTGCACCAGTTTGTCCACATCGGCCGCTTGTCTATGGTAGGTGGCTTGAGCAGGATCGATCGAGATGTGCCTCCTTATATGTTAATCGAGGGGAATCCTTCGAGAGTGCGAGCTATCAACAAAATAGGCCTCGAACGCGCAGGTTTTACAGCAGAAGATTTGCTAGTCTTGAAGAAAAGTTTTCGGATTTTATACCATTCTGGCTACACTCTCAATCAAGCTTTGGAACAGTTGGATTTGTTGCCAGAAAACCCGCACTTGCTGCACCTGCGGAGATTTGTACAGCAGTCTGTCAGCAAAGGGCGGCGCGGTTTAATTCCTGGTAAAAAGTGAATGATTCTAAATTTGGGTTAGATAAAAGTCGGCGGTTGAAACCGCTGCTATACAAACTTTCGTCCGCCTGCACGGACTGAAGAATTAAGACTCGGCGGTTGAAACCGCGACTATACAAACAATGTCCGCCGGACGCCGACTCAAGAATTAAGGGGTATTAAAGCCAAATTGGATATGAGGTAGAATAAAGCTATTAACTAAGCGACTGTTGACCTATGAATGTATATACTTCAGTCAAATATACATCCCCTGAAACAGAACAAGATGGCTGCATCAGGTTTTTAGATGTTAGCTGGGAGCAATTTGAAGCGATAGAATCAGCATTTAAAGATATCGGCGGTGTAAAATTTTTCTATCTCGATCGCATTCTGCAAATTATGACTGTCTCCCCCGAACACGAAACAATCAAAAAAACTCTCTGTATACTGGTAGAGGCATACATGAGAGCCAGCGGGATTCGATTTTACGGCAAGGGCGGCGCGACTCTGGGTAACAGAGAGTTAGGAGGTAGAAAAGAGCCGGATGATTCTTATGACATAGGAGTCCCAAAAACCATCCCAGATATTGCTATTGAAGTAGTAATTATCAGCGGCTGGATAGACACTCTAGAATTTTACAAAAGATTGGGGGTTCGGGAAGTTTGGTTTTGGCAAAACAACCAGTTATCTCTCTACTGCTTGAGAGGTGAAAATTACGAGCAAGTTACCAGCAGTACATTTCTGCCTGACCTAGATTTAGAATTACTATTGCGCTGTGCTAATATGCCAGATCAATACGATGCTGTGACTGAATTAATACAACAAATATCACCGGTTTAAAGTCAGAGTTTAATTAACTAAGATGAAAATTTTTATCAGCACTGGTGAGGTTTCGGGCGATTTGCAAGGATCTTTGTTAGTTGCTGCCTTAAAACGTCACGCTGTCGCCGCTGGTTTGGAGTTAGAAATAACCGCATTGGGCGGGCGACGCATGGCGGAAGCTGGGGCTACTCTTTTAGGCGATACTGTGGGCATTGGTTCTATGGGCATTATAGAATCAGTGCCCTATATTTGGCCAACGATAAAAGTTCAGCAAAAAGCTAAACAATATCTCAAAAAGTTTCCTCCTGATGCCGTTGTATTGATTGATTATTTGACTCCCAATCTCGGCATTGGTAGTTACATTCGCCGCTGTTTGCCGCATTTGCCTGTGGTTTGGTACATCGCACCTCAAGAATGGGTTTGCTCGATTTCTCCTCGCAATACTGAGCTGATTGTCAATATTGCCGATCGAATTTTGGCGATTTTCCCCGAGGAAGCTTGTTATTATCAGAAAAAAGGAGCTCAAGTGAGTTGGGTTGGTCATCCTTTGGTCGATAGAATGCAATCTGCGCCCAGCCGCGAAGTGGCCCGCAAAACTTTGGGAATTGACCCGGAACAGGTGTCAGTCGCGCTAATTCCTGCTTCTAGGAAGCAAGAACTCAAGTACCTGATGCCGGTTATATTTGAGGCTGCTCAAATTATTCAAGCTAAATTGCCGCAAGTTCATTTCTGGATTCCGCTTTCTCAAGCAGCTTTCCGCAGCAAAATCGAACAGGCGATCGAGAATTACGGTTTGCGGGCTACTTTGTTGGAAAATCAAACTCTGGAAATCTTGGCTGCTGCCGATCTGGCTATTACTAAATCTGGTACTGTTAATTTAGAGCTGGCTTTGCTCGACGTTCCGCAAGTTGTCGCCTACCGCGTTAGTCGGATTACGGCGATTATTGCTCGCCACGTGCTGAAATTGTCGATTCCTTTTATCTCTCCGCCCAATTTAGTGCACATGAAGCTGATCGTTCCGGAGTTGCTGCAAGACGAGGCGACTGTGGAAAATATTGTCAGCCACGCACTGGAATTGCTGCAAAATGCCGATCGACGCCAGCAAATAAAAGCGGGTTATCGCGAAATGCGCGAAAGTCTCGGAGATGTCGGTGTGTGCGATCGCGCGGCTGCCGAAATCATGAAAAATGTTAAATTAAATACAGCTTCTTAAAGCAATTTTAGTATAGAAATGTTATGCCAAGCAATCGGAAAAAGCGACCGATCGCTGTTGATTTATTTGCAGGCGCGGGCGGCATGACGCTGGGCTTTGAACAAGCAGGTTTTGACGTACTTGCTTCAGTGGAAATTGACCCAATTCACTGCGCTACACACCAGTTTAATTTCCCGATGTGTTCTATTTTGTGCAAAGATGTCGCACAACTCACAGGATCGGAAATTCGGAAAAAATCGGCGATCGGGCAACGCGAGATAGACGTAGTAATCAGCGGCTCCCCCTGTCAAGGATTCTCGATGATGGGCAAGCGCGATGTAGACGACCCGCGAAATTCTCTAATTTTCCACTTTCAGCGCTTGGTTTTAGAGTTAAAACCCAAGTTTTTTGTGATGGAAAATGTGCCGGGAATTGTGGCGGGCGAACACAAAGAACTCCTAAATCTTTTAATTAGCTCTTTTCTGGAAAAAGGCTATCAAGTAGAAGAAAATTATCAAGTCCTCAACGCCGTTAACTACGGAGTGCCACAAGCTCGCAAACGATTGTTTCTGATTGGGTGCAAAAAAGGTTATGAGCTACCAAAATACCCTCAGGCAACTACGTTTTTGCCGAAAAAGAAACTTCCTAAACGCTATAAAAAAGTTGATTTACCTGCGGTTCCGACAGTTTGGGATGCGATTGGAGATTTGCCGGAAGTGGAAAAGTACAGCGAGTTGCTAAACCGAGATTGGGTAATGGCGGAGTACGGAAAGTGCAGCAGCGATTACGCGAGTTTTTTGCGCGGATTCGATGATTTTGAAAATGATTATGCTTACGATCGCCAGTACGATCGACAAATCCTCTCTTCTAGCCGGCGCACCAAACATTCTCCCGAATGTATGGAAAGGTTTGCTGCTGCCAAACACGGCGAAAAAGAGCCGATTACCCGTTTTTACAAGCTGCACCCCGACGGAGTTTGCAACACTCTCAGGGCTGGAACCGACAGGGCGAGGGGCGCTTATACTTCGCCAAGGCCGATTCACCCGATCGCCCCTCGGTGCATTACAGTCAGGGAAGCAGCGCGGCTGCATTCCTATCCTGACTGGTTTAGATTTCACGTCACAAAATGGCACGGTTTCCGCCAAGTCGGAAATTCTGTACCGCCGCTATTGGCGAAAGCTGTAGCAGCGCAGATTATTAGTGCTTTGGGGATGAAAGTAACTAAGCCGATAGTCAAGCTTCCAGTTGGAGATGATTCGCTACTTAAACTGAATTGGTCGGAAGCAGAACAATATTATTTACAAGGTTTGTAGTGAGGACTTTAGTCCTGCCAAATCGAAGGACTGAAGTTCGCACTACAAACCCTTTTTCCGGTTCATAGTGAGGACTTTAGTCCTGCCAAATCGAAGGACTAAAGTTCGCACTACAAACCCTTTTTCCGGTTCGTAGTGAGGACTTTAGTCCTGCCAAATCGAAGGACTGAAGTTCGCACTACAAACCCTTTTTCCGGTTCGTAGTGAGGACTTTAGTCCTGCCAAATCGAAGGACTAAAGTCCTCACTACGAACCCTTTTTCCGCTTGGTAATTGACAGGATATGATTTTCCCAATTAAAAATCAACTTCCAATCTTCCTTTCAATAAATAAGCTGCCATTTGTCCCTTACCTTTGACACTAATTAAACCGCGTTTTTCAAACTCATACTTGTCTTCAATGAGGAAATAAGTTGCTTCCGTAATCTGAATACCGTCCGGGATACCGTGAGATTCCATGCGGGAAGCGGTATTTACCGTATCTCCCCACAAATCGTAAATAAACTTTTTCGTGCCGATGATTCCGGCTACGACTGGCCCGGAATGAATGCCGATGCGGATGCTGAGACTGATGCCGAGCTTTTCTCGGTATGTGGCGATGGCTTCTTGCATATCTAAGGCCATTTCGGCGATCGCATCTCCGTGATCTTCTCTCGGATTTGGCAGTCCGGCTACTACCATATAACAGTCGCCAATTGTCTTAATTTTTTCTAAACTGTGCTTTTCGGCGAGTGCGTCGAATTTGGAAAATATATCGTTGAGTAAATGTACTAATTTTTTAGGCGATATCGATGCTGACAACTGGGTGAAGCCCACAATGTCGGCGAACATGACACTAACTGCTGCGAATTCGTCGGCGATTACACCTTGTTCTTTTTTTAATCTTTCGGCGATCGCCTCTGGCAATATATTTAGTAACAACTCTTGAGATTTTTTTTGTTCTATCTCTAATTTTTGTAAATAATCCTGCATGGTTTGATAGGCGAGATTCCTTTCTAACAGGTGTGTATAAGCTTTGGAGTGATAGCGGATTCTAGCTATGAACTCGACTCGATCGGGCAATTTCACTAAATAATCGTTAGCGCCCAAGGAAAATGCTTGCGCTTTTAGTGAGGCTTCTTCTTTACTGGAGAGCACGATCATCGGAATGTCTCGCGTCAGCGAATTCGCTCGAAAAAATCGCAACAACTGCAATCCATCTATTTCTGGCATTACTAAATCTTGGAGGATTACTGTTGGGTTCACCTCTAATGCTTTATTAATTGCTTGAGCCGGATCGTTACAATAATAAAATTTAATATCTTTTTCACTAGCAAGCATTCGGCGCAGCGCTTCGCCGATCATTTCCTGATCGTCAATCAGTAAAACTGTCACACTATATTTGGTCAAGCTAGATAATTTTTTGCTTTCTGAATTTAAGGGTAAATTTAAGTCAATAGAGTGGCGGCTGTTCTCAAACTTGGTGTTACTGACAATTGCGCTATCTTTTGCTGTAACTGGGTTTTTGGCCTCGTTTGGCGTATGTTTAAACTTCAACGTTACCACGTTGCCGTTGAATTTTTGGCTTTCTCGTTGATTTACTGCGCAATGGCGATCGACTTCCATAGCCTGAGAGTGAGTTAAGTTCATAACTGGATCTGGCAACAGCCATTGTCTGGAGAGGCTCAAAACTTTTACTTAATATTTTTGTAATTGTCAATAGCGACCCGGTGTTATTTAAGTACCCTTACCAGGTGATAATACCAGGTTTGTAAAATGCTACAAGCTCATTTTTGTAAAATCTTTACACAGCCTAGCACGCTTGATTTTTATTGCAACCGCTGCGATCGCTAGTTTTTGCGTCAGCGGGCTTCGGCGCTGCGTACAGTTACCGAGTGCCCTCCGCGCAGAAGCCTGCGAAACTACGGACTTCTGCAACATACAAGCACGATCGACAAACTCCCAAAACATCCCCTCATAGATAGATGATCCTTTGTGAGGGTCTCACCCGTCACCGGCCATTATGCTCAAGAGCTTAAGCTATATGGCCCAAACATCTCTGATAATTTCTACACTAAATATTTGATGCAGGCTGGGGCGATCGCCTCAATTGGTAAAACCTGCACGGCCGCATTCAACTCGGCCGCCGCTTTGGGCATCCCGTAAACTACTGAACTGGCGCGGTCTTGGGCGATCGTGTGCCAGCCGGCCGATCGCAAAACCTTGAGCCCTTTAGCGCCATCTTTGCCCATGCCGGTTAACAGCACTGCCACCCCTTTACCCGGCCAGTGTTGGGCGACACTTTGAAAAAAAGTGTCTACTGACGGGCGGTAAGGATAGTCTAAAGGTTCCTTCGTATACTTAAGGGTTAAATTGGATTGTAATACTAAGTGGTCGTTAGTCGCGGCAATCACCACCTTACCGACTTCCAAAGGTCGATCGCGAACTGCCACACTCACCGACAACTTACTTTTTTGACTCAGCCATTCTGCCAAACCAGGAGCAAACTCAGCATCTACGTGTTGGACGATCGCCACAGCCGCAGATAAATTGGCAGGTAAAGCCGATAGCAGAGTTGCCAAAGCTTGCGGCCCGCCAGTCGAAGAGCCGATCGCCAGCAGCGGCGGAGTCAAGCATTTGGGAGAGGCGCTGCGAAATATAGAAGTCGAATTACTTTTGCCAATCAATCTAGCAACTTTAGAAATAGTTTTTAACAATTCCATACCGCCGCTTGGGGAATTGCCCATCAACCCCAAAATCGGCGTATTAATAGCATCCAAAGCTCCATATCCCATAGCTTCAAAAACCCTGCCGGCATTACCTGTTACCGAGGATGTCACCACCAGAATCGCGCAGGGAGATTGCTTCATAATCAGGCGCGTCGCCTCAACGCCATCCATCACCGGCATGATCAAATCCATCAAAATCAAATCCGGCGTATTGCGGGCGCACTTTTCTACAGCCTCGGCCCCGTCGCCAGCTATCCAAGCAATTTCATACTCCGGTACTGTCACCAAAACTCGGCGCAAAGCTTCAGCAGCAATTAGCGTGTCGTTGACGATCGCTATTTTCATGTTGAAATTGATCATACTTGATTAATTTTCGGTTGCGGGTATTTGCCGGAGCCTGCTGATACAATTTTTTAGGCGGCGGAATTTTATTGAAAACAAAACTTGTAGGGTGCGTCAGCAAACAGCTTCTCAATTACCGATCGAATTACGCAGGCTGACGCACCCTACTCGGAATTGTAGGGTGCGTCAGCAAACAGCTTCTCAATTATCGAGCAAATTACGCAGGCTGACGCACCCTACTAATATTCCTACCACATTTTTAGCTAATTTTTATTTGTTCATTAAAAAACTTAACCCTATCTTAGTTTTCAAGCCTCGCCGATTAAATCAACCACCGCATTTAACAGCGTATCGTCATGAAAACTGCTTTTAGTTAAATAATAATCCGCTCCCACTTCCAAGCCTCTGATTCTATCTTCCTCGCGGTCTTTGTAAGAAACAATAATTACCGGAATCGACTTTAAACCAGAATGATTTTTAATTTGACTGACCAGCTCGATTCCAGTCATGCGCGGCATATCAACATCGCTGATTACCAAGTCAAAACGCCCCGTGCGCAGAGCATTCCAACCGTCCATCCCATTAACAGCTATTTCTACTTCATATCCTTGATTTTCTAAAAGTTTTCGCTCTACTTCTCGAACAGTAATCGAATCATCTACGACCAAAACGCGCTTGCGATTTGTTGATTCAGCAGTTTGTGCAGTTTGAGTAACTTTCTGCAACCGAGATTCAGTCAGCAGTTTATCAGTCGATCGCACCAAATCTTCAACATCGATAATCAGCACCGGCGAACCGTCTTCCATAAAAGCAGCGGCGCTGATATCCGCTACCTTACCCAAACGCGGATCTAAAGGCCTGACAACTAAATCGCGTTCACCCAGAAACTTGTCTACAGCTAAACCGTAACTGCTAGAGCGATCGCTGACAACGATCACGGGCACCACATCCAACTTCTGAAGCGGCGGCGGTAATTCCAACACTTGATAAGCTGTCACCAAACCAATGTTTTGGTTGTCCATAGTAAAATACTGTCGGTTTTCCGCGATCGCAATCTCAGCACTCTCAACCATCAAAATGCGATCGATCCGAGTCAGCGGAAAAGCATAAGGTTCCCCCGAAATTTCCACCAACAGCGTCCGAATTACCGACAGAGTTAGCGGCAACTGCAAATAAAAACTCATGCCTTTTCCCGGCACAGATACCGCGCGCACAATGCCACCAACCTCCTGCACCATGCTCTGCACAATATCCAAACCCACACCGCGGCCCGAAATTTCCGTCACTTGACTAGCAGTAGAAAATCCCGGCAAAAATAGAAAATCCATCAGTTCCGGTTCCGTCAAATTCGCCGCCATTTCCGCACTTACCATGCCTTTTGTCACAATTTTTTGGCGCAGTTTTTCCGGTTCTATTCCCGAACCATCATCCGAGACAGTAATTGACAGCATCCCGCCCCGGTGTGCAGCTTCCAACCTGATTGTACCTTCAGCCGGCTTCCCCGCAGCCAAACGCGCTGACGGCAGTTCGAGCCCGTGGTCAAGAGCGTTACGTAAAATGTGCGTCAGCGGTGCTTCTAATTTTTCTAAAATATCTCGATCGACCTGAGTAGATTTGCCAACAACTTCAAATTTTACTTGCTTACCCAACTGTCGGGCTAAATCTCTCAGCATTCGTGGAAAAGCTGAAACGCCGTCGGCAAACGGTCTCATATTACTAGCAATAACTTCTCGGTACAAGCGGTCAGACAAGTTGGCAGAACGGCGGGCAAAAAGTTCTAGTTCATTTAGGCGGTCGGACAAAATGTGGCGGCCATCATTAGCTTTTTTTCGAGCACTGCTGAGATAATCTTCCGACCGCTGATCCAGCACAGAATCGCCTAAAGATTCCTGCAACTTTTCCAACAAACTATACAATTGTCCTTGGTGAGTTCTCAGTTTCAATAATGAATCAGCAAACGGTTGCAGCCATTTTGCTTCTACTAAAAATTCTCCCGCCAAACCCATAATCCGGTTTAAGTTTTCCGCATTAACTCGCACTACGCGGTCAGCAGTTTTAGGTTTTTGAGCGCTTTCCCTGAGATTGGAACTTGAAGGTTGTCCGTTAGCGAAGCCCTCGAAGAGGATCGCAAGTTGAGTCGGTCGTTGCTCTACATTATTTACTGGGGAATTGCCCGTAGGCGAAAGTTTACCGCGATTTTCTGTTGGTTCGGCAGGATTATTTTGAGGTTTTAGTTGCGAACTCTGCGTTGTTTGGGAACTCGTTTCTTCGGCAGTTCTTTGTGAGGTAACTGCGGCAATTGCTGTGTTCTGAGTTTTAGCTGCTGCTTCAGCAATCAAACTTATCGCTGCGACAATCCGATCTATTTCTTCATCTCGTTCTGCCAGCCAGTTCTCAATTTCTATCACCGGAATGTCCTGCATATGTACCAGGAGATTTACTCCGGCAAGCAGGCTATCAATTTGATTGACATTTAAGCTATATTTTTGCTTGGAAAGTGACACAAATAGATTTTCGATCGCCCGGGCAAGTTTGACAAGTTCAGAAAACTGAACTATGCTAGCAGCACCTTTAATTAAATGAGCGGATTTGACAAGGGAGTCCAAGTCTAAGTATTCGTTGGGGTTATTTTTGAGCGATAGTAAAGTTTGGTTTAACAGGATTGATTGGGCTTCTACTTCTGCGTAAAATAAAGTTAACATCGACAGATCGGTTTTTACCAGCCGAGTTTCTGGAGTTTCCATCGGTGGCAATTCTGGCAATTTTTCTGGAGAAATATCAGAATTTGATTGGGGATAATCTGTTGTTTCTATGGTAAATTTCAGATGGGATTGCGAGGCAAGTTCTGGCGTAATTTCGCTCTCAAAAATTGTCTCTGGTTCTATTTGTTCTGCTTCAGATTGGCTGTCAAAATCTAATTGTTCGTTATTGATAATTTCTAAAATAGCAGTTTCTAAGCTTTCAATTTGCGATCGATTGATGGGAGCCAATTTTCGATCTCGGTTTCCGGGATCTGGCTGATTTGGGCCAAAAGGTCGATCGCCCGCAGCATCACATCAATCTTATCTGGTGAGTCTAGAGCGATCGCTCCAGCCTGCGCCGCCACAAAGCAATCCTCCATCACATGAGCGACTCGCACAGCAGCATCCAGTCCCACAATCCGCGCCGCGCCCTTGAGAGAATGAGCCGCCCGCATCAAAGATTCCAGTTCAGTAGGAGAACTAGGGTTATTTTCCAGTACCAAAATGTTCTCATTTAATATTGCTACTTGGGTGTCCGCCTCCATGCGAAATAAATCCATCATGGAGAAATTGCTCATATCTTGATTACTCATTTTTTATTACTCCTTAATTTATTTCAACCCGCGGAGGCGCGTGAGTGTTTGTGTAGACGCGAATTTCATTCGCCCGATTCCATTCGCCCGTTCTTCAACCCGCGGAGGCGGGTGAGAGTTTGTGTAGACGCGAATTCCATTCGCCCAGTCAGACAATCTTCTTATTCAACGTATAAAACAGCAAATCATCATCCAGATAACAAACACTTTGCCCCTGCCAATTTATAATCCCTTTAGTATAAGTTTATGGCACCTTAGAAACAGTAGCCGGAACATTTCTTATTTGTTCCGGGAGAATGCGGTGAATGCCATAAATTTCATCTACCTCAAACACCCAGCGGCTGCCTTCTCTCTCAACAACTACCATCCGTTCGTAAACAACAGGACTAATATTTTGTTGGCCGGCATCTGCCGCTTCCAATCCCAAAAGTGCTTTTAGCGAAATGCACAACTGAATTTCGCCCCGAATATTCACCAAACCAATAAGTATATTATTGCTGCGGTGTGGCACAGTGTGGATAACAGAGATCTGCGTCACTTCTTTAAACAGTTGAGCGGGTAAAGCCAACCATTCGCCGCTAAGCCTAAAAATACCTACAGATACAGTACCCGCAGCCGTGACGGCGTTAGTTACTCCTTGACTCGATCGCAATAAATTAGTCCACTCTTCCAGATACCCTGCCGGCAGTTCCTGTTCCAGCAAACTGCGGCCGGCGTCGGAATAGACAGGACAGTTGCGGCAGTGAATAAATGTCTTTAATTGGGGACAAGTGTGATCGCCCCCAACTCCGATCCGATTCCAGCAATCATCAGTCATTCGATTTTAGATTTTAGATTTTAGATTTTAGATTTTAGATGCTAGATTTTCTTGATATTCGCTCCTATTTTACAAAAAAAATCGATTTGATATTTATCCTCCCCACACCTGTGATTGTTCTAAGAAACCGAATTGATGAGAATCGGCCCTATTTACTTTAAAAACGCTAGCATTTCGTGACGCAAACCGAGTGTAGCATCGTTCACTTGCCCGATCGCCCCATTGATATCCCGCAGCGCCGACGCAGTTTGCGAAGAAGCCTCACTCAACTGCACCATAGCCTCACTAATTTGCTGAGCACCCTGAGACTGCGCATCCATCCCCTCATTCACCTCTTCAAAACGCGGAGTTAAAGCTTCCACCCGCTGAATAATCGACTCCAACTGCAAACTAATAGTTTGCACATCTTCCACCCCCCGGCGCACTTCATTAGTAAACTTATCCATTTCCATCACCCAACTCCCACAGCAGACTGCATTTCTTTAACCATATTTTCAATATCCAAACTAGCCACCGCCGTTTGGTCAGCCAGTCGGCGAATTTCCCGAGCAACTACCGCAAAACCCAACCCATACTCACCCGCTTTCTCCGCTTCAATAGCCGCGTTGAGCGAAAGCAAATTAGTTTGATCTGCCACCTTCGTAATCGTCGTAATAATACTGTTAATATTATTAGCTTTTTCGCTAATAACACCCAATTTACCAGAAATTGCACTGGTAGAATTTGCTAATCTATTCATCGTGGATTCCATGCGACCAATTTCTTGTTTTCCGCCGCCAGCAGATTGAGCAGCTTGCTGCGACATCTGGGAAACTTCATCCATTGTCCTCGCGAGTTGCATAGCAGTAGCAGCAATTTCTTGAGCCGTAGCTACTACTTCATTAGTTGAGGCAACTTGTTCGTTCATCGTCGCTTCTAATTCCTTGCCTGAAGCAGCAATTTGGTTAGTAGAACCGCTAATTCTGATGCCAGACATATCTATTTGATTTTCCAGAGTTTGGGATACCGTGCTCGTGAGAAACAGTCCAAAGAGTCCCGCCGTTAGCGGCCCAAGAATCATGCCCAAAATCACCCAGAACGTGGTTTGAGTAATATCGTTTTTAGACTGCTGTTTAGCTACTTGTGCCGTCGTTTCATTGATTTTGAGGTCTTCCAAGATTAAGTGAGTAGCTGCTTCAAACGAGGCGCGGTTCGCTTTTGCGCGATCGCTCAATTGATTGTAAAACGCGCCCGCCCTTCTAGCAGCATCGATATCCGGCGACTTGGTATTCCCTTGGCTTATCAGTTCGATCTGCCTTTTAAATGGGTTGAAAATTCCCAAACTCTCAAATCTTTTATTAAAATCTAAAAACGTTTCATGATTTTTCTTCCAGATATCTCATTTGGCCTGCAATTCTTTGTACACCTTGTCTTTCTCCGCGCTCCGGGGGGCGGGTTCGTACTCTTTGAAACCCTCATTAATCTGCTCCCAAGCTTTCTGAATTTTCGTCAATTCAGCTCTTCTTTCCTCTGGGCTGATTTCCAGATTCAGCAAAGCCCGTTCCGACGATTCAATTTGCGTTTGTCCTTCATTAACTTTCCACAATCCACTAATGCTCGGCAGGCTATTATTAGCTAGCGTATCAATATGTGTAACGAGCCGAGAATTGCCACTCCAACCGATAGAAGCTACGGCTAAAACAATCACAGCTAAAAAAAAAACGCTGCATTCAGCCGCTTTTTAAAAGTAATAGTTTTAAACATTTTATACATCCTTATTGCTTACTTTAAACCGAGAGATTTATTGACGTAAACCTTGAGATGCCTCATTTAATTGAGAGATGGCACCGTTAATTTCGCGCAATGCGCCCGCCGTTTGCGACGATGATTCACTCAAATAAACCATTACCTCGCTAATTTGCTGAGCGCCCTCATATTGAGTCTCCATACTTTGATTTACCACGGCAAAACGCGGAGTAATAGCCTGCACCTGCTCGATAATTTCAGTCAGTTGCCAACTCACACTTTCTACATCCTCAACGCTATCATTTACTTCCTCAGTAAACTTGTTCATTTCCATCACCCCAGTAGAAACGGCTGACTGCATCTCCTTAACCATATTTTCAATATCTAAAGTGGCAAGGGCTGTTTGGTCGGCGAGGCGGCGAATTTCGCGGGCGACGACGGCAAAACCCATACCGTATTCTCCAGCTTTTTCGGCTGCGATCGCCGCATTTAAGGAAAGTAAATTAGTTTGGTCAGCAACTTTAGTAATCGTCGTCACAATGCTGTTGATATTGTGATCTTTTTCGCTAATTATTCCGAGTTTGTTCGAGATATAACTGGTCGAATGTCCTAACAGTTTCATAGTATTTTCCATGCGACCTAAATCTTTTTGACCTGTGCCAGCTTCCCGGGCGGTTGACTCTGATATATGGGAAAATTCATCCATAGTTTTTACGAGTTTCCCGCTGGTGGCGGCGATTTCTTTGGCTGTAGCTACAACTTCGTTTATCGAATATTCTCTCAGTCGCGGCTTGAAATGTAGTTACTTTCACATTCAAAGCTTGTTCGTTCATTCTGTTAAGGACTTGGACCGCTGATGCCGCAGTTGCTAGTTCAGGCGATTTAATTTTACCCTGTTTGAGCAAATTAATTTGGACTTGCCGGGGGTTGACAATCCCCAACTTTTCATATTCTGTATTCAGTTCTTGGAATTGTTTGTGAGCCTCAGTCCACCTTTGCCACAGCGGTTTAAATTATTGATATAGTTTGTCTTCGCTGTCGTCGCGAGGAGTTTTTTCATACTCTCTAAAACCTTGATTTATCTGATTCCAAGCATTATTTATTCTCGTAATTTCTCGGCGTCTTTGCTCAGCATTGATTGCTTCGTTGAGCAGCATTCGATCGGAAGACTGCACCTGTGTCTGTCCTTCGTTGATTTTCCACAAAGCCACGGTGCTCGGATAAGCGTTGTTGGCGATCGACTCCAGGCGCCCGGATAGCCGAAAATTGCCGATCGCACCAACCAAAGCGACAACAAGCACGATCGCCCCCATGAACACAAACGCAGCCATCATGCGTCTTTGCAAAGTCATATGCTTAAAAATGTTGTTCATGATCGAGTTCTCTGTTATTGCCGATCCGGCTATTTTTCGATTCGCTGAATGCGCTGGCGGACGATCGCAGCACCGACATTATCTCCTCGCTCTTCTTTAAGCAAAGCTAAGTGAATTAGTGCTTGATAGTGATTTGGTTTGAGGTAAGTTGCTTTTTGGAAAGATTGCTCGGCTTGTTGGCGATCGCCCGAAGCTTGGTAAACTTGACCTAACAAAACGTAAGCGTCAGCATTCGTGCGATTTTGACTGAGGTAAGTTTCGCACAGTTTGGCGGCTTCCTGCAATTGTCCGCGATCGGCTGCGCAGCGCGCTGCGTCTAAACCGGCACTCGCAGACTTACCAACGTCTGCGCTTCGGGCGATCGCCCCAATTGGCAAAATCTGCGAATTATCACCCTCCCTCAGAGATTTGCGATCGTCCGTTAAGGATTTACTCTTACCAGTTTCCCAATTGTAACTGCGGACATTCTCGCTAGTTTCCGCGCCTTTCGACTCCCGAACCAGCGCAGAATAATTGATATTCGTCTGCTTTTTTTCAACCTGCACTTGCTCGCCGGGAATGTCGGTTTTGCGGTAAGCAAATGCTAGGGAATGACGCACCGAAACAAATTGATCAGGCAATTTTTGCCCGCTTTCCGAGTGACCCAAAAACAATATTCCTGTTTTTTTTAACAAGCGATTTAAAAGTTGCACAGTCTGAGTTCTGCCTGCCCCATCAAAGTAAATTAACACGTTGCGGCAAAAAATTGCATCGTAGGGAAGTTGGTTAACTAAAAAATAGCTGTCTAGAATGTTACCCTGAATAAAATTAACTGTTCTTCTCACCGAGTCGTTTAACTGATAAACGTCTCCCGCCAGCCCAGTAAAATAGCGATCGCGAAAGTCTAACTTTTTGTCCCGAAAAGAATTTCTGCCATAAACTCCGCGCTGAGCTTTTTTGAGAGCAACTTTGCTGATATCTGCCGCATCGATGCTGAAGTTGATCGGATTTAAACCAGCTTCGAGTAGGGCGATCGCGATCGAGTAAGGTTCCTCCCCCGTCGAACAAGGAAGGCTCAACACGCGCAAGGTTCGGCAGGGATTTTTCGGCAACCATTCCGAAAGCGCATAGAGGCTCAAAAAAACAAAAGGTTCGCGATCTCGAAAAAACCAAGTTTCCGGTATCACTACAGCTTCGATTAATTCTTCCAATTCTGTCGCTGATGTTTGCAATTTTGTCAAGTAAATATTTACAGCAGATTCCATGTATGTGTGGTACACTAAATTCAGTATATCAGCATAAAAAATGAAAGCTTATTCGATCGAGTTTCGTGAAAAAATAGTTAAAACCTATGAACAAGGTGATACATCAATCAGGAAAGTAGCCC
>JANYGO010000136.1 GCA_025362325.1 Cyanobacteriota bacterium | reverse complement strand
GTCGATCCGGCGTTAGTCATCAAGGAATATGGCGCCGATGTTTTGCGGCTGTGGGTGTCTTCGGTAGACTATTCCGCCGACGTGCCTTTGGGCAAAAATATTCTCAAACAGCAGTCGGATGTTTACCGCAAGATTCGCAATACAGCTAAGTTTTTGCTGGGCAATTTGCACGACTTCGATCCAGCAAAGGATGCCGTTGCTTACGAGGATTTGCCGGAACTCGATCGCTATATGCTGCACAGAATGGGCGAAGTTTTTGCGGAAGTTAAAGATGCTTTTGAAAGTTTCCAATTTTCCCGATTCTTCCAAACTGTCCAGAATTTCTGCACGGTGGATTTATCTAATTTTTACTTGGATGTTGGCAAGGATCGACTTTACATCAGTTCGACAGATTCACGGCGCCGCCGCAGTTGTCAGACGGTAATTGCGATCGCAATCGAGAATTTAGCACGGGCGATCGCACCTGTGTTGTGTCACATGGCTGAGGATATTTGGCAGTATCTCCCCTATCCAACTCCTTACAAATCTGTATTTGAGGCTGGTTGGGTGCAACTTGATGCGAAATGGCATAATCCTGAATTGGCTACTCGCTGGCAGTATTTGCGACAAGTACGCGGGGAAGTTAACAAGGTTTTGGAACAGGCGAGGACTGAAAAGGCGATCGGTTCTTCTTTGGAAGCTAAGGTTTTATTGTATGTTCCTGATGTCGCGAAAAGAGCGCAATTGCAAGCTTTGAATCCTAGCAGCGAAGGATTGATGGATTATGTGCGATCGCAAAATTCAGCCATCGAGTTAGCAGCAGAGGAGAAAGTCAAAGCAGTACAAGACAAACAGGAAGCACAAGCAGCAAGTGTTGCCAAAGTATTGACAGAAAAGACAGTTAATGTAGAGGAAGAAACTGTCACCAAGGGCGATGCAGCTTCTGAGATTGTAGAGTATTCTGCGCCGGAAGCATCGGCTTTAGATTTGCAGCAAATGTTAGATAAAAGCGCCCAGTTTGTGGCAGATTTGCCTAACTATGCGGGCAACTTTTTCACAGAATACCAAAAAGTGCTGGTAGCGCTGGGGCTGTTAGGTTCTGTGGCGATAACGGGTAGAGTAACCCTGGCGGTTTTGGATACGATGAATCAGATTCCGCTGCTGGGCGGCTTGTTTGAAGTCATCGGTATCTTATTTATCATGTGGTTTGCTTTCCGTCACTTGCTGTTTGCAGATAGCCGCCAAGAAATGGCAGTAACAATTGATTCGCTGACAGCAGATGTGCTTGGAAAAACAACGGCGCTGGTACTTGTAGAAACACAGGCGATTGTCCTTTCACTTCCAGTAGAGACAGCGCTGGTACCAATACAGGCGATCGCACAAACAGTCCCAGCGGAAAAAGTGTTTGCAGAAACACCCGAAATCCCGACAGCAGAATTAAGTGCGATCGCGCCCAAAGCAGAAATTCCTGCTGAAATAGCTGTACACGATCATTCTGCAAGTGGTAGCAACGGTGTAGACGAACTGCGCTACTTGTTCATTACCTCGGAAGTGGAACTGATAGAATCGAATGCAGTGATGCAGGAATTGCCGTACAGTTACCAATCTCCAGAGTTGGCGATTGGTGTGGTTAAAGCAGATGGCGAAAAGTGCGATCGATGCTGGAACTATTCTACTCATGTCGGAGAGTCGATCGAGCATCCGCTAATTTGCGAACGTTGCGTGTCAGCAGTTGACGGCAACTTCTAACCGCCCTCTTCAACCCGCTCCCGTCGCGTGAGTGTCTGTGTAGACGCGGTTTCAACCGCCGTCTCCAACCCCCGCCTCCAACCCCGCCTCTATTTCCGATTAAAAAAACGGCAGACAATTTCACCAGGGTTGTTTTGTCCAAACGCCAAAAAAGTGCCATCTTGCTTAACTAAAGTGCGATCGCGGCAATTGTAGATTTCCAGAGGCTGTTTGACTTCATCAACACTCAGAATCACTCTGTATTCCCAATAATTTTTCGCACTGCGTTTGATATCTACAATGCAAATCTCGCGCCCTTGATAATTTCGGCAAACAGAAGCCTCAGCCGGCAGCGCGACTGAGAAAACAGATATTAATAGCAACAAGCAGCAAAAATATTTCAGCATCCGCCATCTATTCTACTGCATAACCAGTATACTTTCGCATAAACGGCGGCTGAAATCCCCACACAATATCCTCCTTGGGAACCCCGGCTATTACTAAATCTTCAGCAATATCATCTTCAGTCGCATTCCATTGCAGCCAAATTTTCCCGCCCTTGATATCAATGTGAATGCTACAGTGATGCACCCTAGTCTGTTTATCCCAGCCCACATAGAAGATTTGGTAATGATCTCGTTCTGTATCAATAATTGTCTCGACTTCAATGTCTCCGTGGGCAGGTTTGCGATTGCCGTACTCCATTAACATTTGCTGCACAATTTGCCGATATTTGATTAGTTTTTCCATTTGACAATTACCTCAATTGCTGTATCATAAACTATCATTCTTAGCTGATTTTCCTCCACCCTTGCTTTCGGAAAATCTAGTTGAAAGAATTCTTCATAAGTTATTAACGGCACAGCCAAGTACAAAATGCGATCGGGTTCTTTTTCTTTCAGTGCAGCTCGGTAATTAATGAACTGCCCCAAAGCTCTGTGGAATTCGGAGATTGCCGACGATTTTGCCAAAAAGCTTTTAACTTCAACGGCAATTTTTTCGCTTTGTTTTTCTGCTGCAATCAGCCTTTCTGCTCCCAGATCGATCGACATATCTACACCGCCTACACTAATCGGAAACGGATCGTGGGTAAATATGCCAGCCTTCTTTTTGCAAAGCTGTTTTGACAACTTCATGAAAAACATCTCTGGCAGACATAATATATTGATAACTAACTTACTTATTTCTATCTTACCTTTTTTGATAACCAACCGACCATATTTTTGCAAGGGAGTTAACAACAGAGCGCGCCCTCAAGCCGCCACATCATAGGATAGCTGAACCATACCCGAACTGTAAGTCTGACATCCAGTTAGCTGCAAAGCTGTAGTATTAGCATTAGCAAATAAAGGAATTCCCTCGCCCAAAATCAGCGGATGCACCGAGAGGATTAGCTCGTTTACAAGATGGTTGTTCAGGAAATCGCGAATTAGCAGAGAGCCTCCCACCAACCAAATATTTTTGCCCTCAAGCAATCGCAAATCATTGACAAAACTCTCTAATTGTGTTACTACTTCCACATCAAAAGTTGCTGCAAAATCTACATTTTTGGTAAAAACATAACTTTTTTTTTCTTGGTAGGGATACTCGCCAAAAGTTAGAACTTGTTCGTAAGTTTTGCGACCCATGAGGACTGTATCGATGCTATCTAAAAATTTAGTATAACCGTAATTTTGGTCTGTATACAGCCAGTCAATCTCGCCATTCGATCGCGCGATATAACCGTCTAAACTCGATGCAATGAAGAGTACAATTTTACGCATGGCAATACCGGGATTTTGGCTGTAGGGGCGATGATCGCGCACGGCTAATTCTAACCGTAGCTAACTAACTGTAGGGTGCGGCAGGGGAAAAATTCTTAGCCGGAAAAATTAGCGTCTTCTAGGTTGTTGGTTTGCGGGTTATCAACTTTATCGCCTGCGACTTTATCGCCTCCAACTTTATCACCGCCAACATTATCGCCTTGACCGTATTGATGAATAGTATTAGACATCGGGGGATTTTTGGGTGTATAAGAATACTTTAATTTTAGCAGTTGGCTGCTGTGTAGAGGTAGCATAGCATAGGTTTGCCCGTCGTCGCTGAAGTCAACTTCGTAAACTTCCGGCGCTAAAACCTCGACGATTGTACCCACTTGACCGGCAAGCAAATCATGTTCTGGTAAATCTTCTTTGATGGCAACAATATCGAGTAATTGTAATTTTGCGATCGCCTTTAGCATAATTTACCTCCGAATGTATAGCAACCGTTGTATGAGGACACGGTGTTATATTTATAATAAACCATATTTGTAGGGGCGGGTTCACAAACCATTTACGATCGCAATGAATAATCTCAAAAACCCGCCCCCACTACGAACAATCAAAATGTACCGTGAATTTATTGTGAAATATTCATATAAAATGTACCGTGAATTTATTGTGAAATATTCATATAAATCATCGCGGGGAGAGGGGGCGGGTTTTTGAGATTTTTTTTTAATTTCATAGATGGTTGGTGAACCCGCCCCTACAGGATTTTGGGCTGTTTTTAGGAATCTATATCTAATTTAACGTGCCGATGGTAGGTGGAGTTCAATACCCAGTTTTTGACCGACATCGATCGCCTTATTAGTAATATCAATCGCGCCTCCCACACCAGTGCCGAGAATACCAGCCAACGCGACAAGAGCTGTTAAGCTTTTCTTTATCCTGGCTTTATTCCATTCGTTCTCCGGTTTCTTGACTTCCGCTTCGACATCTTCAATATCAATAATTACTCCCTTGCGGATGTCTTCGGGGAACTGCGCGGCGGTTTCGCGCATTGATGAAATTAGTTTTAGCAGTTCGGCAGTATTCGCGTTATTGGTTTGAATGAAGGTGGTGTCAGTAACTGTAGCGTCGTCGCTGCCGATCACACCAGACATCGGGCCGTTGAAATTGTTGGTTTTGGAAGAATCTTTAGTCATAATTTTTGCCTCTGCTGTATTAGTGATGGGTCTACTAACGGCTAGTTTAGCGATATCTACCATGTCTTGATATTCTCTTCCATGTTTTTCCATGTGTTCATCGCCCATTTGCTTTCGGCGGCGAACTTCGATCGCATCATACCCATCCAGCAACTGCCGCAAATCCAGCCAGACCTTAAGTTTTTTGCCGACAAAATATTTGTTCAGACCCTCACCCTCGTGTCCCAGCAGTTCCTCGTACTCCAGCGGATCGGCATCGGGATAACCAGGAACAGGAACCCATTCACTCAGTTGCAGGTTCGCAAAAGAATTGTGGATTTTGCTAAACGTATCGCGAATCATGGTGAGAAAAGAACGCCGCGTCGATTCCCGCCCGCTAACAGCAATAAAGATTTTTTGATCTTTCGGGTCAGATTTGATCCGGGCGATGTTGCACACGTCAGCGCCTTCGCAGTAGGCCAGCATTACGCCAGTCCGCCAGTGGATGTTGTCGTGGATTTTGTCGTGCATCAGGACAATGAAGCGCGAGACAATGCTGTCGGGGAGGATGTCGTAGTGATATTGAAATTCCAGGGTTTCGCCTTCGAGTTCGGTGTTTTGCGGTTCCTCTTTGGGCAAAATGCCGGGGATGAGGAAAGTCGGCGGGCAATTGCTGACGGGGAAGCAGAGTTCAAATTCCTCCATCAACTCGGTGAGGCAGTGGTAGCGGTGGCTGGGATATTTATTTGAGTCGAGGATGCGGCTGAGGTCGGCGTAGGTGAGAATGCCTTGGGTTTTGACTTTGAGTGCGTCGTCGCTGAGGAGGGCATAGATGCCTTCTGTCACCCAGTGGGGATTGAGGATGTTGGTGGATTGCAGGATGGGGTGTTCGCGGAAGTTGAGGACAATGCCCAGGTTGTGCAGCAGTCCGATCAGTTGGGTTTGGTCGGTTTCTTCAAAGATGTTTTCTTTGGCGCAGATGGTGGCGTATTCGCTGATGCTGATGATGTCTTTGTCGAGGTTTTCCAGGCGCTGCTTGACTTGGAACCAGCTTAGGGGCAAAAGAGCGTAGACTTCTTTGAGTTGGGAGATTTCAGTGTGGATGGCGCTGCGGAGTTCGTCGATTCCGGTGCCGCTTTGGCATGAAGTTTCGATAATCGCTTTGATGTTGGGATATTTGTCGCGCAAGGCTTTGCGGTTGATATCGAGGGGTTGTTCGTCGCATTTGTTGCCGACGAGGATGACGGGGGAAGCGTCGCCGAAGCTTTCGATCAGTTTCAGCCAGTATTCGAGGCGGTTTTCGTCTTCGCTGGTGCGGCAGTTGCACACGAGGAGGTAGAGGCTGCGTTTGGTAAGGAAAAATTGGTGGGTGGCGTGGTAGATTTCTTGTCCGCCGAAGTCCCAGACGTTGAGTTTGACTGGTTTGGTGTTGACTGTAATTTTCCAGTCTGTGATGTTGAGTCCGTCGGTTTGGGATTCGTTGGGGTTGTATTGGTTGTGGGTGAGGCGCTTGATCAGTGAGGTTTTGCCGACGCTGCCTTGGCCGACGAGAAGGACTTTGGCTTCGTTGAGGGGGAGAACTTCGCCGCTGCGGAGTTGGCGCAGGTAGTTGAAGATGGTGGCGGGAGTACCGGGCTCTTCGTTCAGGTTGGCGGGCCCTAGAACTTCTGGAGAAATGGGCAGGGGATTGCAGCGGAGGTCGAGTTTTTCAAGTTTTGGCAGTGTTTCTAAGCATTCGGGAATCTTTTCAATCTGATTACTTCTGAGGTTAAGTTCTGTCAGATTTGAGAGTTGGCCGATCGCCTCTGGAATTTGGGTAATCTGATTTTCCCAAAGGTAAAGGCGTCTCATATTGGGCAGTTGAACTATCGAATCAGGGATTTGAGTAATTTGATTATTACTGAGGAAAAGCCCTGTCAGATTGGATAGTTGACCGAGCACTTCTGGGATTTGGCTAATCTGATTTCTAAACAGGGAAAGCTGTCTCAAATTGGAAAGTTGCCCAATCGCTTCTGGGAGTTGACTAATCTGATTATCACCGAGGAAAAGCCCTATCAGATTGGATAATTGAGCGATCGCATCTGGGATGGAGGTTATTTGATTGTTACGGAGGGAAAGCTCCGTTAGATTGGATAATTGACAGAGCGCATCGGGGATTTGGGCAATCTGATTGTCACTAAGGTCAAGCTCTTTCAGATTGGGCAGTTGAACAACTGCTTCGCAAAGCTTTGCTAACCCATCTGGGATTTGGGTAATCTGATTTTTACTGAGGCGCAGTTTCGTCAGATTGGGCAGTTGGACGAGTGTTTCGCAAATCTTTGCTAACGCATCTGGGATTTGTGCGATCTGATTGTCACTGAGGTCAAGCTCTGTCAAATTGGGCAGTTGGACAAGTGCTTCGCAAAGCTTTGCTAACCCATCTGGGATTTGGGTAATCTGATTTTTACTGAGGCGCAGTTTCGTCAGATTCGACAGTTGGGCGATCACCTCTGGGATGACCGTAATCTGATTGTAACTGAGGTTAAGCTCTGTCAGATTCGACAGTTGGGCGATCGCCTCTGGGATTTGGGTAATCTGATTGCTACTGAGGTTAAGCCCTCTCAGATTCGACAGTTGGGCGATCGCCTCTGGGATTTGGGTAATCTGATTGCTACTGAGGTTAAGCCCTCTCAGATTCGACAGTTGCTCGATCGCCTCTGGGATGACCGTAATCTGATTCCAACTGAGGTCAAGCTCTGTCAGATTCGACAATTGCCCGATCGCCTCTGGGATTGGGCTAATCTGATTGCCCGAAAGGCAAAGCTCTGTCAGATTCGACAGTTGCCTGATCGCCTCTGGGATTTGGGTAATCTGATTGCAACTGAGGCTAAGCTCTCTCAGATTCGACAGTTTGACGAGTGCTTCACAAAGCTTGGCTAACGTATCTGGGGTTCGGGCGATCGGATTGTGACTGAGGTTAAGCTTTATGACATTAGAGAGTTTGCCGATCGCATCTGAAATTTCTGTTAAACCAATGCTGGTTAAATTTAAACTTTCTAATTGCTTCATTTCCAGCAGCAATTCTGGTATCATTCCGAATGGATTGCCACTGAGGTTAATCGATCGCAAATTTCCCAGCGATCGCAATTCTTCTGGCAGTGAGGTCAATTGATTGGTAGTCGGCTGGGGAGTCATTTTACCATCAGCAGCCACTCTCCATTCATTTACCCTCCCCAACACCAACGTCTCAAGCTGCGTGCACTTGCCAATCTCCGGCGGCAATTCCTCCAACCCCAGCCCCGACAAATCCAGTTCCGTCAATTTTTCCTCGGCTGCTCGGTCAATTCGCCGCACTGCTTCCTCTCGCGTCATGGCCTTTGTCTCTCGGTAGGATTCATTTTATTGTGACAGGAATTTTCGCTTGGTGGGGAGTTGCCCGCGCACCACAGCCAAAGAAACCCGGTTTTTTCCCATGTCTGTGGGCTGTGACCAATAATTCTCGCAAAAACCAGGTTTCTGGCTACCAGCGCGTCGCCAACATTAATTAAAAATTGCCAAATAACTGACGATTTCTAACCGCCGTCACTATATTGAACTTCAGTAGAAAAACCGTTGTTCTCCCGATCGCACTTAAGCCGATAATCCTGCCATTCTCCCCGATAAAATGCTCTGACCAAACATCCGAGCGCGGATCGAACAATCGCGTAATTGCTCTCGCCTGCGGATCGATACTGGTTAAATCCGAACCCTTGTATCGATTGCATGGCAAACACGATAAAGCCAGATTCTCTAGCACTGTTTTTCCACCATGTTTTCTCGCAACTACATGATCGACCTCGTGGGTATAAATCGAGAAATCCTGATGAAATCTGCAATACTCACATCTTCCCTCTGCCCGCTGAAATACCTCCCTGCGTAAAGCAGGTGAAATCTTTAAGGTCATTGTTAGAAAGGTACAGGTAGAAGAGTAGAATATGCACGAAGTTTCAGCATTTGCATCAGCCTATCTAACTCCTCATAACTGTCAAGTTCATCGGTTTCGATTTCATTCAAGCCACCTTCTCGATTCCGCTCTAGCAATTCTCGCAATCGCTGTTGAGCTGTTTCTGAAACCTTGAAATTCCAAATTTCCAAAGGTGTGGGTTGAGTCATCAAAAAATCCAGCACTTCTTCAAATGCGATCGATCTATCTGTGATATTTTGCTTGGACAGATTGGCAATTGATAGCCATTGCATTAGTAGTGTTGGTAGTCGGTCTTGGAGTTGCTCTAGTTGTGGTAAAAGTGTATCAGGAACTTCGATCGTGAATTGAGCCATAAAAGACCTCTAGCACAATTTTAACCTTGATTTTAACCTATTTTCCTGAAACTATCATATCAAATTTCCCCAACAGCAACCTTTCAAGCGGAGCGCACTTGCCAATCTGTGGCGGCAATTCCTCGAACCCTGCCAAATCCAATTCTGTCTGGCCCTCATCCGCAGCT
This sequence comes from Cyanobacteriota bacterium, assembly GCA_025362325.1. Taxonomy (GTDB): domain Bacteria; phylum Cyanobacteriota; class Cyanobacteriia; order Cyanobacteriales; family Microcoleaceae; genus Microcoleus. Next base: position 41,795 of record JANYGO010000136.1, on the reverse strand, counting down.
TTGTCGATAAACTGCAACAACTCCTCTGGCGTCATATCCTTTGTCTCTCGGTAGGATTCATTTTATTGTGACAGGATCAGATAAACTGGGTTTCCAAGGTCTGCGTGTGATACCTACTTACTTAAACTTTAGCTAATCTAAATATAAACACTTAATAAACCTCAATCTGATGTTTTTTACCAAGAGATAACAAATGGTGCTACGCTGGGGATAGGAAGTTATTTGTTTATGAACCAAATTAAACGTGTTGCCATAGTGGGAGGAACCCACGGAAACGAACTCACAGGAATTTACCTGGTGAAGAAATTCGATCGCGCGCCCGAGTTAATTGGGCGATCGACTTTTGAAACGATCACCCTGCTAGCCAATCCCAAAGCTTGCGAAATCGGGACACGCTACATTGATATCGACCTCAACCGCTGCTTTAGAAAGCAAGATTTAGAAAATCCCCATCTCTCCAGCTATGAAGCGCAGCGGGCGAAAGAAATTTACCGCCTTTTTAGCTCAAAAAACACTCATCAGCCCAACGTAATTATCGATTTGCACAGCACCACCTCCAACATGGGGCTAACATTTATTCTCGCCAGCCATCATCCATTTAACCTGCAACTAGCAGCTTATTTAACCTCTGTGCATCCCCATCTCAAGCTACTGGCTTCGGCAATCAAGAATCATGATAGTCCTTTGCTGCGATCGCTTTCCGAATTAGGCGGTACGCTGGAAGTTGGTGCAGTGCCGCAAGGCGTATTGGATGCGTCTTTATTTCAGCAAACTGAGCAAGTTATCAGCACAATTTTAGACGGCGTAGAAGCCTACAATCAAGGCACAATGCCTGCTGCAAAGAATCCCCTGACTATTTATCACACCATTGGGGCGATCGACTATCCCAGAAACCACTCTGGAGAAATTCAGGCAATGATTCATCCTCAGCTACAATCGAGAGATTATGAAGCCTTGAATCCCGGCGATCCGATGTTTTTAACCTTTGAGGGCGAGTCTGTCTTGTATGAAGGTAAATCGATTGTATATCCAATTTTTATTAACGAGGCAGCTTACTACGAAAAAGGAATTGCCATGTGCTTTACTCAAAAGCAAATAGTTGTTAGTCATTAGTCATCAGTCATCAGTCAGTAGTCATTAGTCATCAGTCATCAGTCATTAGTCATCAGTCATCAGTCATTAGTTATCATATCTGATCCGGTAGCTTTGTTTCAATATTTTTTGAACGATCTGGTGACAAAAAAATCTCTTCAACAACAGCACGAGAATCATGAAATTGCTTCCATACTTCCAAACTCAAAATGCAGGCAAGCAGCCATACAAAACCCGCAATATAACCAGCAATAACATCCGTAGGCCAGTGAACTCCGAGATAAAGCCGGCTCAAACCAATACCAGCAATTAATACAACTGTCAAGCCATAAATTAACCACCGCTGTCTCGGAAAGCGCGCAGCTAAAAAATAGCCTAGCAAACCGTAAACAACCATGGAAATCATCGCGTGTCCGCTAGGAAAACTGTAAAACTTTACCTCAACCGCGCGCTCCCAAAGTTGAGGTCGATCGCGCGCAAACAGTTGTTTTAAGAGTATATTTAAACCAAGTGCCCCAGCGCCCGTAATTGCGATCGTTGTAGCTTCCGATCGATGTTTGCGCACCCACAACATAATACCCAAACTCACGCTCAGCATCAGCAGCAAATTTGGTTCCCCAAAAAATGTCAAGGCAAGCATGATGCGATCGCGCACCGGATTGTGCAGGCTCCTCAGATATAGTAAAATAGATTTATCGAAAGCGTAGGTTTCCTTTTCCCAAACCTCATGGGCAATTGTGGCAAATGCCCACATCGCCAAAGCAGCAACAGCAAGCCCGCCAAGCCGAATTATCGAAATCAGCGATCGAATTTTAGAGAGCATTTTTTAAGTAATTAAGAATTAAAAATCCCAAGCAGACAATAGTACAACAAATCTAGGAAACGAAAAGACGCGATCGAGCGTCTTGATTCCTGAGCAAGTATATTGTGAATGATTAATTGATTTTTCACTACCCACCTCAGCTTTTAAATCCCACCGGCGAATGATTTTACTATCAAAAAAACAGATTTCGGCAATTTTGTTGACCATAGGGTTGACAAATATCGCTAGTTGTGCAGATAAAACCGGAGTTAATAGCCCGATCGCCCAAGCCAACTCGATCGCCCAACGTCTCGTCTCCTCAGCAGTCGCCCAACAGCCCAACAGCCCCAAATTTGGTCAGCCGATCGCCTGTACCCTAGGTAAAGACTGTTTTGTCATGCACTACTTCGATCGCGATCCAGGCCCGGGCGCCGTTGATTTCGGCTGCGGGCGGCAAACCTACGACGGGCACGACGGCACAGACTTCGCCATTCCCGACGCCAAAACCATGGCGAAAGGAGTCCCAGTTATCGCCTCCGCTGCGGGCAAAGTTTTGCGAGTGCGAGATGGTGTAGTCGATCGACGTTTGCAAAACCAGACAGACAAAGCCAACGTCGCAGGTACAGAATGCGGCAACGGCATGGTAATCGATCACGGCGCAGGCTGGGAAGCCCAATACTGCCACCTCCGCCAAAACAGCGTGGTTGTCAAACCGGGAATGCAGGTAGAAAAAGGCACTGTTTTGGGCATGGTAGGAAACTCTGGCCTGGCCTCTTTCCCCCACGTACACGTCACTTTTCGCTATCAAGGCAAGCCCGTAGATCCGTTTGTCGGGCCCGATGCCAAATTAGGCTGCAACACCGCCCGCAATCCAATTTGGGACAAGCCGATTAACTATATTTCTACAGGTTTAATTCGTGCAGGTTTTGCCAACAAGCCACCAGACGAGAACACTGTTTGGGCTGGACAATTTTCTGAGACTAAATTACCTGTCAATAGTCCTGTATTGTTGTTTTGGGTGCAGAGTTACGGAGTCCTCAAGGGCGATCGCGAACAATACAAATTATTTGCACCCAATGGCGCCACCATCGCCAACACCAGCAAGGAAATTCCAGCCTCCAGCCGCACTTGGTTGGGTTATGTTGGCAAAAAAAACAGTACCAATTCTCCCCTGACTCCTGGAGTGTGGCGCGCCGAATATCGGTTGACGCGGGGCGATAGAGTTGTGGAAGAAATCAAGCGAGAAGTTGAATTGCGCTAGCCACCAAACTATACCGTTTTTTATTTTCGATTTTCGATTTGAAATGGCGGTAAGGTGATGCACACCGCCCCCTACATATAGACGTTTAAATGACTTCTGGTTAATTTAAACTCTTGTGGGGTGGGCTTTGAGCATCGCCCTAAAAGTCAAAACTAAATGTACAACACCTTAACCATGTCATACAGTCAATTCACCAACCTAGAAATGATTGAAACCAACTTTGGCATCACCATTGCTGACAAAGTTGGTATTTTTGCCAAAATACCCGAATCCGAGTATAGCGCTCTTCTCAGCCAAACTCTGCAAGAAAATATCTCTTTAGCTTTAGCAATTAATACTGAAAAAGCTCGCTCAGAATTAATTGTGACACCTATTTTAGTAGAACTTAGAAAGCAGTTTAAGTATAAAATTAGCTTTTTTTCAGGAAAAGAGTTTAATGTAGATTTATAAAAAGGCTTAACTGGTTTCTGTGAGTTTCTGATTAGTCGTTCTCCCGAACAACTGTTAATCAAAGCTTTGGTTGTTGCTTTAGTAGAAGCTAAAAATGATAACATCCAAGCAAGCTGGATTGCCCCAATGTATGGCAGAAATGATTGCCGCTCAAATCTTTAATGAAAGACGCAACAATAATATTTCCGAAATATATGGGTGGTCACAACTGGGACAAACTGGAAGTTTTTACGACTTAGCAATCAAATTATGGAAGTCGATTTAAATGATTATTTTATTGATAATATCAGTCAAATAATTGGGATCTTAAAATATTTGATAAACGCAGCTAACCTGTGAAACTAAAGCTATCTTGAAATTATCTGCGTTTATCTGCGACGATCTCCGGTTTCCCGATCGCTCAAAAACTTATGCCATAAATCTATAATTTTTACACGATCGCAAATTCTACCGGACAATGTAGCTGTCATCAGCTTATTGTCGCCCGGTATATCGCCGGGGAAAGAATGCTTGAGATTTTGACAATTTAGGGCAAATTTTCCCAAGCTTGAGCCACAATCTCGCTCAGCCACCGCCTTTGAGCCAAATCGAGCAGATTGTCGTCGGCGAGAACCTCGGCTTTTAACTCGTCCAAAGACTGAGATCGCGATCGAGCAATCTGAACCACACCCACGATCGCAGACGCCACCAATTCTTCATTCAGCGGCTGCTGTCGCAAAGCAATCATTTCTTGAGGATTCGTAGGAATGGGATAATTCATGAGATTGCATACCCAAGGGAGTAGATATTCAGCCACTGCGGGGCTTCCGGCGAATTAGCTAAAAATCTGAGAACATTGTAAACTTATTTAAAACTAAATAAGTATTGGCGAGTATAGCCTACTTTGCTCCCTTGTCAACTCCCCCATCTTTATTAATTTATTCAGAATTGAGACCGTAAAATGCAAGAAATTCTTTATTTAGAAGTCCCAACACCGGATACAGCAGCCGTCTGCACTTGGTTACAGCATGAATTTGACCCCGGAATTGGAGAAAAAATTATTACTCCTGACGGCTTTCGCCTGCTTTCACCCGTAACAGCAGCGGAGTTGGTCAAATCTGGAAATCAAAATGCTAATCTAAAACCGACATTCACTGATAGTAATTCAGAAAATCATGATTCGCGATCGACAGAACTTTCCACATTTGTCTGGTCAGTCCAGCGCACAACTTATTTAAAAGTCTTTCGTATCGAAGACGCGCCCCCTGGAGAAAGAAAATTCCTGCAAGCTCTGAATCTGGCTGTCAGAAACAAGTTTCCCGAAAACTACCCCCAACCTCCTGTCATAGACCTCACCAAACAGTCAATTTTTGACGCTCTTGCCCCCTATTACCCCCTCACCGTCAAATACTTCCAAAAAATGCCCAAAGGCGAATATGACCTCCAGCGCGTCTACTGGTGGGAGCAGCGCTGGCGCGAAGGCACTCGCAATCCTCAAACCCCAAAACAAGTAGTGTTTTTGAAGGAAGAAGGAAGTTCGGCAACGGATTCTGTAACGGATGTAACGGATGTTAAGAAGAAGGCAAAAGCCACGATTCCGGGGTCGGATGCTGGTGATACTGTTTATGACTTGATTTATATCGGCGGGGCTTTGGGAGTGATTCACGCCGCAGTCATGGCGAGATTGGGCTACCGAGTGCTGCTGCTGGAACGAATGCCTTTCGGGCGGATGAATCGCGAGTGGAATATTTCGCGGGACGAAATTCAAAGCTTAATTGATTTGGGTTTATTTACGGCTGCGGAAATTGAAACTTTGATCGCCAGAGAATACAAAGATGGCTACAACAAGTTTTTTGATGCTAACAATCCGCCCGTTGCTAAAGCACCAATTCTGCACACGCCGAAGGTACTGAATGTCGCTTTGGACGGCGAGAAACTGCTGTATTTGGCGGGAGTTAAGCTCACAGAAGCTGGCGGGGAAATCTGGGACGAAACTGAGTTTATCAGAGCCGACGTTGAAGCTAAAAAAGTGATAGTTCAGGGCTGCCACCTGCCGACAAAAGCTGATCGCACAACCTCAGCAAGGTTACTCGTAGATGCCATGGGTTCAGCTTCTCCCATCGCTTGGCAATTGAACGGAGGGCGGGCTTTTGACAGCGTTTGCCCGACCGTCGGAGCTGCCATTGATGGAGGATTTGAGCCTGGGGTTTGGGATTCCGAGTACGGGGACGTTCTCTACAGTCACGGCGACATTTCCCGGGGCCGCCAGCTCATTTGGGAACTGTTTCCCGGTGCCGGAAACGAACTGACAGTTTATCTATTTCACTACCACCAAGTAAATCCCGAGAATCCCGGTTCTTTGCTGGAACTGTACGAGGATTTTTTCACAATTTTGCCGGAGTACCGCCGCTGCGATCTCGATAAATTGGTGTGGAAAAAACCGACTTTTGGTTATATTCCAGGGCATTTTAGCAGCAACAGCAGCGATCGCGCGGTGGCTGTGGATCGCCTAATTGCGATCGGCGACGCAGCATCGCTGCAATCTCCCCTTGTTTTCACCGGTTTCGGCTCCCTCATCCGCAATCTTTTCCGCTTAACTGACCTTTTGGATACAGCTTTAAAGCACAACTTATTAAGTGCCAATCACTTAAACCAAATTCGCGCATACCAAAGCAATGTGTCAGTAACTTGGCTGTTTTCTAAAGGCATGATGGTTCCCACCGGGAAGAGTTTGCCACCCCAAAGAATCAATTCAATTCTCAATACTTTTTTCGGTATTTTGGCAGAACAAGAACTCGCCGTAGCCGAAACTTTTATTAAAGACAAAATCGACTGGCTCACTTTCAATCGATTGGCGATTGAAGCCGCCGGAAAAAACCCTTCTCTGCTGCTGTGGATTTTAGATTTTGTCACCTTCGGGGATGTTTGGCGCTGGTTGGGGAGTTATTTTAGTTTTACTATGCTGGCTTTGGCTAGTTGGCTATTCGGATGGCTTCCCAGCTTCGCCCGCCGGGTACAGCCTTGGTTAGAGCCCCGGTATCCGGGTATTTGGCTGTGGCTGTTGGCTACCAGCTATGCTCTCACCTACGGCATGGGAAAGGGGAGAAAATAGTTTTGAGTTAAGTTTGTAGTGAGGACTTCAGTCCTCAAAATCCTAAACTGCGCACACAAACAAATTTCTGGCGCTCTCATTTGGACTCGAACAACCGCACTAAAGTCGGTTTGTAGTGAGGACTTTAGTCCGCATAATTAAAGGACTGAAGTCCTCACTACAAACCTTTTGATTACTGGTGATTGAGCTGACAGGATATAATTTATTAACTAATACTCGGTTTTCTCAGTCCTATTAACTAAAACTCAACCACCCAAAAACTGTTTCAACTGTCAATTCTAATTCGATTCCACTGAGTACGGGCAATTGAGCAGCGCCTTTGTACAGTTCCACTTTTTGACCTGGAAACACGGCCAAAATACTTTCTTCCTCCGGATACATCAACCACCCCAATTCTGTGCCATTTCCGGAACAATGCAGTAATTTACTCAAGACTTTGGTTTGGCTTTGTTCCGGAGATAGAATTTCAATTGACCAGTCTGGATGAATGTCAAAGCGGTTAGCAATTCTTCCCGATGACTGCATGGGAATTCTTTCCCATCGGAATACTGCGAGATCAGGCACAATTGATGAACCGCCAAAAGTGCAGCGTAACTCGGGAAAAGCATAGGCAATTTTTGGTGTTTCGACTATCTGATTAATGACAGCACAAACTTTACCCTGCAATCTGCTATGTTCGCCTTGAGGTATGGTTTGTTGAATAACTTCTTCATCAATAAAATCTGATGCAGGTTCAGTTTCTGGAAGTTTTAGGAACTCTTCTAAAGCGACTTTAACTTTAACGAATGCAGTCATCAGTCAGTTCTCTTAAAAGTAAACTGGATAGGAAACTTTTACCGACTTATCCCAAGCTGAAACTTATAGCAGTGGACAGTTGACAGTGGACAGTTGACAGCTTGCCCCCCGAGCGCAGTCGTTGGGTTGCATAACCCGAATCAAATCATTGATTCGGTACGGGTATCGGCTCTATTCATCAAGTTATTTATGTCCTCACCGATGTGGCGGTTGCTATAATTAGCTGTCTTTTTGGTAATTGGTAAATCTGAGCAATTACCAATTGCCCATTACCAATTACCAATTACCAACTAGCAACTTGCGTTTGCTATCCAAAACTCGGCAATTCAATTTCAGCCAGTGATCGGCGTTTTTTAGCAGCCCGCAGCGGACTGGCGATCGAGGCCAGCCAGTCGGGTTGTGCGACTGCTGTAGATTTGGCTTCAGTCGATCGCACTTCTTGAATGCCAAAAGTTTCAACTGAATTCAAAATTTGAAAAGCCCTGGCCAATTCTGGGCTGCCTAATGTGGCAGCAGCCGTTTCTGGTTCAGACTCAGTTACCGACAATTCAGGTTGCACAACCGCAAGGGTAGAGTCAGTTGCCAGCTCCTGAGGCTGGTGGGTTTCGCTCGGATGCAATTGAATGCCGGATGCTTGGGCTAATTGGTTGAGTTCCAGATTTGCTGTAGATTCAGGGTCGATCGCACCGGCAGCAGGCGCTACCTCTGGATGCTCTTCGGGATCTGACCAAGGCTGGACAGGGGAAGCGTTAAAGGCTGGCGGCAGCGGCACCTGAGAGCTTTTGACCGCCTCCAGCAAGGATTCTAATTGCTTCTGGGCAGTATCCTCGGCACTGTCAGGTGGCTCGACGATCGGCGATTTGACGTGCGGCATCTCCAGACTTCTTTCCAAGGCAGCTTTGAATTGCAGGGTGTGGCGCTGCTGGCGGTGCAAGCGCGATCGCAATTCCTTGCAAACATTTTCTGTGGCTACTAGCTGATGAAACTGTTCGTTGTAGCGTTGCACAGTAGACGCACATTCTCGCTCAACAATCGCTAACCTGGTTTGGCTAGTTGCCAACTTATTTCTTAAACTCTCGACTAAAATTTCTTGACCCTGGAGAGTTTGATGAGAAACATCCACTTTGCCAAACAGTCGCGCCAATTGTTCTTGAGTGTTTTCGAGTGTTGCAGTCCGCTGAAGAAGCAAGGTTTCGCGTTCTAGCAAGGTCTTTTGCGACACTTCGAGAGCTGTTTCTAGCTGGGCGATGCGGTGCAAAAGGTCGCGGTTGCATTCGTGCAGCGCTTGCATCAGGGTGACTGGGGTCGATCCTTTGCTCTGAGCCTGTTCGGCATTGCCAAGCAGATTTTTTAGATTCTCTGAAATCGGGGGCGAGTTCGCCTCGGTTGGTTGTGTCTGAGATGGCAAATTGTTCGCGGAGGGTGTTGTGGGAATTGCATCTACGCTGAGCGCGTTGGGAAAATCTACTGTTTGCCAGTCTTCTGCTGGCTGTTGGGGAACCCTTGCGGGAGTTTCTGTCGGATGGGGGGCGATCGGCTCAAAACCCCCAGCAGCAGCAAAATTTGACTGCAATGGTTCGTTATCCGATTGAACAGCAGGGTGCGATTGGTGCTGACTGGCTCGAAGATCAGCTTCTGACATGGCTTTTTATCCCAATAGTCACAGGGTCTCAGATACAGTCTATCCTGATAGATTCTCCAAAAGGAAGCCCTTAGACATTAGTCATTGGTCATTGGTCATTGGTCATTGGTCATTGGTCATTGGTCATTGGTCATTGGTCATTAGTCATTGGTCATTAGTCATTGGTCATTAGTCATTAGTCATTAGTCATTAGTCATCAGTCATTGCTCATCAGTCATTGGTCATTAGTCAGAAGCAAAATTCTCCTACTCGGACACTCTCTCATTCCGGGCGATCGGCTAAGCTTTGACAACTGCAAAATGTTTGTCAATAATTGCTGGAATTTCTGCTGGTGAAATGCGACTGTAGCGAGTTTTGTCCGGCATCACAACTATATTTGGCCCCGCTTTGCACTGTTTGAGACATCCGGTTCCCTGAACAGTCACTTGCTCTTCTAAACCCCGCGCATTCAAAGCATTTTCTAAAGCTTTACAGACTGCTGCGCTGCCCCGCTTCTGGCAGTCGGATTTTTGACATACTAATATTTTGGTTTGGGTTTTTGCCGCAGCTTTTTCAGTTTTAGCTGCGATGGGAGTGGTGACTTCGGTTTTAGCGATCGTGCGTTCACACATCAGTACCCCAGCAGGTACACTGCTAGAGTCTAGCTGTTCGGGCGATGGATCGTTATTGCCCCGAGCCAGAGTGAGACTGCGAGCTTTAAGTTTTATTTTACCGTTTTTCAAATTGAGTTCTTTCTCGCCCGCCACTTGAACTCTCAACCCAGGCGTCAAAACAGGCGCTAAAAATGACCGCAACTCCTTGGAAAGTTTAACCAGGAACTCTACTCCAATATCGCTGCGAATGCGCAAATATTTAAGTTTGTAACCATCTTCAACAATTAGGCTGAGGATTTCCCCCTCTAAGCTGAATTCAGAAACTTGCTTGCCAGATTTATACACTGTCATAACTCCTTTAAATCCGTTACATCCCGTACCTTGCTCGTTGCCGAACTTTCTTCGGCCTTTAACCGATTTGCCAGCAGCATTCCAGCAACTGCACCAATTCGCGCCGAGGGGCACTAACTTGCCTCAACACGCTCATTAGCTGAGCAGCTTGTCTGACAGTGCTGACTTTTGCCCGCAAAGGTTGGTCAACCGCACACCAGCAGGGAATTTCGAGTTCTTGCAAGCGTTTGTAAACTTGCCACCTGTCTAGCCAACTAACTTGCACAATCTCACAAACTTCTAACTCTGCATCTGCTGGATTCATCTTTTGACAACAATAATAATTTGCATTAATTTTTACCCTGACTAATAGGGGGCAGAAGTTAAAAGGCAGATTTCAGAATAAAATCAAGGATTGTCAAAAGCCCTTCCTCAAAAATTCTGCCTTCCTTAGACTCCCCTCGGCTCCGCTCGGGGCAAGACGCTCAGGACAAGTTTGCCTGCTGCCTGCTGCCTTCGGAAGATTCGCCCCATTTTCAGGAAGCATTCAGAAGAGCATCTTTTTAAAGCATAACGCAAATGCTAATAATTCTCAATAGGTTTACTAAAAAATTTTCCTACTCTACAAAATCTTCCACTATCGAGGCAGACCCTGCTTGACTGGTAAATCTAGGATGCTAGACTGACTCTATTGGCAACAAAACTGCCTATTGAAAGGAGAACACACATGGCTGAGATTCAGAGTGCATTAAGACCGTTTGGTCACATAGGTGAAAACCCTATTCTACTAGAACATTCAGTCACAGCACCGGTTTGTGAAGGGATAAACGCGCTGCTGGCAAGTTTTCAAGCGCTATACCTACAATATCAAAAACATCATTTTGTGGTGGAAGGGGCAGAATTTTACTCCTTGCACCAATTCTTTCAAGAAAGCTACGGAGAAGCTCAAGATAGCGTGCACGAATTGGGCGAACGGTTGAACGGGTTGGGTGGCATACCAGCAGCTAGCTTTAGCAAGTTAGCCGAGATGTGCTGTTTTGAGCCGGAAGCCGACGGCGTGTATTCCTGCCGCCAAATGTTGGAACATGATTTGACTGCCGAACAAGCTATCATAGGTTTGCTGCGCCGTCAAGCAGGACAGGCCGAAAGTTTGGGCGATCGAGCTACGCGCTACCTCTACGAAAAAATCCTGCTAAAAACAGAAGAGCGAGCTTATCACATTTCCCACTTCCTCGCCCCCGATACTTTAGTCCAGTTGAGTTTGAACTAACAACAGGTTCGTAGTGAGGACTTCAGTCCTTCTTATCTTAACGAAGAAGGACTAAAGTCCTCACAGGTTCGTAGTAAGGACTTCAGTCCTTCTTATCTTAATGAAGAAGGACTAAAGTCCTCACTACAAACCTGACTAAAGTCCTGACAACAGGTTCGTAGTAAGGACTTCAGTCCTTCTTATCTTAATAAAGAAGGACTAAAGTCCTCACTACAAACCAGATATAAAAAGCTAGCAGTTGAGAAAACTGCCCGCTTCTTTATACAAAGTGTGATAATCCGCCGGACATTAAGGAGCTAAAGCACTGCCGCGCAACAAGCTACCAATGGTTTTCGCGGTAATCTTCATCTGAATGAAGGGATTGGTCGGCACAACGGTTTTATACAAGTAGCTATCGAATGTGAGTTTCTGCACATCGCGATCGGCACACATTTCGACAAAAGCTTCGCGAGTAGCATCAGAACGGTAGAACACGCGCTGCAAAATGTCAAGCACCTTGTAGGTAATGCCGTAAGCTTTATCCCACCGCTTCAGATACAGCTTAATTTCTTGTTCAGTCGGAATCCGCGTACCCTGCTGAGAAATTTCCACAATAGTTTCAGCGCACATCCGGCCAGACTTAGCCGCAAAATAGATACCTTCGCCCGAAGACTTGGTAACATAACCGGCGGCGTCGCCTACGAGAGCAACTCGGCCGACAACCCGGCGGGGACGCGGATGTTCGGGGATGGGGTGGGCTTCCACTTTAATGATTTCACCGCCCATGAGTTTTTTGGCAGCGCGGGCGCGAACTCCTGCTTGCAGTTTTTTGATACTGGCTTGATTGACTTTCATCGTGCCGGTACCGACGGCTACGTGGTCGTATTTGGGGAACACCCAGGCGTAGAAGTCGGTGGAAACGTCGTCGCCGACGTACATTTCGGCTAAACCTTCGTAGTAAGCCATTTTATCTTCGGGCAGGCGGATTCGCTCTTGGAAGGCGATCGCATAATTATAGTCGCCAGCATCGATCGCCTTAGCTACGCGGGAGTTAGCGCCGTCAGCGCCGATTACCAAATCCACTTTCAGAGTTTTCTGAGTTCCCACAGCGGTGCCGTTGGAGTGGTCGGCGTAGTGGAGAATGTAGGGGTCGGTGTTGTTGCTGGGAATGTCTAAGGTGTGAACAGTACCGTTAATTAGTTTGGCACCTAAGGAAGCGGCCCGATCGCGCAAAAAGCCGTCGAGCACTTCGCGGCGGCACATACCGATGTATTCGTGTTCGTTTTCGATGTTGATATCCACCTCTACATTGGAGGGGGAAATCATTTTCATTTTTCTGACTTGGCGATCGATAATACTTTGTGGCAAGTCAAATTCTTCGACCATGCACAGGGGAATTGCCCCGCCGCAGGGTTTAGCGTTGTCTAATTTGCGCTCGAATAAATAAGTTTCGATGCCTGCTTTTACCAATGTTTCGGCGGCGCAAGAACCGGCTGGCCCTGATCCAACAACTGCAACCCGTAGTGTCAAAGCTTTTCTCCCCAATTTTTTCTATAGTTTTTACCAGTCAGATGTGATGGTATCACGGAGTTTCTTGGCTGTGGGGTGAGAATGGGAGATTTAAACGAAATGAAACAGAGCTTAACAATTGGATACAAAAATCGGGTTTTAGGTGCTGGTTTTGCTGGAAAATCTTAAATCTTTAACGGTAGATGAACGCGGATTGACGCTGATGTGCGATCGAATTAAATACAGTGCGATCGAATTAGATACAGATGCAGACGGCGGTTGAAACCGCTCCTACACAAACAATGTCCGCCTCCGCGGACTCAAGAAAACAACGTAATTTTCACCGTCGGTTCTTCAACCCCTCTGATCTCGCGTGAGTGTTTGTATAGAGGCGAATTCCATTCGCCGTCTGTATTTAACCCGCTCCCGTCGCGTGAGTGTTTGTGTAGACGCGGTTTCAACCGCCGTCTGTATTTTTTTGCTATGCGTGGGCCCGATCGAACTCCGTGCAATTACGTTACATTTAAATTAAGTAAAGTTCCTATATAAAATTTCAAATTCCTATGCTAGGTAATTTTCAACAAAGCCAATTGCGGATTGAGGTTGAAGCTTCGGAGACTGCGATTCGGGACAGTTTGATGCGTCCTGTGCAGTTGCAGCAGTGGCTGTGGCCTCAGCAGTTTTCTAAGGGTTTGCCCGAATTGGTCGATCGAGAATTGACATTCACGAGTTGGATTGGCCCGGTAGCGGTGCAGCACCATGTGGAGATTGCTGAGTCAAATTGTCTGCGGCTGTTGTTGAGTGAGGGAATTGACGGGTTTCACGAGTGGTATTGGGGCGACGGTTGGGTGCAGTCTCGGTTGGAGGGAGTATCGCTGCTGCCACTGAATTTGGGACAAACGGCTAGTTTGCTGCGGCTGCGGGAGTTTGTGACCAAGGGAAAGGGGAAGTAGGAAAGTTGTTTCCACATTCTACATTTCTTAGTCCGCGTAGGCGGACTTTGTTTTTGTAGCCGCGGTTTCAACCGCCGAGTCATCTAAAAATTAACTTCAATCTAATTCACCTGAATCAATTCTTTTTCAATTGAATCAGGTTGATTTGTACTATCCAATTCCAGATAAAACGACACACTTTCAATCTCCCAACTCACCCAAGCATGGGGAACCAGCATTACTCCTTCTATGAAAAAAGACTCTACTGGTTCGGTGATATCGGGAAACGGGCCATCGACGATCGATATTGAAGGTTCCACAGCTTTGAAATGACCTGATTCAGGGGGTTCGGCAACATAATGCCACAGTTCGCGAACCGATTTTTTGACTTTCTCGAAGACTAAGCAGCATTTGAGGATAAAGATAGTTTCCTGCGGCGAGGGATTCAGCGGATGTCCTGGAATAATGCCGAGATTGCGTGTCGGAATCACCATTTTATCATCAAGGGCGATCGGCGGATCGAAATCAGTGGCGATCGTATAAAGCTTATCGAAATTATTTTCAATAATTGTCATGCTTCCTTCTCCAAAATAGTTGTGCGGATAGTCTGCAAGGGAATATTATAACTGTCATCCTGTAACTAGCTAGCATCTTTGACTACAGTACGGAGAATTTCAAGTTTTTCCCGGTAGTAAATAGTGTCAGAATGAGAGTATCCTAAACGGCGATCACATATCTTAATCGCCTCTAAATATAGGCTTTCTGCTTCGGTGTACAGTTTTAAATCTCTGTATAATGCTGCTAAATTATTGAGCGTAATGGCTACAGTTGGATGATCTGAACCTAAAAGTTTCCTATTTAGTTCCCAGGCTTTTAAATAAATTAATTCTGCCTTTTTATAGCACTCTAAACCATGATAAACCATTGCCAAGTTACCTAGACTAGAAGTCAGATAGGGGTGTTCTTCTCCGAATAAGCGCTGATAGAGTGCAACGCTTTGTGACAACATCGGTAGAGCGTCGCTGTAACGTTCCCAATCGTGGTAAAGCAATCCTAATCCATTGAGAGTATCTGCTACATCAGAATGCTCTTCCCCAAATAATTGTTTTCTCATTTTCAGAGCTCGATCGTAAAAATGTTCTGCTTCAACATAGCGTTTCTGAAGCCTGTAGCATTCTCCTAAATTGTGCAAGCTATCTCCTAAATCTTCATGGGTTTCCTCTAACCGCAGTTTTCTAATTCCTAAAGCTTCTAAAAGCATGGTTTCTGCTTCCTTGGTTCGCCCTAGATAATTATAAAGCGTTCCCAAATTATTTAAGATTCCTGACACATCAAGATGAGTTTCGCCCAGTTCGTGTTTGCTCATTTTTAAAGCTTCCAAATAGAATTTTTCTGCTTCTTGATACCTGCCTTGCTTTTTATAGTCCAATCCCAAATTACCGAGACTATGCGCTACAAAGGGATGAGATTCGCCGAAACGAGCTTTAGTAACGAATAAACATTCTTCAGACCAACGCCCTGCTTGTTTATAAAACCCTCCAATGCGGTCAAACCTATCTAAGCCGACAAACAGCCACATTAACCGATCGCCTTCAAGAAAATCTGTTAGGTACGTTGCCGCTTCTGCTATATGAGGTATGCTGAGAGTCATTGCTGCCATAAACTGAGGGTGATTCTCGCTAGCTGACAGAGGCACTTTTTTAGCTTCCTCTGCCATTGCTTCTGCAAAAGCATATTTGAGTTCTTCAGCTTCAGTTAATTGCTTTAGTTCAGTTATTTGCATATTTTTATGCCTCTAATTTACTTTTTAAAAATGCCATAATTAGTGAATGCAAACGATAGCTTTGTTCCCCATTGTATTGAATCAAATGAAAGCTCATTAAATTCATTGTAGCTTCTTCCAAATTCTCTGGGTTGAACTTTTCACCTTTTGGGGAACGCTGACAGCGTTGCTGTTCTACACTCTCAACTAAATGCCAAGGAATGAGAGTTGAAGCAAACAGACTTAGCAACTTGCCTAAGCGTTTGGTGTTGCCATCTAATTTTTCCCAACTCAACTCAAAAGCTGCTGCTACTCCTCGTTGAGCAGTCAAATCCCAAAATGGATCATTTTGTTGGCGGATGAGCGACCGATGTTCGAGTGACTTTTCTTGCAGCCGGAATAGCATCACTGATAAGGATAAATCCGGCACTTGATTTAGATACCTCCCCACCAATTCTAACCCTAATGGCAGATATCCCAACCACTCACAAAGAACATTAGCTGTTTCTGGTTCTTGTTCGATCCGGTCTTTTCCAACTAGGTGTTCTGATTCTAACAGTTCTAAAGACGCTCTTAAAGTCAACACATCCAAACTTAGAGTCTGGATGTTGGTCAACTTAAGCCGGGTTGTCATCAGCACTTTAAAACGGGATTTAGCAGGCGGTAAGTAAGGCTTGATTTCGGGGAATTCCGCAAGATCATCTATCACAACAAGCACAAACCCCGTTCCTGTCCAGTTCTGCCAGCACCAATCGACTTGTTGCTTGAAATTCAGTTCTTTTCCGCCTAGCTCTTGCGGCACTTCTAAACGTAGATGAATTTGGACAAAATATATAATTTGCTCGTAAATGTTCTGTTTCGCTCCGGTTTCCAACCAGCAAATGCCGTCTGGGTAGTCATTTAAATGCTGATAGGCATATTGCACAGCCAATTCTGTTTTTCCCATTCCGCCCATGCCAGCAACAGCAACAATGGCAATCCGCTCTTGCTGTTGCAATTGTTGGTGCAGGGTTTCTAGTTGCGTCTGTCTTCCTACAAATTTAATAGCACCCGTGTAAGGGATGTTTTGGCAGGTAGTTGCAGGCGGGTAATTTTCTATTTTTGTCGCTACTGCCGTTTCGCTTTTTTCCGCTATATGAGGTTCACTAGCATCGATAATCTGTTCCCAGTTTAACACGCCCAAAACTGTACAAATCCCCACAAAAGCTTCCTGCTGAATAGGTTTTTGTTCCCAAAATCTCTTCAAAGTTGATTCTGAAGTAGGGACAGCCTGATACCAAGCCTTTTCTCTTTTTGACCATCCCTTTTTTCGTCTAAGTTCATCAACTATTTTTAATCCATTTTCAGAAGCTCTGAGAGTGGCCGCCATACATAATTCTCTACTTAGCTTTTTTATTCATTTAGTTTTGGTTCACTTGCCTAGCTGCCAGGATGACCCAATTATGGACCAGTTCTGACCCTGAAAGCTTTTTTGCCTGCCTCATGCTGGAATTATGGAGACAGCAGTTAGCGCTAACTCGTTGGTTCCCTACTCAAAAACTTGACTAGGAGACACGAGAATGAATTGCAAAGTCTTGATTTCGCCCTTGTTCATACTAATGTGGGCGATCGCCCCTTCGACTTTGGCATTGGGGGCAGTTGCCAGCACGTCAACTAACCCAACAGTGAAAACTGAGACATTGTTGAAGAATAACGTGGCTCCAAAGATTTGCATAGACAGGGATGGTAACAAATATCACTGTCCTTAATTAATCCAGATTACCATTGGTGGGCGATGTGCAGGACAGTTCCTTCAGGCGTTTTCGTGCCATCCCCATCCAAACACCTTTGTCTCGGCTATCGCACTTGGGATAGTTGTTAACGTAATTTTTCCAAGCTTCTTCAGCCTCTGTACGGTGTCCTAGGTTTTCTAGAGCTTGTGCCATGAGAGCGTGAGTAGAAGCGCGATCGCTATCTAACTCTAAAGCTTCTTGTAGCTTTTCCAAAGCTTCTTCATAGAGTCCTAGTTCTATCCAAGCCCAAGAGAGGTAAGTCAACAATGCCGCCTTTACAATTTTGTCGGTTTCAACGGTATCTTCTTTTACCAATTTTAAACCTTGCCCGCAAACATCGACAGCCAAGTCATACTTTTTATCTTCAATGATGTGCAAGCGAACCAAGTTACAGTAAGCAGCCGCAAAACCATGCGATGCCGCTTTACGATAGAGCTTTATAGCGTGGTTAAAATCTCCAAATCGTTCGTAACTCCATGCAAGATTGTAGTAACTTGCGGCATGATCTGGTTGGATTTTAATGGCTAAGTCGAACTCTTTTTTGGCTTGACTTAAGTTACCATTGATATACAATTCAAAGCCGCGATTATTAACTGCTATCGCTGGTTCTACTGTAGCACTTTCAATTGCTGGCGGTTGCAGGTGCGAGTACCGCTCTACTGCTGCCTTCAAGTTATAGAAATTGACTGGTTCTTCGAGAATCGCTGAAAGTAGCTGCCACAAATCAGAACCGGCTTTTCTAGCATGGCCCGCACTCCAACGCTTATTTTTTGCCACAATCTCTTTGTAATTCTTCCCCTCCCACACTCCGCGAAATATCAACTTTGCTAGCTCAGTGAGATGTTTTCCTGTTTTGCCATAAACCACCGAATCTATCAATTCTAGCGCCTTATCTACAGTGATTTCGTTCATTGTGAGAAAGAGGTTTGAGGTTTTTTTAAGTATAACGCAACAGGATGTCACAATTTCTTACACCTGTATGCTACAAAATGCGATCGGATTCATCTTGCAATCACATTTTGCATTTGATAGATTTGCTTTAAGGCAAAAAGCAACCCGCAATTTCTTCATAAAGTTATAGAAAGCGGGTTGGGAAATATCTGTTTTGCAACAATTCACACCAAATACAGAACAAACAGGAAAATATATGCTTGTCCCATTCATGCCCGATGAAAATAAAAATTCAATGGCATCTGCCAGCATTCCCGTTGCAGGTTTGAATATTAGCCAAGAATCGAATACAGGAATTATACCCCAGTTAGAGGCTAATCGCTTCCTAGCGGGTGCTGCTAGCCAAGAGGTTAACATTCCGACTTTAATACCAGACAATAACGAAAGTCTTATCCTGCCTAACACATCCTTGACGTTCCAGAAAGCTGATTCCTCGCTCGCCGATGCGATCGCAGTTGTAGCCGATCCATCTGTCGATGCACTAACGGGTCTGGTAATGCCAAATGTTTACGAGGCTCTCAAGAAGTTTGCAGCCGATCCAGATTTGACGGCTAAGATGAATATAGCATTTGGGGAGAGTTGGGATACAGAGAAAACGAAAGGTTTAGTGGAAGATTGGGAGCAAGACAATTTTAGTCATATTCCTCAATTTAAGTTGGTGTCATCGGTGGAAATTGATGGAGCTAATGGCGCTTTTGCTAATGAGACGGATACTATTTATTTATCAACGGAGTTTCTTGCACAAAATACAACGAACCCAGAGGCAATTAAGGATATGTTGTTAGAAGAAATAGGGCATTTTATTGATTCGGAAGTGAATCAATTTGATTCACCCGGAGATGAGGGTGCAATTTTTGCTGCGGTTGTGCAAGGGAAGAATTTGACTCCAGAAAAACTTCAGGAGTTGAAGGGTGAGGATGATCGTAGCAGTGTCGCGATCGACGGACACCAATATCTAATAGAGAAGCAGTTGAGTTCATTTCCTATCCAAGGTAGCATTGGTAATTTTTACAACAAGAACCCAAGTATAGCTAACCAGTTGGGTAAAGCTACCGGTGCTGAATACCAATTTGTATATAGTAAATGGCGACAAAACTTCCAAAATGGTGCAATCTTTCATTCCGCCAATGGTACTTTCTCTGTTCGCGGTAGCCTGGGCAATAATTACTTGAATTTAGGAGGTCAAAATAGTCAGCTAGGCTTGCCTACCAGTGAAGAATCGCATCTTGGCAACGGCAATTGGCGACAAAATTTCGAGAATGGAACTCTCGATTGGCTGAATAATGGTACGGCTAAAGTCACCCTCAATTCGGGAAACAATAGTCAATTACCTACTAGCATACAACAGGCTGATCCTTTCTTCAAGCTTCAATACCTTAATGCTAAATATAATCCAAATGGACCTAACGGCAGCAATAACTGTGGTCCTGCTAGTTTAGCTATGATTTTGAAGATGCTTGGTAAAGAACCAGCTAATATCAGCGTTGAAACTAGCATAGACTATGCACGGGCCCAGATGTTTGGATATTCCAATAGTGTCAAACAAGGTTTGAATGTACTGGATTTAGACAAACAAAGCACTAACTGGGATCAAATCAAAGCAGGAATCACAAAGACAGGTGGTAAACCAGAAGATTTACAAGGATGGGATCAGTTAGATCAATCTCTTAATCAAGGAAAGCCTGTTATATCTTGGGGATTTTTACGACCTGAATGGCGTCAACAGTTCCCGCAAAGAGTGGGTGATGGCTATACATCACACCTCAACGCAATTCTCGGAAAAACACCTGATGGCAAGTATATCGTTGCCGATCCAATGCACCAGGGAGGTCCTGTTGCAATGACGAAACAGCAACTTTCTGTTTTCTATTGGCAGCCAGATCGAGGCTCCTACCAGCCTGTATTCATCGCTTTTGGCAAAAAGTAACGTTAGCAGATATCAGTGCTACCTAACTGTAACTGACTAAAGATAGCGATCGCCCTCCTCATCCGACGGGCGATCGCTCCTATTACTCTCGCTTGCGAATCCATCCAAATCCACGTAAACCTAGATCTAATCAGAGTCAAAAAATGTCAAAAAACACTGCAAAACTTACGGTTTTAGGAGCTACATTTTCCATCCTAGCAACTCTAATGTCATTTCCCCTTGTGGCTTTAGCTAACAACTGGGCTGGCTCAGAAAGAACAGGATACTGTTCTATTCCCCGAGCAGAATTTAGCTTTGAATGCAAGTTTGGCCCCTATACACCACCACAAGATCAATCAAATAAACAGATTGTTGGTTTCTATGTCAATCCAGAGCAGACTGCTGGGTACACAGGCCCGATGCCATTTCGTTACAGGGTAAATGGTGGCAATTGGCAAGAGACTGTACTGATTATGGGGCGAACTGGTAGTAATTATATCGGTTTAGGCAATGGAGTGTCTAGTTTTGAGTTCCTATTTCCTCGTTCTGTGCGTACTCCTTTAGGAACTGGAGAGAGCACTATAAAATTTACCATGAATTATGACCTAAATTGATAGTATTAGGGTGCGTCAGCTCGCGTTATATTGTATGCGGATTGAATAACTCTTGGCTGACGCACCCTACAAGTTTTAGCTACTGTCAATCTCTGTGAAACAATCATCCCGCTTGTAAATCTCTGCGGCTCAATTCCCCCTACCTCGCCCGCACCACCAACACCGAACAAGGAGCCTCAGCGACAACCTCAGAGCTTACCGAACCCTCTAAAATCCGCTTTAAACCAGTCAAACCCCGACAGCCGATCGCAATTAAATCCGCTTTATAAATATTCGCCAAACGCAAAATCTCCTCGGCCGGTTCCCCCGAAACAATCTCTAACTTGCTCTGGCAAGGCAACATTTCCTGATAAGATTGCAGTAACTTCTCCACTTCTCGATAAGCAATCTCATTTCCCTGAGCGTGAGGTCGATCGACCTCCGTATCAAAATCCGAAATACCAGAAGTCACCACATGAACTAAAATCACCTTAGTCGTCGGTTTGAGCTTAAATAGCTCCACAGCTTGCAAAACCTTTACTGCAAACTCCGAACTGTCGATCGCCACCAAAACAGTATTCAATATAATACACCTTTAAATCTCAGATATTAGACTTTAAACTTCTCATTGATAGTCGCCTACTTTCCACAATTTCGCGCTTCCCACCAACAGCATCATTAACTACACATAAACCCGGTTTCTTAACATAATTGCGTAATTTAAGCAAGATATTGGAAGAAACCGGGTTTCTTAAGCCCGAAGTGCGAAAATCTCGATCGGCAAACTCAAACCTACCATCTAAAACTGATCATCCCCCTCATTTTCAGTCCGCAGGCGCACCGAATCAGCATGAGAAGGTAAACCCTCAGCTTCAGCCAACACATTAATCGCCTTAGCCACCTTTTTCAGTGCAGTCGGCGAATAATCAATCAAACTCGAATGCTTCATAAAAGTTTCGACACATAGCGGTGACGCATAGCGCGGAGCTCCAGAAGTCGGCAAAGTATGATTAGGGCCAGCCAAATAATCACCCACAGCTTCCGGTGTCGAGTAGCCCAAGAAAATCGCCCCAGCGTGCCGAATTTGGTCAAGCAAAGCCCAGGGATCAGCCACTTGCAATTCCAAGTGTTCGGGAGCAAACTCGTTGGAGAGTTCCGCTGCCGCCTTCAGAGACTCAACCACGACTACTAAACCGTAATTGGCGATCGCCTTTTCCGTCAGAGTCCGGCGCGGGTGATTCGCCAACTGTTTCTCTACCTCAGCCACGACTTTTCTCGCCAGCACCGAATCCGCCGTCAGCAAAATCGCCGATGCCATCGAATCGTGCTCAGCTTGAGCCAACATATCCGCAGCTACGTGTACTGGATTCGCCGAAGCATCAGCAATAATCAGCACCTCCGAGGGCCCTGCCAGAGAATCGATCCCCACAGTGCCGTAAACCAGTTTTTTCGCCAGGGTGACGTAAATATTTCCAGGCCCAGTAATTAAATCCACCTTCGGAATAGTTTCTGTACCGTAGGCCAAAGCTGCGATCGCCTGCGCCCCGCCGACTCGATAAATCTCATCAACTCCCGCCTCCTGAGCCGCTACCAGCACCGCAGGATTCATTTTCTTCTCTTGTCCGGGGGGAGTACACATCACCAGTCTCTGAACCTTGGCGACTTTTGCAGGCACCGCATTCATGATCACGGAGCTGGGATAGGATGCCTGACCGCCAGGAATGTAGATCCCCGCGCGATCGACCGCAGTGTAGCGCTTGCCCAAAACAATCTCGTCATCACCAAACTGCACCCAAGACTTCGGGACGCGCTGTCGGTGAAATGCCTCTACCTGTTTGCAAGCCAGCCGAATCGCATTTAATAATTCTTTCGATATTTGCTGGTAAGCAGCATCCAATTCGGCGCCACTGACGCGCAACTCTTCCGCATTTAGGGTGATGCGGTCAAATTCAGCAGTATATTGCAGCACAGCCTGATCGCCTTTGCGCCTTACAGCTTGCAGCACCTCGCGCACGGTGGCTTCTTTGTGAATAACAAGTTCGTCATGGGTGCGATCGCAGATTCGTCGCAGTTCAGCTTGCGCCTCAACCCACTGAGTAATAATTCGCAGCATGGAGATTAGGAATGCCGTCAATAATTCACTAACATTTGCTTGACAATTGGGAATTTTTGTGGAGATATTCTGGAGAACTCGGCGACTACCAGTCCACAACCTTCTTAAACCGCGAGACTCGCGTCATTTCCCGGCTTAAGTGCAGCATTTAAATCTCAGTCGAGGATTTCGCCACACTTAGGACAAGTCACAACCTTCCTTTAGGAATTGCCCGCCAGAGAACCGGGTGCGGAGGGAGAGGGTGTCGAGCTAGAAAAGGAGAGTATCCGATGGGGAAAGTGTCCGAGGGGGAGAATTTTTATTCTGCCTTCTCCCTTCTACCTTCAGCTCCGGCTGCCTTCTACCTTTTAGATAAGTGCTTTCCACCTTCTGCCTTCGGTGAGTGCTTCGGCAAGAAGCCCAAATAACCCGTATTCTTTGTTATAGCTTAACTTGGATTTTTCAGGGAATGGGATTTTAAGCAGAATAGATGCTATATTAGTTTTTCCAACGTCTGATAAATTTTTTATAAAAAAACACTAAATTATTGTATAATCGAAAGTTGCGCGCCAAAAACCGTGGCTTTAACTGGTGACGGTGGAAACCTCGCAACACGCCTCCGTAACACTCGTATCGTACCTTTGGGTATGGTTAGGGTAGAAAATGGGCAGTTAAATGAGTCAATTAAAAATTATTGCGCGAGGGTCGCCAAAAATTAACCACAGACTCAGCTCAATCTGAGCTAGTGGGTAGTGACTGTCTGACTCAGCCTTTAAAATCAAGCTTTTTGTGGCTCAGTCCCGAAAAGGTTGTCCTTCAAAATCCCGTGTCTTGAGACTATCTTGAGAATACGGTGTATCAATGAATACCTACTTCCAGCAACAGAACTATGGCAAATATTAAGTCCGCTGTCAAACGAGTCAAAATAGCCGAACGCAACCGCTTGTACAACAAGTCTTACAAGTCAGCGGTCAAAACCCTGATGAAGAAGTATTTCGTGACCGTTGAGAAGTACGCCGCATCTCCGACACCCGAATTAATGCAAGAAGTGCAGCAACGGATGTCAGAGGCCTACAGCAAAATTGACAAAGCTGTCAAAAAAGGTGTACTACACCGTAACAACGGCGATCGCAAAAAGTCCCGCTTGGCAAGAACCCTCAAGCCACACGAAACACAAGTAGCATCCTAAGACAGAAGGAAGTTCGGCAACGGATTGTGTAACGGATTCAACGGATTTAACGGATGTTGAGGGAAAAAGTCCGATCGAAGTTCGGCAACGGACTTAACAGATGGATGAAAGAAGGAAGAGGGAAGATTTTCCCACTCTCCCGATTCTCCCCCTCTCTCTCTCTTCCCCTCTCCCATTCGCCCATTCGCCATGCAGCTCATCGATACTCACGTTCATATCAACTTTGAGACTTTCAAGTCTGAGTTAGAAGCCATTCGAGAACGCTGGCGCGAAGCTGGTGTAGTTCGGTTGGTTCATTCTTGTGTAGAGCCAGAAGAGTTTGCCGGAATTCAAGCAATTGCTAATCAATTTGCAGAAGTTTCCTTTGCGGTGGGGCTTCATCCCCTAGATGCCGCCAAGTGGAAAGACGAAACTGCAAGCCTGATTAGAAAATTAGCAAGTTCTGACTCTAGGGTAGTGGCGATCGGCGAAACCGGACTAGACTTTCATAAAGGTGACGATCGCGAACACCAGTTTAAAGTGTTTGAGGCACAGCTTGAAATTGCCCGGGAACTAAACAAACCAGTGATTATCCACTGTCGCGACGCCGCCGCGCCAATGGCCCAAATGCTGCGGAACTTTTGGCAAACACGCGGCCCGGTGCGTGGCGTGATGCACTGCTGGGGAGGTACACCCGAAGAAACTCAGTGGTTTTTAGACTTGGGTTTCTACATCAGTTTTAGCGGAACAGTCACCTTTAAAAAAGCTTTGCAAATACAAGAATCAGCTTGTATGGTAAATAGCGATCGCATCTTAGTCGAGACAGATTGCCCTTTTCTCGCCCCCGTACCCCAGCGGGGAAAACGCAACGAACCAGCTTACGTCTACTACGTAGCCGAGCAAGTTGCTAAATTGAGAGGAGTTTCTCTGTTAACTTTGTCCCAGCAGACAACCGAAAATGCCTGTCAGCTATTCGGCTTTTCACTGTAGCCTCAGCAGCACAGAGAAACGAAGAAAACAGGTTGAGTTAGGAGCAAAGGATAGGAAAAATGCGATCTCTATCCTGCACAAAAAACCGGATTCATCCTTTATTTGAGATTCTTTTGGCGTTGTGTCCTGCGATCGGATTTGCGTCCTATAATTAAAAGAACCGACCGATCGGGCATCGCTTGCGATCGGCGCCATCGCAGTCGCCCGGGAACTGCCAGCTCGATCGCCAGCACGCTAACCTTCGGGGCAGGTCAAAAAGTCCAGCAATACCTCAAGTTTACACACTCAAACTTACCGATCAAAAGAAACTTGGAACCTCAGAAATTTGGCAATAGCTGTCAAGTCAATTTTAGAAGTCAAATGTGTAGGGTTTTTACACTGAAGCACCAAGAGATCGAAGCTAAAAACAATTCGATCGAAGCCAAAATCCGCACAAAATTACTGCGAGCAACCAGCCCAAAAAACCGTTACAGCAGTTGGCAGGCGATCGAAAACATCATATAAATTCTCTCACACAATCGCTCAAAAAAACGCAACAAGGTAAAAACGCCAAACCTTGGCGCCATGTAAAAAGCTAGAGCCACTGCGGAAAAAGGACACCCATGACCACTAAAGATTACACAGAATTTGCCTTCACCTTGCCCGACCTGATTGAAATCCAGCGGGCAAGTTTTCGCTGGTTTCTAGAAGCTGGACTGATAGAAGAACTTGACAGCTTCTCCCCGATTACAGACTACACAGGCAAGCTGGAACTCCACTTCGTCGGCAAAGACTTCAAACTCAAGCGCCCGAAATACGACGTAGACGAAGCCAAGCGCCGGGACAGCACCTACTCAGTGCAAATGTACGTACCCACCCGCCTGATCAACAAAGAAACAGGCGAAATTAAAGAGCAAGAAGTCTTCATCGGCGACTTGCCCCTGATGACAGAGCGCGGCACTTTCATCATCAACGGCGCCGAACGAGTAATCGTCAACCAAATCGTGCGATCGCCCGGCGTATACTACAAATCAGAAACCGACAAAAACGGCCGCCGTTCCTATAACGCCAGTCTCATCCCCAACCGCGGTGCGTGGCTAAAGTTTGAGACCGACAAAAACGATTTAGTCTGGGTGAGAATCGACAAAACCCGCAAACTGTCAGCTCAGGTGCTGCTCAAAGCCCTAGGACTCACAGACGGCGAAATCTACGACAGTTTGCGCCACCCCGAATACTTCCAAAAAACGATCGAGAAAGAAGGACAGTTCGGCGAAGAAGAAGCCCTGATGGAGCTCTACCGCAAGCTGCGACCGGGCGAACCCCCCACCGTAGCTGGGGGAGAACAGCTCCTCCACTCGCGCTTTTTCGACCCCAAACGCTACGATTTGGGCAAAGTCGGCCGCTACAAACTCAACAAAAAACTGCGGCTCTCCGTTCCCGATACCACGCGGGTGCTGACATCCCAAGATATCTTGACGGCGATCGACTACTTAATCAACCTCGAATTCGACATCGGCTCCACCGATGACATCGACCACTTAGGCAACCGCCGAGTCCGCAGTGTCGGAGAACTGCTGCAAAACCAAGTCCGCGTAGGTTTGAACCGCCTCGAACGGATTATCCGCGAACGGATGACCGTTTCCGACGCGGACTCCCTCAGCCCCGCTTCCCTGGTCAACCCCAAACCGCTGGTAGCAGCAATCAAGGAATTCTTCGGTTCCTCCCAGCTATCCCAGTTCATGGATCAAACGAATCCTCTGGCAGAACTGACCCACAAACGCCGGCTGTCCGCCCTCGGCCCCGGAGGCTTGACTCGCGAACGCGCCGGGTTTGCAGTGCGGGATATCCACCCGTCCCACTACGGCCGGATTTGCCCGATCGAAACACCAGAAGGCCCCAACGCCGGACTCATCGGCTCTTTGGCAACTCACGCCCGCGTCAACCCCTACGGCTTCATCGAAACACCATTCTACCCAGTCGAAAAAGGACAGGTGCTGCGCGACAAAGCCCCGGTTTACATGACAGCCGATGAGGAAGACGACTTGCGCGTCGCCCCCGGAGACATCAGCCTCGACGAAAACAACAACCTCTTAGGCGAAACCGTAGCCGTGCGCTACCGCCAAGAATTTACCACCACCACTCCGATGCAGGTGGACTACATGGCGATTTCCCCAGTCCAAATCGTCTCCGTCGCCACATCGCTGATTCCATTCCTGGAACACGACGACGCTAACCGCGCTCTGATGGGATCGAATATGCAGCGGCAAGCCGTGCCGCTGCTGAAACCAGAACGCCCCCTCGTGGGTACGGGCTTGGAAGCTCAGGCTGCCCGAGATTCCGGGATGGTGGTAGTTTCCAAAATTAACGGCGAAGTTATCTACATCGACGCCACCCGGATTATTGTCAAGCCCCTGGCTGTAGATGCCGAGTCGAATTCCAGCGAAGAACATTTCCTGATTCGCGAATACGACGACCTCAAAACCAAACAGCCCTCGGTTTGGAAGCAAAAATACGCCGGCTGCATCGAGCACGAACTGCAAAAATATCAGCGCTCAAACCAGGATACCTGCTTGAACCAGCGTCCTTTGATCTATGAGGGCGATCGCGTCGTAGCCGGTCAAGTGCTAGCCGACGGTTCCTCCACCGAAGGGGCAGAACTCGCCCTGGGTCAAAACATCCTCGTAGCTTATATGCCTTGGGAAGGCTACAACTACGAAGATGGAATACTCATTAGCGAGCGCTTGGTGTACGAAGATGTCTACACTTCGATCCACATTGAAAAATACGAAATCGAAGCCCGTCAAACCAAACTCGGCCCCGAAGAAATCACCCGCGAAATACCCAACGTCGGCGAAGACGCCCTGCGCCAGCTAGACGAACAGGGCATCATCCGCAAGGGTGCTTGGGTAGAAGCCAGCGACATTTTGGTCGGTAAAGTCACCCCCAAAGGTGAATCCGACCAACCGCCGGAAGAAAAATTGCTCAGGGCAATCTTCGGTGAAAAAGCCCGAGACGTGCGCGATAACTCGCTGCGCGTCCCCAACGGCGAAAAAGGCCGCGTCGTAGACGTGCGCGTGTTTACCCGCGAACAGGGTGACGAACTGCCCCCCGGCGCTAACATGGTTGTCCGCGTCTACGTCGCCCAAAAACGCAAGATTCAAGTCGGCGACAAAATGGCCGGCCGCCACGGCAACAAGGGTATCGTGTCCCGGATTCTGCCGATGGAGGATATGCCCTACTTGCCTGACGGCACCCCGGTTGACATCGTTCTCAACCCCCTGGGCGTACCTTCGCGGATGAACGTGGGTCAGATTTTCGAGTGCTTGCTGGGCTGGGCCGGCGAAAATCTGTCGATGCGTTTCAAGATGGTGCCTTTTGATGAAATGCACGGCGCTGAAAAGTCCCGCGAAACCGTTCATGGCAAGTTAGAGGAGGCGCGGGAAAAAACTGGCAAACCTTGGGTATTTAATCCCAAACACCCCGGTAAGACTATTGTCTACGATGGCAGAACTGGCGAAGCGTTCGATCGCCCGATCACAGTCGGCATTGCCTATATGCTCAAACTCGTCCACTTAGTAGACGATAAGATCCACGCCCGCAGCACCGGGCCTTACTCACTGGTAACGCAGCAGCCCTTGGGCGGCAAAGCGCAGCAAGGAGGACAGCGGTTCGGGGAAATGGAAGTCTGGGCCCTGGAAGCGTTCGGCGCAGCTTATACTTTGCAAGAGTTGCTGACTGTCAAGTCGGACGATATGCAGGGTAGAAATGAAGCGTTGAATGCGATCGTCAAAGGCAAAGCCATCCCGCGCCCCGGTACGCCGGAATCGTTCAAAGTGCTGATGCGGGAGTTGCAGTCTTTGTGTCTGGACATTGCCGTGCACAAAGTGAATACCAACGACGAAGGCAGCGAACACGTTGAAGTCGATTTGATGGCGGATGCAGGTGGGCGGCGATCGCCCTCCCGGCCTACTTACGAATCGCTTTCCCGCGACGAAGACGAAGATTAACAATTAAAGATTTTAGATTTCTTGGCAACATTTAATCTAAAATCTTTAATCGACAATCTCAAAATAAAAAGCCTCAGTAGTGTTCGTACCACTGCTGAGGCGAATCAACGCTCTAACAAGGAGAGACGCTGACATGAGTATTGTAACAGTTGTCCCAGGAATTGAAGGAGAATTCGATCGGGCAACAGGCTGTATTAACTGGCAAGGCAGTAAGTTTGGCAACGGTTACGGACGAAAGTGGCTCGATGGCAAAACGGTATTAGTCCACCGATTAGTCCTCGAATCAAAAATACCAGGATTTCTAGATTCCGGTTATTTTGCTTGCCACATCTGCGACAATCCAAGCTGCATAAACCCAGCACATCTCGTAGCTGGAACTGCGGCTGAGAATACGCAGCAGATGATGGGGCGCGATCGCAAAACTCCCAGACGCAAAAGTATTCCGGGTATTGGCCAACTCTCGATCGAACAACTGCGGGAAATTCAGCGTAAATATTTAGCTGGAACCATCAAAAGCCACCTAATAAAAGAGTATGGCGTAAAGTATGACACTATTACTAAGATACTTCAGGCAAAAATTCCCCATAACTTCACTACAGTTCCCCCCGGTTTTGTAGGAGAAATTCAAGACAGCGGCTGCATAATTTTTCAAGGTGCAAAGGATGGTCAAGGTGGTTATGGCAGGTACTTTAAAAATGGGAAATCCCAATCAGTTACTCGTGCTGTTTTAGCAGAGAAATTAGGATGTGAAGTTCCGATTTCGATGGATGCTTGTCATACCTGCGATACTCCCAGTTGTATTAATCCAGAACATCTTTGGGGTGGAACTCGAACTCAAAATTTATTAGATGCTTCTAAGAAAGGACGCACTCAAGGCAAAAGTCATCCCCTTTCCAATGCCAAATTAGACTGGGAAAAGGTGCGAGAAATTAGGCAAAAACTAGCAGCAGGAGAGAGAGTGAAGGATGTAGCTCAAGAATACAGTGTTGGTCGCAAAACCATACACGATATTAAGTATCACGTCACTTGGAAGGAAGCAGGCGAAGAGGTTCCAGTTCCTCGCATGGGTGGATATCTCGATCGCAAATTGACTTTCGAGCAAGCTCTTGAAGTACGAAAAAGAATTAGAGGTAGAGAATCAATCTCTAAAATCGCTGATGACTTTGGAGTATCGTCAAGTGTCATCTATGATATTAAAAACCACGTCACATATAGAGGAGTATAACATTGATTTAAGCCGTGAAACAAGGCAAACAAAAAAGATAAACAACCACAAATAATCGACTGTAAATTATTAATTGGAGTCAAGAATGGCTAAAATAGAACAACGCTTTGATTACGTCAAAATTGGGTTAGCTTCGCCAGAAAGAATTCGACAATGGGGAGAGAGAACTTTACCCAACGGTCAGCTTACTGGAGAGGTGACAAAACCGGAAACCATAAATTATCGCACGTTAAAACCTGAAATGGATGGCTTGTTTTGCGAGCGCATTTTTGGGCCTGCAAAAGATTGGGAATGTCATTGTGGAAAGTACAAACGAGTTCGCCATAGAGGCATTGTTTGCGAAAGATGCGGTGTTGAAGTCACTGAATCTCGCGTCCGCCGTCACCGGATGGGCTTTATCAAATTAGCAGCTCCTGTAGCTCACGTTTGGTATCTCAAAGGCATCCCGAGTTATATGGCAATTCTATTAGATATGCCTCTGCGAGATGTCGAACAAATTGTCTATTTCAACGCCTATGTTGTGCTGAATGCTGGCAATGCAGAAAAGCTGCAATATAAGCAATTGCTCACAGAAGATGCTTGGCTGGAAATAGAAGACGAACTTTACAGCGAAGATTCCACGCTGACGGGCGTAGAAGTAGGAATCGGTGCTGAAGCTTTGCAAGTTTTGCTGCAAAATATTCCGCTGGAAAGCGAAGCGGAAAAGTTGCGGGAAGATATTGCTAATGCTAAAGGTCAAAAACGGGCGAAGTTAATTAAACGCTTGCGGGTAATTGACAACTTTATCGCTACGGGTTCTCATCCCGATTGGATGGTGCTCAATGTGATTCCGGTGATTCCGCCGGACTTGCGGCCGATGGTACAGCTAGACGGCGGGCGTTTTGCAACGAGCGACCTCAACGACCTTTATCGGAGAGTCATCAACCGCAATAACCGCTTGGCGAGACTGCAAGAAATTCTGGCGCCGGAGATTATCATTCGCAACGAAAAGCGGATGCTACAAGAAGCTGTGGATGCGCTGATTGACAACGGGCGTCGGGGCCGGACTGTGGTGGGCGCCAATAACCGCCCGCTGAAGTCTCTGTCGGACATCATTGAAGGGAAACAAGGTCGTTTCCGGCAAAACTTGCTCGGGAAACGGGTTGACTACTCCGGGCGTTCGGTGATTGTGGTGGGACCGAAACTGAAGATTCATCAGTGCGGTTTGCCTAGGGAAATGGCGATCGAGCTTTTCCAGCCTTTCGTCATCCACCGCTTGATCCGCCAAGGACTCGTCAACAACATCAAAGCAGCCAAAAAACTAATCCAGCGCAACGATCCTAGCGTTTGGGACGTGCTTCAGGAGGTGATTGAAGGCCACCCAGTCATGCTGAACCGGGCGCCGACGCTGCACCGTTTGGGGATTCAAGCCTTTGAGCCGATTTTGGTGGACGGGAGGGCGATTCAGCTTCACCCGCTAGTCTGTCCGGCTTTTAACGCTGACTTTGACGGCGACCAAATGGCCGTGCACGTGCCTTTGTCTCTGGAATCTCAGGCGGAAGCGCGCTTGCTGATGCTGGCTTCTAACAACATTATGTCGCCAGCAACGGGAAGACCGATCGTCACTCCTTCTCAAGATATGGTGCTCGGTTGCTATTATTTGACAGCCGAAAATCCACACGCTCAAAAAGGAGCCGGTCACTACTTCTCTAATCTCACAGACGCCGTTGTCGCCTACGAACATGGAGTCGTGGACTTGCACTCATACGTGTGGGTGAGATTTCAAGGCGCCATAGAAAACACAGAACCCGAGGGAGAACCGCTGAAGGTGGAAACCTCCACCGACGGTATTGTGACCAAAGAATACAAGTTCCGCCGGATTCGGGAAGACAGAGAGGGCAATTTGCTCAATCAGTTCATTCGCACGACTCCGGGCAGGATTATCTATCACCAAACTATCGAAGCGGTAATCAACAATTAGGAAGTCGGTAATAGGTAATTGGTAACGGGTAACAACTGAAAATCTATTGCTAATAAATAATGGCGATCGAAACAGAAAAAAAACCCCTACCAATTGCCAACTACCAATTATATCATGCCCGGTCGATTGCCATGACAAAAAAGGTTTGTAGTGCGTCCTGGTGTCCGCAGCCGTATAGCGGACACCAGGACGCACTACGAACAAATTTTACTGCGGTCAGTGGATCGGACACGATATTAGCAATTACAACAGCAGAAATACCAATTACAATTACAAACAACAGAAAAATGACAGAAAAGAAAGAAATTGTTTTTCGCAATCGAGTTGTTGACAAAGGTCAGCTCAAAAAATTAATCTCTTGGTCGTTCACCCACCACGGAACGGCCCGCACGGCCCAAATGGCAGACAAACTCAAAGACTTGGGTTTCCGCTACGCCACAAAAGCCGGAGTCTCGATTAGCGTAGACGACCTGCAAGTACCGCCAATCAAACGACAACTGCTCGATGCAGCCGAAGAAGAAATCCGGATCACAGAACAGAAATATACCAGAGGCGAAATCACCGAAGTCGAACGCTTCCAAAAAGTAATCGACACTTGGAACAGCACTTCAGAAGACCTCAAAGACGAAGTAGTCAAAAACTTCCGAGCCACAGACCCCCTCAACTCGGTCTACATGATGGCCTTCTCCGGGGCGCGCGGAAACATCTCCCAAGTGCGGCAGTTAGTTGGAATGCGCGGATTGATGGCAGACCCGCAAGGAGAAATCATCGACTTGCCAATTAAAACCAACTTCCGCGAAGGACTCACCGTCACCGAATACATCATCTCCTCCTACGGAGCCCGCAAAGGCTTAGTCGATACCGCTCTGCGCACCGCCGACTCCGGCTATTTGACTCGGCGGTTAGTGGACGTAGCCCAAGATGTGATTGTGCGCGAAACTGATTGCGGCACTCAGCGCGGGATTCGCGTCCGGCCGATGACCGACGGTGCTACAGTGCTGATTCCCCTAAAAGAAAGGCTGCTAGGCCGCGTGTTTGCCCGAGACGTGGTGCACCCAAAAACCGGGGAAATCGTAGCTTACGGCACCGAAAAAGCTATGCGAAATCAGCCAATTAGTGAAGAACTGGCGGCGGAAATTGGTAAGGCAGAAGTGGCAGAGGTGTATTTGCGATCGCCCCTAACCTGCGAAGCCACCCGTTCCGTTTGTCAGTCCTGCTACGGTTGGAGCCTCGCTCACTCGAAGATGGTGGACATGGGAGAAGCGATCGGGATTATCGCCGCTCAGTCGATCGGCGAACCGGGAACCCAGCTCACCATGCGCACCTTCCACACAGGCGGTGTATTTACTGGAGAAGTCGCTAAGCAAGAACGCGCTCCTTTTGCTGGGACAGTCAAGTTTAAGAATTTGCGCACCCGCGGATTCCGCACCAGACACGGGGAAGAAGCCCTGGTTGCTGAAAACAACGGCAAACTTGTTTTAGAGGGAGATGGCTTTGAAGAAGGCAAATCCGGCGCTAAAAATCAGAAGCTGAAAATCGAACTGGCGATCGCCCAAGGTTCAACAGTTATGGTCAAAGACGGACAGCGCGCCATCCCCGGTCAAATATTGGCAGAAGTGCCGATCGCCGGCCGCGCCGCCCGCAAAACCACAGAAAAAGTTACTACCGACGTAGCCTCCGACCTAGCCGGAGAAGCTAAGTTTGCTGATTTAGTACCGGAAGAAAAAACCGACCGCCAGGGTAACACTACCCGCACAGCCAGCCGCGGCGGATTGATTTGGATTCTAAGCGGCGAAGTGTATAACTTGCCTCCGGGTGCTGAACCGGCTGTCAAAAACGGCTCTCGGATTGTCGCCGAAAGCGTGATTGCTGAAACAAAACTGATTTCGGAACACGGTGGCGTGGTGCGCATCGCCGACGAACGAGAAATCGAAATCATCACCGCCCAAGTCCTGCTCGACCAAGCAGTTGTCCGCGCCGAAAGCGCTGGCGGCCGCGAGCACTATGTGATTGAAACTGCCTCGAACCAGCGGTTTTCGCTCAAAACGGCGCCTGGGAGTAAGGTGATCAACGGCGAGGTTGTGGCAGAACTGCTTGACGACAGCTACCGCACCGCCACCGGAGGTATCGTCAAATATGCAGGCGTAGAAGTCCACAAACGCGGCAAAGCTAAACTCGGCTACGAAGTAGTCAAGGGGGGGACTCTGCTGTGGATTCCTGAAGAGTGCCACGAAGTGAACAAAGACATTTCCTTGCTGCTGGTAGAAGACGGCCAATACGTCGAAGCCGGTACCGAAGTTGTCAAAGATATTTTCTGCCAAACCAGCGGCGCAGTGGAAGTCACTCAGAAAAACGATATCCTCCGGGAAATCGTGATCAAACCCGGTACCCTGCACGCCGTCGATCGCCCGCCCCTGACTTTCGGCGAGGGTCAAATCGTCAGCGCTGGTCAAGAAATATTCCCCGGCTTAATTGCCGAAGAGCTGGGCTACGCAGAATATATCGAAACTCCCGAAGGCCCGGCTTTGCTGCTGCGGCCTGTGGTGGAGTTCCCGGTGCCGGATAAGCCGCCTGTGCCTTCTCAGACAGCTCTGAATGAGTCGATTTCCCTCAAAGCGGTACAACGACTACCCTACAAAGATGGAGAGCGCGTCAAATCAGTCGAAGGACTGGAACTACTGCGAACTCAGCTAATCTTGGAAATTGGTTCGGGGGCGCCACAACTGGCTGCGGATATCGAACTGTTGCCCGATGAAGATGATGCTAGTGCTTTTGGGGCTGATGGTTCTGGGCCTGCTTGGAATGCCGAGGCGGCGTTGGCGAACCGCGATTTGGTTGTGGTAGAAGGGGAGAGCGATCAACCAAAGAGAGCTTTCCGCTTGCAGTTGGTGATTTTGGAGTCGCTGGTGATCCGTCGCGATGTCTCTGCCGACCCGACTCAGGGTAGCACTCACACGCGGCTGCTGGTAGAGGACGGACAGTCGATCGCCCCTGGGGCAGTAGTAGCCCGCACCGAGATTCTCTGCAAGGAAGCAGGTATTGTCCGCGGTATCCGCGAAGGGCAGAATGAACCAGTGCGCAGGCTGCTGGTAATGCGGGATGCAGATTCTATTACTGTTTCTGTGGCCGGGACGCCGGAAGTGAGTCCAGGTCAATTGCTGGTTGCGGGTACGGAAGTGGCTCCTGGCATTTTGCTGGAAGAATCGGGCCAAGTAGTGAAAGTTGTACAAGCAGACGGTGACGAATCTGCGAAAATCGTGTTCAGGGTGGCTCGTCCTTACCGGGTATCTGCGGGAGCGGTGCTGCACGTGGATGACGGAGATTTGGTGCAGCGCGGGGACAATTTGGTGATTTTAGTGTTCGAGCGCGCCAAGACTGGAGATATTATTCAGGGTTTGCCGAGAATTGAAGAGTTGCTGGAGGGGCGCAAGCCGAAGGAAGCCTGCATTCTGGCGAAGCGCCCGGGTACGGCTCAAGTAGCGGTAGATGACGATGTAGTGGAACTGGCGGTGGTCGAGGATGACGGCCGCATCGAGCAGTATGCTTTGTTACCCGGTCAAAATCCGATCGTCTCTGACGGACAGCGCGTCGGCGTCGCCGAAGCTTTGACTGACGGGCCCGCCAACCCCCACGAAATTCTCGAAGTCTTCTTCCACGTCCTCAAAGAGCGCCAGCCGACTTTTGAGGCAGCTTTGGAAAGCTTCCAGCAGGTGCAGACTTTCTTGGTCAACGAGGTGCAGTCTGTCTATCAGTCTCAAGGCGTAGATAT
This sequence comes from Cyanobacteriota bacterium, assembly GCA_025362325.1. Taxonomy (GTDB): domain Bacteria; phylum Cyanobacteriota; class Cyanobacteriia; order Cyanobacteriales; family Microcoleaceae; genus Microcoleus. The sequence continues at coordinate 5,875 of JANYGO010000136.1, read as the reverse complement.
TTCTGACAAACACATCGAAGTGATCGTGCGCCAGATGACCAACAAAGTGCGGATGGAGGACGGCGGCGATACTACCATGCTCCCGGGCGAGTTGGTGGAACTGCGGCAGGTAGAACAGGTGAACGAGGCGATGTCGATTACTGGCGGCGCACCGGCAGACTACACTCCCGTACTGCTGGGGATTACTAAGGCTTCGCTCAATACCGACAGCTTTATTTCCGCTGCTTCGTTCCAAGAAACTACCAGGGTGCTGACTGAGGCTGCGATCGAAGGCAAATCTGACTGGCTGCGCGGCCTCAAGGAAAACGTGATCATCGGCCGCCTGATTCCTGCCGGAACCGGGTTCAACGCCTACGAGGATGCTAGCGTTCAGGATGCGGGTTTTGACGGTGCCGTGTTTGATGACGAAATCCACGATTTGCAGGAGGATGTGGTTCTCGACGATCGCACTGCCCGCCGCAAGTATACGATCGAGAGCACTTTTGAGGTAGGCCGCGGCTCTGCTGACATTGAGGCTGGGGAGGATTTTGAGGATGTTGAGGTTGAGGAGGACGATTTTGTCCCTGATGCTGATGACGATGCTTTGGTTGTCCCTGATGCTGATGACGATGATGACGATATCGATTATGACTTCGATGAGGACGAGGACTAATTTTAATTTTTAGGTGGCCGCGCAGCTAGCTGTTTTTGCTGCAAGCTGCGCGGTTTTTTTTGGGGGAATAGCTGCGATGAAAAGGGTTGGGAACTGATGCTGCAAGTGTGTGCGATCGGGGTTTTTGAGTGAAGGCTCTGCACCGACATTTGTCGGAATCTATCAGCTAGATTTCAAGAGTTTTTGATTGTGGAAGAGTTTTAATTGTTTGAACTAACTAACAATTAAAACTCGAACTTTTTCGGTTTTTATTCTGACAGTTTCCTCCTGTATAAATGTTCGCTCAGTCCGGAAGCAAGGCTTTGATCCGATCGACAAACTCTTGATGGTCTACTACGGGTTTGGATATATAACCGTCGGCACCGCTTTGATTTAGAAAGGTTTCTCTATCACCGGCCATGGCGTGGGCTGTTACCAAAATTATCGGCAGCGAGGCTGTTTGCGGGTCGGCTTTCAGCAGTTGGGTAATCTTGATGCCATCCACGGCTTTTCCCTGGTACACGCTCCGCGACAGTGACACGTCCATTAATATCAAGTCTGCTTCGCCGGCTGCTGCAATCTGCATTACTTCTTCTACATTTTCCGTGTGCTTGACGGCTAAGCCCCCCCGCTTCGTCAGTATTTTGGAAAAAACCCGAGCATTGACCAAATCGTCCTCTACAATCAGAACGGTTTTCATAAATAAATATGGGAAGTATGGAAACTTTGCGACTTGAGTCCAAAGAGGAACATGACACGGGGACTACATTCCCCGTCAAAAATGCAGAGTTTTTCGCGCCCTTGGCCGGGAACCCTGCAAAACCCGCATATATAAAATATCCTGCAGCCACTAACTCTCAGAGGATGTACAGATGCCCAGAAGCATCCAGTACCATAATTTAGACTACTACACACAGACAGTTTAGTTGTTTTTTAGAACTAGGCTTGATACTGGTGAGAGTCTCCAGATTCCCCAGTAGCAGGTTTCTAGTATGCTCTATTTCGCGATGGCCTCCGACTTAGAGTCGGTGAGGTGTGACAATAATTTTATTTCGAGTTCTGAGAATAAAGCAGCGTTTATTCTCAGACTCCCGCCCCAGCATTCGGAGTAGCGAATCTAGCGTCCGATTGTTGGGGATTCCCAATTCTCAGTTTTGAGCGATCGACATGGCTTAAAAGATCGACACTTCACTCGATAGAGCGAAGGTCAGACGCTTGAGAGCTCGCGAGCTTTTGACTGCTGAATTCTTAACGATCGGCATTTGTGAGCGATTATAAGAAAAAGCATGACTGTGAATCAACCTTCTGACGGCGGGCGGTGAATAGACAAGTAGGCGCTTCTGTCGGCAACATAGAGGTTAGTGTAAGAGTGGAGAGTAAGAGGCAAGTGTTGCCCGTCTTCGGCACTCTCACCACTGCTTTCACCTGTTAAATTTATTTTTATCCTCCCGCTGGGCGGTTTTGTCGAACTTTCGGTTCGTCTGCGGCAAACGCTTTTCATTCGAGACAGGCAACCTGAGCATTATTGACAGAGGCTGTCTTCACTCAGGAATTAACGGACACAAGGACTCATGGCTAAACAACTCAACCTACTTTCCGGGCAAGTAATTTCTACGCCTCTGCATACCGAGATGCAGCAATCGTACCTCGAATATGCCATGAGTGTGATCGTCGGGCGAGCTTTGCCTGATGTCCGCGACGGTTTAAAACCAGTTCACCGTCGAATTTTGTTCGCGATGCACGAACTCGGCCTGACGCCAGACCGGCCTTACCGCAAGTGCGCCCGGGTAGTTGGAGATGTTTTGGGAAAATATCACCCCCACGGCGACCAATCGGTTTACGACGCTCTGGTGCGCATGGTTCAGGAGTTTTCCAGCCGCTATCCTTTGCTGGCGGGTCACGGCAATTTCGGTTCGGTGGACAATGACCCGGCTGCTGCGATGCGTTACACGGAAACTAGGCTGGCATCGATCGCCCACGAAGCCATGCTAACCCAAGTCGGCGAGGCAACCGTTGATTTTACTGGTAACTTTGACAATTCCGAACAGGAACCGACGGCACTACCTGCTCAGTTGCCGTTTCTGGTACTCAATGGCTGTACCGGGATTGCTGTGGGGATGGCAACTAATATTCCGCCTCACAATTTGGGCGAGGTGGTGGACGGTTTAATTGCTTTGATTGAAAATCCAGAACTCTCGGATGAGAAGTTGATCGAATTAATTCCGGGCCCGGATTTTCCGACCGGAGGGGAAATCGTCTCTACAGAGGGCATTGTTGATGCCTACACTAAGGGTCGAGGTAGCATTGCGGTGAGGGGTGTGGCTGGAGTGGAAGAAGTGCCTGGTAATCGCAAGGTGCGGACTAAAACAGCGATTATCGTGACGGAGTTTCCGTTTCAGGTGAATAAGGCGGCTTGGATTGAAAAGGTGGCGGATTTGGTGAATGCCGGCCGTCTTGATGGTATCTCTGATTTGCGCGATGAGAGCGATCGCGAGGGGATTCGAGTTGTGATTGAACTCAAGCGGGAATTTACCCCGGAAGCGGTGCTAGCTCGTCTTTATCAACAAACTGACCTGCAAACAAATTTTGGCGCGATTTTGTTGGCAATTGTCAATGGTCAACCGCGACAGTTGACACTTAGACAGTTGTTGCAGGAATTTCTGGATTTCCGAGAAGTGACTCTGACACGCCGCTACAATTACGAGTTGCAGGCGGCAGAACGTCGCTGTCACATTGTCCAAGGCTTAATGTTGGCTTTGACAAATCTTGATACTACGATCGACATTCTCCGAAATTCTCCTGACGGTACTACTGCTAAGCAAACTTTCCAAGTTCGTCTTAATTTGAGCGAAAGTCAATCTGAGGCGATTTTGGCGATGCCGATGCGCCGGCTGACTGGTTTGGAAAGGCAAAATTTACAGTCTGAGTTGGATGAGTTAACGGGGAATATTCAAGAATTGCAGCGGTTGTTGAGTGACAGACGCGAACTTTTGAAGGCTTTGAAGAAGGAATTGCGATCGCTAAAACGCAAGTACGCTGACGAACGCCGCACTAAATTTGCCAATGGAACTGGACGCGCGGCAACTGCCGAACCACAAGCTTCTGGTAAGAAAAACGCTGGTGTAAAACCGTTGTTGCCGGCAACAATTTCGCCTAACTTATTGCCCGTTCTAGAGCCAGAGGAAACTATTGTTGAATTTTCACACAAGCAGTATGTGCGACGCTTGCCGGCTGGGGAACGTCCGCGCTCGAAAAGTCGCGAAAAATCGGTTTCAGCTTTAGAAAAGAATGAAGATTTTATTGTGACGGCTAACCTGACGAAAACCGATCGCACTTTGGTAGTCTTAACTCCTAATGGCAAAGCTTACCCGCTAAAAGTGGCTGATATTCCTAGTAGTAGCGCTAAAGACCGGGGAACGCCGATTGTTGGTTTGTTGTCGCCCAGTGCTACTAAAGAAAGTGCCGGTCGTGCTTTGTCGGAAATCACAGTTGCACACTTTATTTTGCCGGAAAATTCGGAGGCGGCGGATTTAGTAACTCTGACTGAGCAAGGAAAAATTAAGCGCCTGCCAATGCAGGAATTTGCTGATTTGACTAATCGCGGCATTACTGTTGTTAAACTCAAGGAGGACGATCGACTGCGCTGCGCAAGTCTTAGCAAAGTTGGCGACCAAGTGGCTGTTGCAACTTCGGGAGGCCGAGTCCTCCGATTTGATATCGATGACGAACAATTGCCGCCAATGGGCCGCACCGCCCAGGGTTCTCAAGTCACTAGGTTGCGGAAGCTGGAACAGTTGGTGGGTTGTATTACGATCGACCGGGAAGACAGTCTGGTACTATTTTCGGAGTTGGGTTGGGCTAAACGAATGCCTGCTGGTTCTGTTAGACTTACTAACCGTGGCGAAATTGGTACTCAAGCTTTTCGCTTTACAGAGCCTAAAGATGCTTTGGTTGGCTTGCTCCGTGCTGTTCCGGGTACGGATGTTAAACTTTTTACGACGGCTGGTCGCTTGCTGCGATCGACTACTGATGCTATAGCTTTTTGGGGGAAAGATGCTCCGGGCGATCGGGTTTTTGACCTCAATCCTGGTGAGAAAATTATTAAGGTTATTGGCAGTCAATAGTCATTGGCCAAACAGGGCATTGGCCAAACAGGGCATTGGCCAAACAGGGCATTGAGAATACATACCCGGAGGCTCTGCCTCCAATTAAGGCTTGTTCCCAGGCTCTGCCTGGGAATACATACCCGGAGGCTCTGCCTCCAATTCCCCCAATTCAAAATTCTAAAAATCTAAAATCTAAAATCTAAAATCGTCTGATGGCGCAAGTTGTATTAGAAAATATCTACAAAAGTTTTCCACTCCGCCAAGGAGAACAGGAAAAAAAAGCAAACAACGTCGCAGAAAGTGTCTCGCCCGAAGCCTCTAGTTCAACTTCTAACAGCGTTTTGCGGCGGATTAACCTGACGGTCGAAGACGGGGAATTTATGGTGCTGGTGGGGCCTTCGGGCTGCGGAAAAAGCACTTTGCTGCGATCGATCGCCGGTTTGGAAGTTTTGACAGCGGGCAATATCTGGATTGGCGATCGCCTAGTTAACGATTTGCCTCCTAAAGACCGAAATATCGCTATGGTATTTCAAAATTATGCTCTCTATCCTCACTTAACAGTTTACGATAATCTTGCCTTTGGATTGCGCCGCTCGGAAAGGGAGAAGGAAGGAAGTTTGGCAACGAGCACTGTACGGGATTTAACGGATAGACGGAAGACTTTTCCTGAGCGTAGCCGAAGGAAGGAAGAAGGAAGTTCGGCAACGAGCAATGTACGGGATTTAACGGATAGATGGAAGAAGACGGAAGCGAGAAGCCAGAAGGCAGAAGTCATCCAAAAGAAGCTAGAAGAGGTGATTAATTATTTAGCTTTTCAGACTTTAAACAATCCTCAAATACATACTTTATGGGAGGATTTTTTAGTTGGAGCGACTCGCAAGTTTCCTCCGGGTTTGCGCTATTTGTCGGAACGAGAAAAGGCGGTAGGAGCAAGAGTGATCCAGGTAGCTCAATTATTGCAAATAGAACCTCTTTTACATCGCTTGCCGAAACAACTTTCAGGAGGGCAAAAGCAGCGGGTGGCTTTGGGGAGGGCGATGGCTCGAAATCCCGCAGTGTTTTTGATGGACGAACCGCTATCGAATCTTGATGCGAAATTGAGGGCGGAAACTCGATCGCAAATTGTGCAGTTGCAGCG
>JANYGO010000104.1 GCA_025362325.1 Cyanobacteriota bacterium | reverse complement strand
AATCCCGGAGCGGACTAAAGTCCACACTACGAACCGAACCTTTCGCCTGTTACCGAACTCATTTTATAATGTCGGAGTTGTCACTGGAGTTCGATCGCCCAAATCCTCCAACCAGATATTAGGGAGTTGACTAGGGCGCGTTGGTAGCTCCATCAAGCCCATTTCTGCGAGTCTGACGACGTTGCCGAGAGTTTCCACCAAAGCCGGATCAAAGCGAGTTCCCGACAGTTCCCGGCACCTTTCCCAGGCTGCCGTCAAACTCAAAGCTGGACGATCGCCACGGGGTTGAGTCAAATCTTGAAAACAAGCGACTAAGCCCACAATCCGCGAAGCAATCGGTATCTCTTCGCCTCGCAAACCTTCGGGTCTGCCGCTGCCGTCCCAATTTTCGAGTTTGTGCTTGACAATTTCGGCAACAGGTGCTATTTCCGGCATTGCTTGCAGGAGCTGGGAACCGATGAAACTGCGATCGCGCCAAAATGATAGAGTTCCTGGGTCGAATTTATCGGAAGTGCGATCGAACACCTCATTCGGGGCAGAAACCAAGCCGACTCGAAACAGCAATCCCGCCAACCGCAGCCGGCGCAACTGCAAAGCCGGCAAATCCAGCAATTGACCCAAAGTTTCCGACAAAGCCGCCACCTGCAAAGAAGCTGTGGGATTTGAGGTATCGCGTTCGTCCACGCGCTGGGCCATCCGCAGAAAAGCTTGCAATTTGTTAGCGTTCAAATTCCGGCTGACGCGCAAAGCTTGACCTTCCAATTCCCACAAATCGCGGGTTTGGCGGTTAATTGCCACCATTTGCTGCTGAGAACTTTGCAGGTAAGTGACGATCCGCGATACTACGCCGCTAATGTCTGCCAAGGGCGGGCCTTTGGTGGCGAGAATTTGGTGGTGAATTTCTAGCAAACTGTCTGCTAGAGGAGAATTATAATGTCGTGTTTGTTCTATAAAAATTTCTGCTGATGCTGACACTAACGACTGGTCAAACGACCACAAACCGTAGAATTTTCGCTCTGTATCGACTTCGGGCTTGCCCTCTGGCAAGTATTCCTCGGCTGTAAGTTCGCGACAAAGCACCATTGCTTTGTATGTGGGGGCGAGGATGATTAAATTCCATTCTTCAATTATCGGGTCTATTTCATCGAGTTCTATTAAAGATACATTTTCTAATTGACCGGTTTTGTGGGTAGCGAAACCGCTGTCGGCTACTGCGCCGATGACAACTTGTCGAGAAGCCTGAGCAATATCGAAGTAGCGATCGGCTTCCTGCAAATACCATTTTCCCTGCTGAAATGTCACCAAAACTAGGGGTTGGAGTGCGATATCGTCCCCGCCGCTGGTTTGCAAGATGTGGTCTTCTAGGGCGTGACACAGGGCTACTAGGGTGTTTTTGAAATATACCCCGTAGCTAGAAGGCAGTTTTCCGTCGGGAAGTGTAGCTTGTAGTCTGGCGAGAGTTGATTCTGGATTCATTGCTAAAGGCGGTGCCGGCTCTTATTTATTGTAACGGGCGATCGAGCTTCTCGAAAAAACTTTTGGCAAAAATCCGAGTTTTTGATTTTTCACCGCTTCGCAACTCAACGTAGGGTGCTTTTCGCCATACCTTACTAATTTTAGTAACTTTCTGGAAACCCTCTGTCTTTGGCTGAGTTTTTTTGAGACGAGAAACCTGCCGAGAGGAAGACGCTAAATGACTTAGGTATTAACTACTATTTTTTAAACAATATTAGGAATTTCGAGCGTGCTTCAACAAAATCGGAGTTTAGGGGAACAGGCGATCGACAAAGTGGCCGAGATTGCTATTGCTAGCAAATTAGATGAATCGGAAAGTTTGTCTGTCACAGTCAACACCGATCCCGGCCAGCTAGCCCAGGGACAAGTTCAGGCAGTTGCCGTTGAGGGCAAAGGATTGGTAATGCAGCAAGATTTGCGCGTGGAAGAATTGCAAATTCACGTCAAGGATATTGCTGTCAATCCCCTGAGCGCTATGTTTGGCAAAATTGAACTGAACGGGCCAGCCTTCGGTAAGGCGCGGGCAGTTTTAACAGAAAGCGATATCAACCGCGCTTTTAATTCCGAATACATCAGCAGGAAACTGAACAACTTAAAAGTTACTGTTGATGGTCAACTGCTGACAATAGACGTTAAAACTGTCGAGTGCCAGTTGCTAGCAACCGGAAAAATAGCTTTAAATGCTGAGGTATTGGTGCGGGAAACTGCTGCAACTGAAAAGATTTATTTTACAGCAAAACCTCAGATCGCGGCGGGCGGTTGGGCCATTTCTCTTCAGGATGTTGAGTATCCCGAAAACCAGGAATTTTCGCCGGAGTTAACCGCAGCTTTGGCGGATAAAGCTGGTGAAGTTTTAAACTTGCGAAATTTTGAAATTGAGGGAATGTCGCTGCGAATTCAGCAGCTAGATGTGCAAGCTGGTTTGCTGACTTTGCAAGCTGAAGCGAAAGTCGAACAATTTCCAAGTTAGCAGCTTGTAGGGTGTGTCATAAAGATTAAACCTGTTCAAGTCGAGCAATTATTGGAACTGACACACCCTACTACGGCGCACAAATCTGGTTAAATTTTCAAGTTACGAAATTTTGAACTTGAGGGTAGAACTCGCACAAAAAATGGAAAATTAAACCTTTGAAATTGCGGCGCGGCAGCGGGCAATGACCAAGTTTTCTCATTAATGCACAAGTCCTCTCCCAGATTTTCTTCGTCTCAATCAAGAAAGTTTGTTTTATTTGCCTTTGGACTCAGAAACATCAGCAATCAAATCATCTTTATCAACTTTCGGAACAAAATCAGGCCGTTCTTTGGATTCCCAACCCGGGGGACGCTTGGAGTTGTACCATGCAATGGAGCCGATACTAACCGCAGCCACAAATCCAACACCCAGAACTGCGATGGGAATCATTAGGTTGTTATCTACCATTAGGTTCAAATCCTTATTTACTCTACTTTTGTATTATTTTATGTGTTATTGACGCTCCTGCAATATATCGGAAGACTGAAAAGTGAGTGAATTGCAGCCATAATACTTAGAGAATGAAATTAGAGGGCCCCTTTATGCCGCTGTTGACAATGGCATTGCTGCTAGCTGCCAGTTTTGCCCTGGGTGCTTTGCCGCTGACTCGCTGGGCGGTGCGGCTGCTGGGCGGCAAGGATTTGAGGCGGTTGGGCACGGGGAATGCGGGCGTGTCGGCTGCTTTCATTCACGGGGGGAAATGGGCGGGGATTGCTGCGGTGTTGGCGGAAATTGCCAGGGGTATTGTGCCGGTTTTGGCGGGGCGATTTTGGTTTCCCGATGCGCCGGAAATTGCGATCGCCCTGTTAATTCCTCTAGTCGCCGCCAGATATGCGATCGCCCGAGGTGGAGGCGTGACTAACGCCGTTTGGGGTCTTTTGGTATTTTCGCCGCCGGTGGCTGTCTCATCGGGCATTTCGGGGCTGCTGGTGTGGGGTTTGGCACAGTGGTGGTGGCAAAAGGGCGATCGGGCGAGACTGTTTGCTTCCCGCTGCGGCTGTCTGTGCACCCCAATCTGGGTTTGGGTGTGGCGTCAATCTTTGCCGGAATTTTTAGCCGCAGCAGGATTGGGAGTTTTACTAACAGCAATTAATCTCAGTCAGGGTGATGATATGGCTTTATCTAAATCGGAACAATTGTTTTCTCTCGATGATTCGTTGGATGCTGCAATCTGCGGCGATAAAGCTGCTAAGTTGTCTCAACTCAAACGCGCTGGGTTTAATGTGCCTTCTGGCTGGATTTTGCCATCGAAGGAAGAAGGCAGTTCGGCAGCGGATTTTGTAGCGGATTTAACGGATGTTAAGAACCAGAAAATAGGCAGAGGGAATAAAGAGGGAAATGTCGCTCGCTTCTCAAGCAGTAATTCTGTAATCCAAAACCTTAAGGCGAAAATCCCTAACCGCATGATTGTGCGCTCTTCGGCGGCGGGAGAAGATGGCGATATTAGTTCCGCCGCCGGACAATATCAAACCATCGGCCCTGTTTTTACTAAAGCCGAATTGCTCGACGGCATTAACCGCTGTCGCCAGTCTTATTGGACTTCCGAAGCTGTTGCTTACCGCCGCCAGCAACAACTCCCAGATACTCAAATGGCTGTCTTGATTCAGCCTTACATTCAGGGCAAAGTTGCCGGAGTTATGTTCAGCCGCAATCCTTTAGATGGCGGTTCCCAGATAATTATTGAAGCTTTGCCGGGAGGTGCGGAATCTGTTGTCGGCGGACAAGTTACTCCGCTGCATTTGGAAATTGATTTTACTCAACCTGAAACTTTAATACAAAATTTAAACGAACTTGAAATTAGTTCAATTATTGACAAACAAATTATAGCAGAATTAGTTAAACAAGCGCAAGCTATCGAAGCTTTTTTTCACGGCATCCCGCAAGATATTGAGTGGAGTTGGGACGGGGAAAAAGTTTGGATTTTGCAAAGCCGCCCGATTACCAATTTGCAGCCGTTTTGGACGCGGACTATTGCGGCAGAAGTGATTCCCGGTGCAATTCGCCCGCTAACTTGGTCGATTAACAGGCCGCTGACTTGTGGGGTTTGGGGAGAGATTTTTATGGTGGTTTTGGGCGATCGCGCTGCTAATCTAAACTTTAAGGAAACTGCAACTTTGCTTGGTTCCCACGCCTATTTTAACGCGACTTTGTTGGGCGAAATTTTTCGGATGATGGGATTGCCGGAGCAAGGTTTGGAATTTTTGCTCAGAGGGCAGAAAATGGGTAAGCCACCTTTGGGGAAGATTTTGCCTTCTTTGCCGGGTTTGTGGCGTCTGGTGCAGCGGGAGCGGGCGCTGAATGCAGATTTTGAGGGCGATCGTACTTCGATCTTTCTGCCCGCACTGCAAAGTCTGGAGAAGTCAGTTGACCGTTGGCAGTTGGCAGTTGATAGTAGGCAGTTGGCAGTTGATAGTAGTAACAATGCCCAATGCCCAATGCCCAATGCCCAATGCCCAATGCCCAATGCCCAATGCCCAATGCCCAATTATCAGTATTTATCGGAGTTGTTGGATAAATCTGAGCAAATTCAGGAGTGGCTGAAGCCGATTACTTACTATAATATTCTCGGGCCGATCGGGCTGGCAATTCGTAAAGCAATTTTTCAGGTTGACGATGACTGGCTTGTTAATGATACTGCTCCTGAAATTGCTTCGGTGCGAGCTTTGCAGCAGTTGGCTAAAAAATTGCGAACAACTGCAATTTTGCAATTTGACGAGACTGTTTCAACCGCACAGTTAGCACAGATATTTGCTGAAACTCCGGTTTTGCAAGCTGACTTTGAACAGTGGCTTAATACTTACGGATATTTGAGCGAGGTGGGAACGGATATCGCTGTTCCTACTTGGCGAGAACAGCCGGAAACTTACCGAAAATTGCTGCTAACTCTGGCTCAAAAACCTGCTGTTGCTAATTTGGCAGCAACGGGTAAATTAAGCTTGACTTTTGCTCAGAAGTGGCGCTTATATAAATGTCAGGAACGATCGCTCGTTAAAAACCAAATTAGCGAAATTTACGCGCGGTTGTTGGCTCATTTACGCTGGACTTTTTTAGCCATAGAAGCTTGCGGATTGGAAATGCAAGTATTTGAGGAACCTGGAGATATCTTTTATCTGGAATTTGGGGAGATTCAGCAGTGGATTCGCAGCGCTGCAAATGTTTGTTTTCAAGATACGATTAGCCAAAGGCGCGATCGACTGTTAGCCGATCGCGATCGCCCGATTCCTCCTGTAGTCTACGGCAATTTGCTGCCGAATTCTCGCAAAAGGTCGATCGACCTCGCAACATCAACAACCGCTATCATGCAGGGAATCCCCGCCAGTATCGGCTGCGTCGAAGGTTTTGTCAAAATTTGCCGGAGTGTCACCACAGATTTAGGCGAAAATGCGATCGTCGTAGTACCCTACACCGATGCAGGTTGGGCGCCGCTGCTGTTGGGAGCAAAGGCAATTATAGCGGAAGTTGGCGGACAATTGTCTCACGGAGCAATTATCGCTCGCGAGTACAAAATTCCGGCAGTTATGAATATTGCTGAAGCTACAACTCGCTTGCGAGACGGTCAAAAAGTTCGCGTAGATGGATATCTCGGTACTGTGGAATTGCTCGAATAGTCAGCACTAAGACCCAAAAATGGCTTGATGCGCTAGTTGTAGCGGTAAGATGGGCAGTGCTTTTTTCAAATCTTTGCAAAATTAGAGATGCACCCTATCAGAAAATAGAAAATCAAAAATTTTCGATTTTCCATTTCCTTCTCAGCTTACCACTTTCCTAAACTAAGAAATTCTGAACAACATAGTTCCCCACACTTCTACCCGAACTCAAACCGTCTAGGTTAGCACTCATGAAATGAATGCCTGCGTAAAGGCGACTCATCCCCGATTCGTCGGCCGCTTGGCCGAAGTTTTCAAAGGTTCGCAAACTGTTTACAGATTTATCTCCCCGATCTGCAAAGCCAAAATCGGAGCCAAATACAGAAGTCAGAACGGCATCGGCTGCACCACTAAAGGTACTGTGACCCGATGTATACTCCGGGAAGGGCGGAGTTGGGATGAGTGGCGTCCACTGGGGGTCGGCTGTCGTGTTGGGATTGTTGTCTGTGTCAGCTTGACGAATAGCTGTCACCGGCCGCCAGGAATTGTATGTGTACTTAGCATCCCAGCAGGTAATAGCTGCATCGGCCTCGGCAATATTTAGCAGGGCGAACAAGCGGGCGCTATCTTCCAGGGATGTGCCGGCGAGGGCTGATGCTTCTTCGGCGATTTGGTTCCAGTGGCCGGGGGGAGTAAAAGTACCTCCGCCGTTGGCCCAGAATTTGGCGATCGCTGTTTGGTCTGGCGTGCGCGTCAGACTGTCAACTTTGCCGATTTCTTTGACGTAGTTGACTTCCTGTGCGTACTCGGCGCTGTCGAGGGCGGGCGGACCGGGCGAGCGGAACTGAGAATCGCTGGTGATGGCAAAGGGAGTCAAGGTCGCCCACTGGGGCGCCAGCGCCGGTGCAAAAGCTGGCGGAGTTGGCACCCAACTGCCGGGGCTAGTGTTGGGTGTGTACGGAACTACTTTGGTGGAGCCGTCTGTACTCCGCCAACTGACCATTTGGTTAGCAACCTGTTCTCCGAGAGCGATCCCGTCTGTTTTAGACTTGCCGTCGGGAATTGTTGCTAGAGATGATTGGTATGCTGCGTCGAATTTACTTGCTTGTGCCGGGTAGAGGCTAACTAGGGCGCGGTGGGCTGCTGCTGCTGTAGTGGCTTGTTCTGACGCGCCTGCGGGTGCATCTATGCTGACGTGGTAAGGGCTGTATTTTTTGCTAATTGAGTTAACAGAGTCGTAAACGGCTGCCTGAACTATTGCCATGTTGCGGGAGGCTTGGGGAGGCGCGGTGTTGTCTGTCCGCACGGCATCGAGCATTATGGCGTTCCACTGTATGACGGGGTTTCCCGATAGTTGAGTTGTGAAGTTGTCAGGGGTGACGCTGCTGCTGTTGACTCCCTGCAATACTGCTAAGTATTCGCCTGTTAGTTTGTCTTGAATGAGGGTGGTGTTGCTGTTAGCGCCACTACCTTGCTGGATGTTTAAGTCTCCAAATGTCAGGCCGTCGAGCAATCGAATTTTGTCGTTGCCGTTGCCGAAGTCTGTGATGTAGTCGCTCGTGGCTAGAGTTGAGCCGCCGCTGCCTCTGGCGATCGCAAAAATGTCATCGCCCGGGCCGCCGGTCAGGGTATCGCTACCCGCGCCGCCGACAATTGTATCGTTGCCAGAGTCGCCCAAAATTAGGTCGTTGCCTTTGCCACCCCAGAAGATATCATCGTCTGCGCCGCCGACAATTGTATCGTTGCCGGAGTCGCCACACATTTTGTTTTTACCTGAACCGCCTTGGATCAAGTCGTCTCCGCCCTTGGCGTAAATTATGTCGTTGCCATCCAAGCCGTTAATTGTGTCTGGCCCTGAAGTTCCTTCGAGATAGTCGAATTTGGGACTGCTGGTAAGAGATGCCATTGGTGTTTATTTGATAATTTGCATTGTTAAATAACCCAGACTTATAGCATTTATAAATGCTATAAGTCGGTCTGCTTCTTGTTTATATTACTAGACTTTTTCCTTAGTATGTAAATACCCGGAGCTAAACTTTATTAAATCTTTAATATTTCACTCATTTTTATAAATTTTTCGGCTTATTTGTCCGTTAAAATACATTAATTTTGCTCAATATTTACAAGCCAACTAATTTTATTAATATTTAAATATATCTGTCATCGTCGTTAGAATTAAACTGTAATACTATGTACCTACTTATCTAAGTATGTACCTAAGTATAGTATATCCGCGATTATTTGTTAAGCACTTCTTAAGGCTGCGATCGGGTCGAGTTTGGCTGCTTGACGTGCTGGAACAACGCCGAAAAACAGACCGATTGTGCCGGACACGCTGACAGCAAGGGCGATCGCCACGGGCGAAATACCAGCTTGCAGGGGCGTAAAATTACCTACAAGCAAGATACCGCCGACACCTACGCAAGTACCGACTATCCCTCCCGCCGCCGATAAAATTACAGCTTCGACGATGAATTGAAACAAGATATCGTTTTGCGATGCTCCGATCGCCTTTCTGAGCCCGATTTCTTGAGTCCGCTCGCTGACGGATACCAGCATAATGTTCATAATCCCTATTCCGCCCACCAACAGCGAAATGCTGGCAACAGCAGTTAACATAATTGTCAGAGCCCCGGAAATCGAACCCATTGTTGCCATTAAATCTTTCTGATTTCTGACAGTAAAGTCATCTTCTGTGGTAATCTTGTGCCGCAGTCTCAGCAAGTTTTCCACCTGAAATTGAGCCGCATCCATTTTCGATTCATCTTGAATTGAAATAAACAGCGAGGTGACAGCTAAACCGTAGGGAGATTTGCGCCCGACAATGCGGTTGGCCATGGTGGCGATCGGCACAACAGCCGAGTTATCATAATTCGTACCAAAAGATGTCCCTTTGGGCGCAAATACTCCAATTACTTTCATACTGACATTTTTAACTCGCACTTGTTCGCCGAGGGGATTAGTATTCCCAAACAGGTTCTCGGCTAATTCTGAACCGAGAACCACAACTTGATTGTTTTGGTTGACATCGAGTTCGGTCAAAAATCGCCCTTTAGCCATTTCAAAGTTTCTGACAGTTATAAATTCTGGAATTGTGCCAAAAATTAGAGATGAGACATTTTTGTTGGTGTAGCGAACAATCTCTGAACTGTTGAGTTCTGCTGAGACGCCTTGCACCGAGGGGACTTGACTTGCGATCGCCTTAGCATCTGGTACTATCAATGTTTGAGGCGCATTCCCGAGTGAACTTCGCGTAGCATTAGGGACTCCGGGTCTAACTATCAATACATTTGTACCCAGGGCTTTAACTTGTCCGCCCACAAAATTTTGAGCACCTTCTCCAATGCCAATCATCGCAATTACCGAAGCGTTGCCGACAATCATCCCAATCATCGTTAAACTGCTGCGAGTTTTGTTTGCTAGCAGTGTTTGGCCGGCCATTTTAACACTTTCAATAAAATTCATAATTTGGCAATTAGGTTTGTAGTGAGGACTTCAGTCCTTTCCAATCTTCAACAACTGGCGAAAAACAGTTTTATTATCATAAACTGTGCATCTTAGAGATAGACTGTGTGCCTGCAGAACTGAATGTAAAACTATCTGGGTTCTTCCCTCTTCCTTCTTCCCTCTTCCTTCTTCCTTCTTCCTTCTGCTTAAGCACTTCTCAATGCCACAATCGGGTCTAATTTAGCAGCTTGTTTTGCTGGTACGATGCCGAAAAATAAGCCGATACCGCCGGAAACACCAACTGCAAGGGCGATCGCAATTGGAGACACGCTAGCTTGCAGAGGAGTAAAAGCCGACACTAACAGCACACCGCCGATACCGAATCCAGTGCCGATCGCGCCACCAGCAGCCGACAAAATTACAGCCTCAATCATAAACTGAATCAGAATATCCTGCGGCGAAGCACCGATAGCCTTTCGCAGTCCAATTTCCTTAGTACGTTCAGTCACAGAAACCAGCATAATATTCATAATCCCGATGCCGCCGACAAACAGCGAAATTGCCGCCACAAAAGCCAACATCAGAGTCAAAGCCCCAGTAATGCTGCCCAAAGTTTTCATTAAATCCTTCTGATTTCGGACAGTAAAATCATCTTCCTTAGTAATATTGTGGCGCAAGCGCAGCAAATTTTCTATTTGAAATTGCGCCGCCCGCATCAAACTCTCATCTTTCACAGACACCGAAATAAATGTTACCTTTATACCGTAGGGAGACGAGCGGCCGACAATCCGGTTAGCCATCGTTGTCAGCGGCAAATAAATATTCATATCTTGATTGTCGCCAAAACTAGAACCCTTAGACTGCATCACCCCAATCACTTGAAACGTCGCGTTTTTAATGCGAACATATTGACCTACAGGCTGCGTATTGCCAAACAATTGTTCAGCAGCTTCCGAACCTAAAGCAACTACATTTTCCTGTCTTTCCAAATCTAATTTGTTTAAAAAACGACCTCGACCAACATCAAAGCTTCTTACCGACAGAAACTCGGGAGTAGTTCCGACAATGGAAGAGGAAACGTTTTTATTGCGGTAAGTAACGAGTTGACTGTCATTGAGAGTTGGTGCCACTTCTTGGACAGAAGGAACTTGAGAGGCGATCGCATTTGCATCTGCCAACACCAAGGTCTGAGGAGGAATTACCGGGCGACTTTGCGCTTCAGGGCTTCCGGGAATGATAAACAGCAAATTTGACCCTAGAGAGTTAACTTGTCCCGCAATAAACGTCTGAGCACCTTCACCGATACCGATCATCGAAATTACAGAAGCATTACCGATGATAATTCCTAACATCGTCAAGCTGCTACGCAATTTGTTTGCCGTCAAAGTTGTGACGGCCATTTTGACACTTTCAATAATATCCATGATTCTATTTTAGATTTTAGATTTTGGATTTTAGATTAGGAAATTTTTCTATTTTCGATTACTCATCAAAACCAAAGAAACCGGGTTTTTTAGCGAATCTGCTAGTCTCCACGAAGGATTATCTAAAAAACCCGGTTTCTCAAAACCTGTGCAAAAATCCCAGACTAATGACCAATGACTAATGACCAATGACCAATGCCCCATGCCCCATGCCCCATGCCCCATTCCCTACTTCTGATTCTTAATAATATCCTCCAGCTTTTTACCAGCAGGAAGTTCAGTAAAAACCCGATCGCCCGCCTTAGCACCCTCTAAAATCTGAATCTTGTTACCAATAGTCGATCCCACAGTCACAGCCTTAAACTTCGGCTGCTGCTTCTCATCGGGAACCAGCACACCCGTTTGACCTTTATTCGTCACAATTGCCACCGTCGGGACAACCAAAGCATTGCTCAGCTTTTGACCAACAAATTTCAAATCTACATTCATCCCCGACTGCAAGAAATCCTTGCCCGTGTCAATGGCGACGCGCACTTGAAACAGCGTCACATCCCGCTCTTTCACAGCTTCCGGCGCAATCAACTTAACGCGACCTTTAAACACCTTATCGGGATAAGCATCAGCCACAATTTCCACAACTTGACCCGGTTTAATTTGACTGATATCTGCCTCTGGGACTTTCGCCAAAACTTCCACATCTCTAGCTAGAGCGACAATCGATGTCGAAGTGGCCGAAGTCGCTTCGGATGCCGAAGTTGCCGGAGTTACAAAAGCTCCTTGAATCGCGTATCTCTGGGTAATAACTCCTGCAAAAGGAGCGCGAACTTTCGTATCTTCTAGCTGTACTTCTTGGAAGCGGACTTGAGCTTGAGCTTCGGCTAAATCAGCTTTAGCAGAAGCTATTTCTTCCGGGCGAGCGCCGTTTTCTTGTACGGCTAATTGGCTTTTTGCTTCAGCAACTGCTGCTTCGGCTTTGGCGATTTCTTCTGGACGGTTGCCGTTTTCAATTTGTGTTAACTTGCTTTTAGCTTCGGCAACTTCTGCCTCACCTTTAGCAATTGCTTCCGATCGCGTACCGTTTTGTAACTGCTTCAATGCTTGCTGCTCGACTTGCGCCGCAGCTTGCAGTTGCTGAATTTGCGACTGTCGATTTTCTTGCAGTTGTTGCAGGCGTTTTTGGGATTCTGTAACTTTAGCTTGGGCAGTGCGATTTTCTTTGATTAATTCATCCAGTTTATCTTGAGCAAGAGCACCTTCTTGGACTAACGGGCGGTTGCGTTGCACCCGCTGAGCTGTTAGTTCGGCTTGGGCTTTACTCGATTCTATTTGCGTTTGTGCTTGGGCAATTTCTTGTCTCAAACTACCAGTTTGAGCATCTGCTAAACGAGCTTGAGCTTGGGCTAAACGAGCTCGCCCTTGGCTGACTTCTTCCACGCGGCTGCCGGCTCGCAGTTGCTGCAAGCCAGCTTGAGTTTGCTGCAATCGGGCTCGGGCTCCTGCAACTTCTTCTACGCGGCTCCCGGCTTGGAGTTGCGCCAGAGTAGCCTGGGCTTGATCTAAGCGCGCGCGGGCGCTGGCGATGTCCTCAGCTCGATTTCCGGCTTCGATTTTGGCGAGTTTGGCTCGAATGCTGGCTTCGCGGGCTTTAGCTTGAGCGAGCTGAGCTTCCACGTCGAGGCTTTCCATGCGGGCGACGATTTGTCCTGCTTGAACTTTATCGCCCTGTTCGACAAATAATTCTGCGATGCGGCCGGAGCCTTTGGGGCTGAGATTCACGCGCTGTACGGGCTGCACCGTGCCACTAGACGTGATCCGCACCGTGAGGTTTTGCGCTTCCACCGGCACTGTCATGGTGGCGATCGCATCTACTTTCGGTTGCGATCGACTTTTTGATATATACATGGTAGTCGGTACAGCTAGCAACCCGGCTGCAACCAAGCCGATCGCCCACCGCGGCATCTTCCGCGCCGGTTTTTTGGGGGACTGCTGTTGGGAGGCTTTATTATCTGCAATTTTAGTCTCTACGGCCTTGGTGTCCACAGTCTGAGTATCTTCCACCTTGACCTGAGCAGTTTCCTTTTTGGGGCTAACGATCATACCGACTCACCTAATTTAAATCTCAGGATTACCTTAAAGGTAAAATTTTTTCTGATGCGCGGCATCGTCTTTCAGACTCATCCGATCGGGTGATTTAAAAAAAGTTCCCCAACCAGCACCTGTAAACAATTATAGCTAATCTTTGCAACTTATTAAAAAATGTTAAGTTTTTTAAGCCAACAGAGGTGGGTCGAAACTGCGATCGCGCCAAACTCACTATCTGCGAAGGCTTTCCCCAGGTAGCGAGAGCTACTAAACTAAGTTGTGACTGGTTTGACAGGGCGATCGAACGGTACGCGGCTAGAACGACACAATATGAAGACGCTGACTCTCATAAACATGGTATGTCGATCGCGGTGCCCAAGTTCTGAATATCTATCTGCCCTGTACCCACAACAGGTTAAAATATTTTCCAAATCCGTTAAAAATGGAAAAGCCCAAACATGAATCGTCCTCAAAGCGTTACAGTTCTGGCAATCTTGCAGCTAATTAGCGGCATTTTCAGTCTCATTGATGGCTTGTTGATCTTACTATTTGCAGGCGTTTTAGGCGGTCTCGGTGCGGTTGGATTCGGCGCAAAAGTTGGCACTGTCATCGGCGGGTTCATTGCAATTTTTGCGGGAATCGCTATAATTATCGGAATTATTTCCCTAGTCTTAGCATGGGGTTTGTTTCAACTAAAAAAATGGGCTTGGACGGGTACATTAATTATCCATGTCATCGCCGTCCTCACGCAAATTGCCAAACTGTTTGGTAGCGCAGGTGCAGCAGTCAATTTTCTATCTCTGGGTTTTGCCGTCGCTAGCATTTACTACCTGCTACAGCCGGATGTTAAACAAGCATTTTCTGTGGAACTCCCCTTCTAATTAACGGTACTGAATTCTCGGATCAAAAAAAGCATAGGAAATATCAACCGCCAGATTAATTAGTACAAAAGTCACAGCAACAAAAATTACTCCACCTTGAACAATTGGGTAATCCCGCGCCAGAATACCGCTGTAAATCCAAGAACCAATTCCCGGCCACGAGAAAATCGTTTCAGTCAAAATAGCGCCGCCCAAAAGCGTACCGAACTGCAAACCAATAGTTGTAACGATCGGCAAAAACGCATTTTTCAAAGCGTGTCTCAAAATCACCCAAAATTCCGGCAATCCCTTAGCCCGCGCCGTGCGGATGTAATCTTGCGACAGCACTTCCAGCATCGCAGCACGAGTGATCCGAGCGATAATAGCTAGGGGGATAGTTCCTAAAGTCAAGGCTGGAAGGATGAGATGGGCGATCGCATCCCGCAAAGCCGCCAAATCCCACCTCAGCAACGAATCCAAAACATAAACACCCGTAATCGACTTAAAACCAAACCCCAAATCCACACTCATCCGCCCGCTAGGAGGCAGCCATTTCAGATAAACAGCAAACAAATAAATCAACATCAATCCCAACCAATAAACTGGCAAAGATACCCCAATCAAAGAACCGCTCATTGTCAGATTATCCAGCCAGCTATTTTTCCGAACAGCAGCCAAAATCCCCGCCGGAATTCCCAGCAAAAGAGCCAGCAACATCGCCGCCACAGACAGTTCAAAAGTAGCAGGCCAGCGACTTATAATTTCATCAATTATCGGAATACCGCTAATAATGCTATTTCCCAAATCAAAGCGGAGCAAACCCCCTAAAAAAGCCAGATATTGCAAAGGCAAAGGCTGATTTAAACCCAATCTCGCTCTCAAGAATTCCACCTGTTCGGGAGTTCCCCGTTCTCCCAAAAGCACTGTAGCTGGGTCTCCCGGTATCAGGTGCAAAAAAGCAAATAC
>JANYGO010000095.1 GCA_025362325.1 Cyanobacteriota bacterium | reverse complement strand
TGCGGGGATGATTTTTTGTTGGTTTGTCCCGGGGTACGCCCGAAATGGGCCGATGGAGGCGATCAAAAACGATCGATGACTCCGAAGGCTGCGATTAATGCTGGTGCTGATTATCTGGTGATTGGGCGGCCGATTACTGCTGCGATCGATCCTGTGGCGGCTTTTGCGCGCATTTGTGAAGAGTTAGGTTGACAATAGGAATATTTTTTCAACCCCAGATGAATGCCGATGAACGCAAATACAGCACTTTTGGTGGTATCTGAGGTTCCCGCAGAAACCCGGTTTCTGCGGTCTGCTTCATACACTAGCAATCTACTGTATATTTTTCATCCTTCACCAAACGACATCCAACCCCACAACAAAAACAAAATCAACAAACCCCCAAACCAACTACCATACTGAAAGAACCCAGTAACCAACAGTAATAACGCAACAAAAAACAAAACAATCCATTTGACATTAATCAATATCCAAGAGAAAAAATCCATATCTGCTCTCCAGTTGAGTAAGAAGTTAAATCGCCCCATAGATTAAACTACATTACGGAACAACAAGATTACGGAACAAAAAGACGACCAACGCCCATCCAGGTTTCGATATCCAGCAAGATTTCCAGAATGCGGTCAATACAGCGGTTTCGATAGACTCGATCTGCTAAAAATCGATCGGCATCTCCAATCGTAATCACAGGTAGGCAATCCATTGTATTTTCTTCTCGGATTACCTGTTCTAGGGAGTCTTCACCCTTCATGCTGCGGTTAGCTGTCAGCAAAATCATCTGATTTTCTTGAGCAAGTCTCCAAACAACTCGATCGTTACTATCGATCGACAAATTCATCTGCTTGAAAGTTAAAAAACTAATTGGGAGTAGATTTAACCAGCCTTGACTCGCAAGATTGGCCCATAGAATCTCTGCATGACCTCCAAGATTGTAATCGATGAGAAAATTCATGCTTCTAGTTCGTGTCGGGCTTTCTGTTCTCGAAGTTTTGCCCAAAGAGCCTCTGTACCGGGCTTGGGCGGCATTGCTGCAACGCGGGCAGAATGTTCGCGATTGCGCTCTTCCCAGTATTGCTGAATTTCCTTAGCTTGCTTTAAAACCACTTGATACTCTGCTTCAACTTCTGCAGGATTTGCATCAATGTAGGATAAAGCAACGTTAATTTGATCTTCTGTTAAATCAAATAAGCCACGGATAAATTTCGGGGGATACTGAGCAGTTAGGTAGTCCATCACGTCGTAGAGGGTGATGCGGGTACCGGAAATTGTCAGTCCGCGCGGCGTGCGGACGATTGTTGGTTGGTTGTTGGATACTGAAACCATACCTGTAGTTTTTGAAACAGTCTAGTAAATAACCTTATTCTACTTCATCAGAGTTGAGATAACAATATGAATTTTTTTTACCGCAGATTGAGCCTGCCGAATGCAGAGAAAATTTCATCAGCGTTCATCTGTGTTTATCTGCTGATATCTGCGGTTGCAACTCCGACTTTGGCTGCTAATTTTGTCACAAATCGCGATCGCAGTATAAATGCCAGTAGTTATGGTTTGTTAGTGCGATCGCCCTGTCCCGCTGATTTAGAAACTTTGGTCGATCGTCTGTTGCAAGATTTGCCGAGTTATGCTAATCGCATAATTGTGCGATCGGGCTTTTCTCCTAAAACTTCTACACCGCCCGGTTACGCGCTGCCTCAAATAATTTTAGCCGGTCGCCCGGAGTTTGAACCGTTACCTTTAAATTCTGGGGATACAATTCCTGACAATACTACTCAAGTTTTTATTACTACTTTGGAACGGCAGTATCGCGGTGGAAAACCAGTCGAAATTCAGCAATATCATTGGTTATTTTTCACTAAAACCGAGAACGGCTGGGAGTTAGCAAAAATCGTTTCTCGGTTTGGTACGGCGGCGGGTATTCGTCCTTTATTAGGTCAAGATAGTCAAAGCGAAATTGCTGCCGCTATTCGTTTGTGGTTGCGGGATTGTCATGCAAAGGGGGCGGCTTTTTGAGATTGTGGGTAAAGAAGAGAGATTATTGGTGAAACCCGCCCCTACTAATCACCAACAAAAATTGATTATAATTGCTCTTTGAATTCGTCTAGTTTAGCCTTAATTAGTTGCATATCTTGCCACATAAACCATTTGGGACTTTCTGGTTCGCGGGAGGGGTTTCGCAGCAAGTACGATGGGTGGAAAATCGGCATACACAAACGATTTTCCCATTCAATCCACTGACCTCTGATTTTACTAATTGGTCGCTTGTCACTTAACAAACCTTTCAGGGCTGTTGCACCGGTTAATAAAATAATTTTGGGGTCTAAAATGCGAATTTGTTCGAGCAAGTATGGTTTGCAAGCTTCGATTTCTTTGGCT
>JANYGO010000094.1 GCA_025362325.1 Cyanobacteriota bacterium | reverse complement strand
TGCGGGGATGATTTTTTGTTGGTTTGTCCCGGGGTACGCCCGAAATGGGCCGATGGAGGCGATCAAAAACGATCGATGACTCCGAAGGCTGCGATTAATGCTGGTGCTGATTATCTGGTGATTGGGCGGCCGATTACTGCTTCCGACGATCCGGTGGCGGCTTTTGCGCGGATTTGTGAAGAGATTGGATAACAATTTGAATGTTTGTTAAGCCGCAGGTAAACACAGATGAACCCAAATAAAATCCCATCCGCGTTCATCTGTGTCTATCTGCTAACATCTGCGCTCGCAAGTCCGACTTTGGCTGCTAATTTTGTCACAAATGGCGATCGCAGTATAAACGCAAGTCGGTACAGTTTGTTAGCCCGATCGCCCTGTCCCGCTGATTTAGAAACTTTGGTCGATCGCCTGTTGCAAGATTTGCCAAGTTATGCTAATCGCGTAATTGTGCGATCGGGCTTTTCTCCTAAAACTTCTACACCGCCAGGTTACGCGCTGCCTCAAATAATTTTAGCCGGTCGCCCGGAGTTTGAACCGTTACCTTTAAATTCTGGGGAGGCAATTCCCGACAATGCTAGTCAAGTTTTCATTACGACTTTGGAACGGCAGTATCGCGGGGGAAAACCAGTCGAAATTGAGCAATATCATTGGTTATTTTTCACTAAAACCGAGAAGGGGTGGGAGTTGGCAAAAATCGTTTCTCGGTTTGGTACTGCGGCGGATATTCGTCCGTTGTCGCCGACAGAAAGTGATAAAAGCGCAATTGCTGAGGCGATTCGTTTGTGGTTGCGAGATTGTTATGCACAAGGAGAAGTGTAAAGGGCTAAGAAGTTCACGCGGCAACACAAGCCACCCGAAAACCGATGGTGTAGTAGCAGTCAGACGGCACATTCCTTTTGCGAATGGCCGAACGACAGATCCTGGGATAGTAGTTCCACGAACCACCGCGCAAGAGCCGGTCTCGTTGATCATTTTTAGATTGGACTAATAAATCAAGATAATTTTTATAACGATGATCATTGCTATTCTCATCCCATACGCTGCCATCAGTCGGTGCTCCGTGATAGTTTTCGTGCCAGGGGTCAGCGCACCACTCCCAAACATTGCCGTGCATATCGTATAAACCAAAAGCATTGGCGGAAAAACTGCCTACATCCGTAGTTTCTTCTCGAAACTGACCTTCTGGTGAATTATTGTAATAGTTGCCACAATAGTTAACCTGATTAGTAGTAATTGTTTGACCAAAATAGAACGGTGTAGTCGTACCAGCGCGACAAGCATATTCCCATTCTGCCTCACTGAGCAAGCGATAATTGTGTCCGGTATTTTTAGAAATTCGGGCACAAAATTCCACAGCATCGTACCAAGAAACTTGTTCTACTGGTCGATTATTACCTTTGAATTGAGAAGGGTTTTGGTTGAGGTCATATTGAATCTTTGGCAATTTAGCTACAGCTTTCCACTGTGCTTGAGTAATAGCATATTTTCCCATGAGGAAAGGTTGAATTGTTACCCGATGTTGCGGTCTTTCGCCACCGCGGCTTTCTGGCTCATATTCCGGCGCACCCATTGTGAAAGTTCCACCGGGAATAGCAATCATTTCCAAATTTACGCGATTACCCAAGTCTTCAGTAAAGGATTGGTGTTGAAATGATTTTGGTGATAGTGTGGGTGATATTTGAGTTGGTGGTACTGGTGGTAAAAGCTGAAAAGGTTTTGCTTGCGGTGGTGGCGCTGATATTTTAGTAGATGATATTGAGACAGGATGAAGAGCTTGCAATACTTCTGCTGCTGATTGATAACGCGCACCCACTGGAAACAGGAGCATTTTATCTAATACTTGCCCCAAATCATTGCTGAGAGAAACTGCTTTATTTCTCCATACCCATTGCATTTGCATCGGGTCAAAAAGTTCGTCAACCAAAGTTCCATTCTTTTCTTCCAGCAAACACCCGGTTAATAACCGAATGCACGTTACACCAAGACTGTACAAGTCACTCGCTGGAAAAACATGACCTTGCATTTGTTCCGGTGCCGCATAACCAGGAGTCCCAGTCACAGTTCCCACTCTAGTCAAAACACTACCGCTCAATTCCTTGGCAACTCCAAAGTCAATCAACACTAGAGAACCGTGAGAATTTCTAATGATGTTTTCCGGCTTAATATCTCGGTGAATTACCTTTTGCTTGTGAACAAAATCTAATATCGGTAGCAATTCGGTCAGTAATTGCTTAATCTGTTTTTCGCTAAACTTTCCCTGTTTCTGTAATTCTTTTAATAAATCTTCCCCGTCTATAAATTCTTGTACTAAATAAAAGCGTTTATCTTGTTCAAAAAATGCCAATAAATCAGGGATTTGAGGGTGTTTCCCTAAGTCTCGCAGTCTCACTGCTTCTTGCTTGAATAACTCCGTCGCTTTCTGGATGGCGGCACTCCCTTGTAGTTGGGGGAGAAATTGTTTGATTACACAAACTGTATCGAGTCGGTGTTCATCTACGGCTTTGAATGTACGGCCGAAACCTCCTTCGGAAATGTATTTGACTGCTCGGTATCTGTCTCCGAGGAGCAGTTTGTTGCCGCAGCGTTGGCAGAATTTGGTGATGGGTGGGTTTGGATGCTGGCAGTCGGGATTAAGGCATTGACTCATAAAATTTTTGGGATTTTAATATTTTAAGATTAACATAATTTACGCATTCAGGAATATTGTCTGTCATTGCGAGGAACGAAGCAATCGCCAAGACTAAGATTGCTTCGTTCCTCGCAATGACAATTCTGGAAGCAATGACAATTCTGTCGCGTGGGTGGGGCGGGTTTATGAGTTTGTTGGTTTGAGTCAGAGATTTTTGGTGAACCCGCCCCTACAAGTATTGCGGTTAATTTACCGGAGATAATATTAGGCGCAAATCCTGATCAACTTACCGCTTTAAATTCATCCAATTTTGCTTTTACTGCCTGCATATCTTGCCACATAAACCATTTCGGAGTCTCCGGTTCGCGGGAGGGATTTCGTAATAAGTATGATGGGTGAAAAATTGGCATACACAAACGTCCTTCCCATTCTATCCATTGACCTCTGATTTTACTAATTGGTCGCTTGTCACTTAACAAACCTTTCAGGGCTGTTGCACCGGTTAATAAAATAATTTTGGGGTCTAAAATGCGAATTTGTTCGAGCAAGTATGGTTTGCAAGCTTCGATTTCTTTGGCT
>JANYGO010000088.1 GCA_025362325.1 Cyanobacteriota bacterium | reverse complement strand
TGTTGTCCATAATCTTCATGTCATTGCTCGAATGGATAAGGTTCGGCCAATTACACCAGGCATAGTGTCGAACTCATGCACTGGCTAGTTTCATAAATTCCTTTTTTTGTCAACTCCTAATACTGAACCGACCCCCTAGATACAGTCATCAACCCTGACAAAGAATGGCGAAATACAGCTTTAGGACAACAATTGATCGCCGCAGCCAATCCCTCTAATTCTGACAACAATCCGCCCGTTGTTTCACCGACAAACGCTCGGACTTACACAGAATTAGAAACAACTATTTCCTTAAAAAATCTAGCCACAGATGCAGAGGGCGACCCTCTGACAATTAGCGTCCTCAATCCAGTAAACGGCACAGTAATTTTCAATCCCTTAACTAACAAAGCATCCTTTAAACCAGCAACCGGTTTCTCTGGAATTGCCAGCTTTGATTTCCTTGCCAGCGACGCTTTTGGGAGTTCAACTCCCGCGCGGGTAACAGTCAATGTCAGCGATGTTCCGCTGCTTAATTTAGATTTTGTGAAGCGCAATCCGCGACTGGATGCGGGAGAAAGTACGGAATTGATTGTGCTCGGAGATTTTGCCGACCAAAAAGGTGTAGTGCTGCCAGATTCTTATTTAACTTACACTTCAATAAATCCAGAAGTAGCACCAATTCATCCAACTGGTAAAGTGACAGGTTTGGTCAACGGTACTTCAGTTTTGAGCGCAAGTCGCAACAACCTGCAAGCAGTCACCCCAATCCGAATTGGGACGATGCCAGCACCGACAACAGACTCTCAACTGCATCAGATACTAGCCGAAATGTACGGACTAGACCCATACCCAGATGCTGTCTCCCTGACACCAGGTGGAACCAGGAAACTCTCTCTCGGCTTAAACTCCAACTTCACCGAAGCCAACCTAACCGCAGCCAGCACAGGTACGCGCTACTTTAGCAACAACAGTAACATCCTAAACGTCAGTCCCGACGGCACTATTACAGCAGTCGGCATTGGCGATGCCACCGTCACAGCCATTCACGGCAGCGCATCCGCCACCATTCCAGTTCGAGTCGAAGCACCGAAAATCGGCACAACTGCCTTGGGAACCGACGGTGGCATCGTCAACTCAAGCGACGGAACCCTAGCAGTCATGATACCTCCGGGCGCTCTAGAACAGAATGCAACCGTCAGCATTGCCCCAGTCAACCAACAAAACTTGTCCCTACCGCTGCCGGCGGGTTTTGAATTTGCAGGGGCCTTCAATTTAAACTTTGGGGATAACTCCCTGAATATACCCGCCCAGTTAGCAATACCAGCACCAGCCGGATTAGCACCAGGAACTCAAGCATACTTCCTCCGAAAAGGAGCAATTCCTGACGCAACCGGTACTTGGAAGCCGATTTGGCTGCAAGAAGAATCAGGCATAGTCGGAGAGGACGGCAACATTCGCACCCAGTCTCCTCCCTATCCAGGTGTCGTCAGACCGGGCGAATACGCAGTAGTCTACTCCAGTCCGACAGGCAGCGCTACCTTAGTCAAAGGTCAGCTTACCCTCAACTACAACTTCCCGCTAGCATTTTTTGGGATTATTGACCCCCAGGGAAATATCGGTCAGTTAATCGACCCGGACAAATTCGTTACCACCCCAGCCTTTACCGTAACTCGCGACATATCTTCAGTACAGGTAGTAGCAATCCCCAAGGTAGGACTTCCCGTGGTAACAGAGGTAGGCGTGCAGCGGAACGACGACGGCACCGCCACATTTAAGGCAGCTTTGAATATGCCAGCCCCGACTTCTTCTGACCCCACAACACCTCCTGTCCTCCAAAAAGCTGAATTGAAATTCAAGGATGATTCCGGTCAACCATTTGAGAACAATGAGCCCCTCTTATTTCTGACAGGAGGCAACATTTTAGTCAACAACGCCAGCGACTCCAAAGGCAGTAAGTTTGAAGATTTGACAGTTAAATTCTATGCAGGCAACTCTGTGTATGAGGGGACTGTAGTACCGACACGCAGCCGCTCTCTTGGGGGAAATCAGTATGAAGTAGCAGTTAAAGTGCCTGATACAGTAGTGCTGGGCGCTTCAGGCGTCGTTCTGGAGAGGAAGCAGAACCAGATCGTCGAGCAAAAAGGCGTTACACCAGTATACAAAGAAATCCAGTACAACAGCAATCCAATTCGGCTGCCACAGGGGGCAGAGTACGTTTTTGCAGCCTTGGGCGGTTCTGACCGAGTAGCAGTTCTCAACGGTAAAAACCCCGAATCAGTGGTTAATACTACAAACAGCAAGGACTTGCTGTTGGCTCAAATTCCTGTGGGGACTAGCGGTGTCACAGATTGGGCAGAATCAACAGCCGTGACTAGCGACGGAAATCGCGTTTACGCAACCTTGAGGAATTCAGGTCAAGTGGCATTGGTCGATCCAATGGTACTGCGACAGGTAGATACTCAGCCAAATACTTCAGGCGTCAATCCCATTGTCCTGCCGACGGGCGCTAGACCCAAGTCAATAGTCATCAGTCCTAGAGACGATTATGCTTACA
Source organism: Cyanobacteriota bacterium (assembly GCA_025362325.1). Taxonomy (GTDB): domain Bacteria; phylum Cyanobacteriota; class Cyanobacteriia; order Cyanobacteriales; family Microcoleaceae; genus Microcoleus. The sequence continues at coordinate 25,771 of JANYGO010000088.1, read as the reverse complement.
TTGGCGACTTGAATCAAGCGAAAATTTACGTCCTTGACATCAACCCTAACTCGGCAACTTATCACAAAGTAGTTGAGACTATTAATGTCACTTCACCATTAGGATTGAGTCAGTTGGCAATTAGTAGTGACGGGCGGCGGCTGTTCGGCACGGGTTCTGATAATAATGAGCAAGTGCCTAATCGTCGGATTTATGCAATCAATATTGACTCGAAGGATCGACCGAAGGATGAGAATTCCAATCCTCGTAAGTGGCATCAACAAATCGGAGTTATTCCTACTATTTCGGAGACCGAGGGAATATCAGCTACGAATGAGCCGACGAAAATGGTGTTCACAAACGGATTGAATCGAAGTAATCCTGACCAGAATAATGACGCGCCTGGTTTTGGGGTGTTGGAAATTACTTCGGACGATCCTCTTAACTTTACTGCTTCTGTGAGTTATGCCCCTTTAAGTTTGGGTTTTCCTACTGATTATTTTGATGTGAATGAGGGGGTATCTGTAACTGTAACGCGGGATGGGCGGTATGCGTTTGTGGCTGGTCGCAATTCTGGAAGTCTTGGCCCTTATGCAGATGTGCGTTCTGGGGGAAATATTGGGATTATTAAAGACCCCTTGGGGCCAAATCCTCAATTAATCGGTGCTACCAGACCGATTCCACAGGCTCTTACTAACGATTTAGTGCTTTCAAATGACAACAAATACCTTTATGGCTCTTATCCTTCTCTGAGTGGTAGCGGGAGCGTTTATGCTTTCGATGTTGAGGAAATTATTAAAACTCTGGACAATCCTAGTCAATTCAAAATTGATAGTTTTGACAGGGGTGTTAAGTCTCCTTTCTTCAATGCTACTACGGCGAGGTCTGTGACTGCGGCTGATTTCATAAGGGTTCCTATTGATGATATAAATCCGGCGGTTAGTATTGCTGCTGACTATGGGATTCTTCAGGAGAATCGACCTGCTAATCAGTTTACTTATGGGGTGCCGTTGGGTACAACACGCGCACCAGTCGGTACTGGAGGCAATTTACGGGATTTGAGTTCTGCACCGACTGATTGGCTGAATTTGAAGGGGCCTGGTGCAACTACAAGTGACCTGACTCCGACTTTTCAATGGCAGTTTGCTCCGGGTTGGGAGAATGTTAAAGAAGTTAATCTTTTTGTCAGTACCTTCGAGCAAGGGAAGGGTTTATTGCCCTGGGATAAAATTGTCAATTTATCAGATTCGGCACTCCTTCCCGGATTCTCGGAAACACAAAAGCGTCAACTTCTTTCCAAGCCTTGGAACGGTTATGACGATTTCAATCCCAACCGGATTCTGACTGCGACTTGGAAGAAGGATACTGGCAAGTGGTACGGCCATGACGGGATTACGCCTCTTGACCAACCTTTAAATGACCCCGCAAATACTAGCACTAACTTCACGCTACCTCAGAGTCTTACTGCGGCACAGAACTACAATTTTGCTGTTGAATCTGTGAGTAATAGCGGGGCTGTGACCAAAGATTTTGGGCAGTTTAAAACCCTACCTCCTGTTAGCAATAGTCCTTTCAGCAGCGTGAGTGTGTTGACTCATGGTTTTACACTTTTGCCCGGCCAAGGGGGAATTCCTGACTCCTTCTACGAGGTAGCTGACAGTATTGCAAAAACTGGTAATGATGGGTTGATTTTGCGCTACGAAAAACCCACCGGGTCTTGGATTCCTATTGATAAAAATGGAGGAATTTTAACAACTTTAACCGGTGGACTGCAACCAACAGATACTAACTACTTTCGGACTTTAACTAGCAATATTAAAGCTAACTATGTTAACCAGAATACATCGTTAGTGTTGCTGCCAGAATGGTCGTTGGACAGAGAATCAGTTATTCCTGACGTTGGCTTTTCTGAGGGCGCGGCTGATGCTTTGTTTGCTTCTATGGTGCAATTGGATCTGGCGTTGGGGGGTGGCGTTGGAGAGTATGAAGGCAATCAATTAAAGCGGTTGTACGATAGCCAAGGGAAGCTGATTCGCCAGCAGGGGGATTTGTTCAACTCGCCACTGCATTTCATGGGTTTCAGTCGGGGCACTGTTGTTAATAGCGAAATCGTACAGCGTTTAGGAACTTTCTTCCCCCAAGCTGGTGGAACATCTATGGCTAACCGAGACTTGCAAATGACAACAATCGACCCGCACGATTTCTACCAGCCGAGTTTGAATTTACAATTACCTGGTTTTATCAGCACAAATTTCAGCGATTTCTACGAACCCAAGGTTCAGGTTTGGAATAATGTTACGTTTGCTGATAACTATTATCAAACTGTGGCTGACCCGAATGGTGGTACTGCTACTCCTAACGGTCGTTCTTTGAGTCAACTTCCACAAGAGGAGTTGGATAAGAATCCCAAACCTGCTGGACTGAATTTTCCTAAAGCGTCGGGTGTTACTTTAGGGAAGGCAGACCGAGAGATTTTACTCGGTACTCGTGAGAAGGAACCAGGTCGTGAAAACAGTCGTATTGGATTTACTAAGGATGATGTTATTGCAGGGACGCACAAGCGAGCATTTGGATGGTATGCGGGGACGGTTGATTTAGACTTGGAGGAAGTTTTACTTCAGTATCCTCATGTGGAGGCTTCTGAGAAGCCTCAAGCAGTTAACGATATGTTGGGTAAAATGGGTTTACCCGAATTGTTCGATCCGAATTTCCCGGCAGCTAAACCTTGGTATGATAATGGCAATGGTGAAGGGGTTGGTGAGGGTTGGTTTTATTCTGTTTTGGGTGGCGGTAAAGACCGACGGACGTTGAGTTCTACTGGGCGCGTTCCGGTGAGTTTTGATAATACTCTTTCTGCTGGTATGCGGGGAGATTATGCGGTTCCTACTCTGTTTAATGGCAATTTTGACCAGTTTATTCCTAATAAGAGCGCTCCCGAAAATTTGGGTCGGAATGCTATTTCTCAGGAAATTCCTGGGTGGTCTTTCCACAATAGTGCCACATCAAAGTTGGCAGACCCCACGAAGCATTTAGTAAATTGGAGTACCATTGATGGTCTCAGACAACGTAGCCTAAACGGCACAAATGAGATCCCTGGAACCTCTTACCTAGAAAGGATGGGTATTGATAGGGATGACCCTAAATTCTCTAACTATGCTCTGGAATTAAAGGGTGGTGACAGTATTACGCACAACCGCTTTGTTGTACCAGATTGGGGGTCTTTGCGGTTCAACATTCATGTTCCTAAAAAAGCAGCAGACCGAGGTAATAGGCTGAAAGTTACTCTCACCGATGCGGCTTCGGGTGAAGAAATAACCGAAACCATTCTTCTCAATGAAGCTAACTTCCTAACAGGAATATCAGACTCTTTCTACAACAACGATATCGAAAAAGATGCTGCCCGTAAACTTGGTTATGCGACTAGAGGATTTGAGACTTTTAATGTATTTGACACTTTCTATGAAGGGTCAAGCCAGCAAAAAGAATTAGATAAGTTCCGAGGTAAAACGGCGACGCTCAAATTTGAATTGGAAGGTAACGACGTGGTTTACTTGGATGATGTCTTCTTCAAGAGTAGTTCTCTAAGATTTGGGGAACCGACACCAAAGGATGGCCGTAGTCCAGCAAGGTATAGCGGTGCTGCTTATGATGGGAATCTCTATAAAGACAATTTGCTGCTTGAAAAACCGCAATATACTCTGTCTTACAACGGTACTGGAAACATACCTAACTGGGCGAGTTTCCAGATCAATAAATCATGGATATTTTTGGATGAAGAGAAAAATCTTAGTAAGCGCGGTTTCACTAACGATCGCAGCCTTCCACCAGATTTTTACCAAGTGACAAACAATGATTATAAAAATAGAGCTCCTTATGTTGGAGGCCATCAAACACCTCTGGCATCTCGCAGTATTACTCTCAAGGACAGTAAATCTGTCAATCTGCTAACAAATATTGTTCCACAGCAGAAGGATCATAATAGTTTTTGGGAGAAATTTGAAAACTACGGGCAAGATTTTGCCAAAGAAGGTAAAGAAGTTTATGTCATTAATGGCATTGATAGCATTAAGGACAATTTGGATGCGGGCGGTAAAGATATTCAAATTCCTGCAAATATATGGAAAGTCATGGTGGTTTTGGATAAGCCGGGTGCAGACCCTAGCGCAACTCCTGTATATGCCGTTGGTTTTTATTATCCAAATGAAAACCCCGGTGATATTGCCACAAAATGGAGAAATAAGGATTGGAGTAAGATAGACGATCGCACTCAACGTCCTGTCTGGTCTCTTGAAGAAATAGAAAACCAGATCGGCTACGATCTATTCCCTCTTCTTCCTCAAGAAATAAAACAAGATATCAAAGATATCAAATACATCTTTCCCAGTAAAGAATCTATTGGAGATACTTGGGCTAGCCTTCCTTGGAAATCAAATCCACCGCCACTTCCCGAAGACCCTACAGATCCGGAAGAGGAACTTGAGGGTGAATCTGAGGAACTTGAGGAGGAATAATAAATAATACCGAATCCGCGTTAAAATCCCCTTTATGTTCTTCCCCAACTCTCTCGATCTCCCTCTCGGCTCTAGTCGCGCTGCGGTTAATTATAAAAGGGATATTTAACGCGGATTTGTATTAATTTATCTGACGCCTATCGACACAGAAATATGATGAATATTCAAACGGAGGGTATATCTGTTTTCAGCAATGTTTAGCATTTATCGCTCTGGGCAATTATCGTTTCGGATCGTTCCATCTGGCATGACAGTATTGCACAAGGTAGCGTCTTCCCATTCTCCGCAAAGATTGATTGTTGTATTTGGGCCATATTCAGGCTCTCCTCTAGCTCCCATCAGATTAGCATTGCTAAGATTTGAGCCGTCAAACCAAGTTTCCTCTAGAATCGCACCACTGAGGTTTGCTCCAGTAAGATCTGAATTAGTAAACCCTGTTTGATGCAACTGGGTGTTACTTAGATTCGCGCCAATTAGAGTTGCTTTATGAAAACTAGCTTCAGTGATATCTGCATCGCTGAGGTCGGCTCCAGTGAGGTTAGTATTTTCACACACAAGTCTAGATAAAAAACCATTTTTCAAATTAGCTCCACTGAGGTTGGCATCAGTCACGTCAGCATAGTGCAAAGTTGCGTTTTCTAAGCAGGCATTACTTAGATTGGCTCCACTCAAGTCAGCCCCTTCCAACCAAGCTTCTTTCAAGTTAGCACCACTAAAATTAGCATTAATCAACTGTGCACCATCCAAGTGAGCCTCGCTCAAGTTAGCATTGCTCAAGTTAGCGTCGCTCAAGTCAATACAATTCAAGTTAGCATTGCTCAAGTTAGCACCACTCAAGTTAGCATTAATCAAGTCAGCATAACTAAAGTTAGCATTAATCAAATTAGCATTGGCGAGATTGATATCAAGGAGATTTGCCTTGTTCAAATCGACACCGCTCAAGTCAACCCCAGCAAAGTGTCTTTCTCCACTGGTATACCGTTCGAGCAATTCTTCAGCGTTCATAAATTATCTAGTCAATTATTTTAACTTCTGAATTATAGTACAATTATCCTATGTTTTGCTAGTCCAATACGATCGCACTCCACCTCCTAGTCGCGCTGGTGCGGTTAATTATAAAGGGGATATTTAACGCGGATTTGTATTAATTTATCTGACTCCGAACGAAACAGAAGTCAGATGAATATCTGTTTTCAGATCCAGGTCGGGTGCGCCATTCGTGAACACTGACTAGACATGGGAAACGATGAAAAAACTGACGCACCCTACAATCTATACCAACATTCTTTTAGTCTCGGATGGATGTTTTTCTAAATATTCTCGGAGTTGGCTCATGTTTTTTTAGGGTCAACTTCCATTATAATTTAAGAGCGATTTGTCAACTATTTCTTTGGGGGAAATGTCTAATCTTGACTAGCTTTTGTGCAGACACTTAGGAGCTAAGTGGAAATAGATTCATTACTTGGTATGGCACAAGAGCATTGTGATTTGCTACCTAAATTTCCGTGACTAGGCTGGCACTAATTTAGTAAATGTTCAATACCTGTTATTTTGTGCTGACAACTACTAAAAATTGTTCCATCTGGCATTGTGGCATTGTTGAAATTAATCCGTTCTAGCCGTAGACTTATTATCCCACGTATAACAATCCCTTCTGCACCTATAAGGCAAGCATTACTCAGGTTAACATTTTCCATAGAAACATCTTCTAGTTTGCTCCCACTGAAATCGGCTCCGCTAAGGTCAGTATTTGTGATTAAAACCTGTAGCAGATAGGCCCCCCTCAAATTAGCATCTGCTAAATTACTGTCATCTATACGGCATTCAAATAGATGAACACCTGTCAAATAGGCATTTTCTAAGTTAACACTTTCTAAGGAGAGACCACTCAAGTACGCACCAGACAGATTTGCCTGCCTGAAGTTAGTACCATTTAACGTGGCATTGCTGAGGTCAACACCATTTAAGCTGGCATCACAAAAATTGGTTTTATTCAACATAGCACCACTTAGTTTTGCACCATTTAAACTTGGATTATTAAGTTCAGCATCATTCAATATGATACCACCAAGGTCTGCACCATTTAAACTTGCATTGCTCAAATTAATACCAGTAAAATCTCTATCACCCCTAGCATACCTTCTGAGTAATTCTTCAGCGTTCATCAATTATCTAGTCAATTAGTTTAACTTCTGAATTATAGTACAATCATCCTCTGACCTGACTCCGACTTTTTAATGGAAATTCGGTCTTGGTTGGGAGGATGTGAAAGAGGTCAATCTTTTTGTGAGTACCTTTGAGATCGACCCCCATGATTTCTACGAGCCGAGTTTGAATTTACAATTACCTGGTTTTATTAGCACAAATTTCCGCGATTTCTACGCACCAAAAGTTCAGGTTTGGAATAATGTGACCTTTGCTGATAATTATTATCAGACTGTGGCAGATCCTAATGGTGTTACTGCTACTCCTAACGATCGTTCTTTGAGTCAACTTCCACGGCATCGGAATTAGTATTACCCAAAGTCAGGACACCGCAGTGCCGTTTCCTTACAATTAATCGGGCGATAGTTACATCTCTGACGATCGCGATAGAAGATTATTTTGCGATCGGGAAACGGCAATGCCGTGTCCTCCGTTGCTTAACAGTCAACCGTCAACCCCCAACCGCCAACAATCAAATAACTAAAACTGAGGTTTAGACACCACCCCGTCGCAGAGACGCCGATCGCGCGAGCTCACATTAGGATTAGTCCTCAAATAATCCCCCACCCAATCGCAGCCCCGAACCAACAAATCATCAAGATCCAAATTCCACAAAATCACGCGATTATCCCGGCCCGCAGAAGCCAGAACCTTCCCATCCGGGCTAAAACTCACACTCATCACACTATCCTTATGTCCCGTCAAAGTTTTGAGCAAAGTCCCGCTGCGGCTCCACAACTTCACCTTATGATCGTAACTGCCCGAAGCAATCAACAAACCATCCGGGCTAAAACTCACGCTAGTCACACTATCGCTAGAACCCTTCAGCAGCGTCGCCACCAAAGTCCCATCCACCTTCCACAGCTTCACCGAATTGTCGTAACCCGCCGAAGCCAGCATTTTGCCATCAGGGCTAAAAGCCACCCCCAACACAAAACTATTGTGAGCCCCTTCAAAAGTCCTCAGCAAACCACCGTCCCGATTCCAGAGTTTGACAGTACCGTCATCGCTCGCAGAAGCCAGCATTTTTCCGTCTGGACTGAATGTCACCCCAGTCACCCAGCCTTTGTGTCCCGTCAAAGTCTTAATCAACCTGCCGTTTCTCGTCCAGAGTTTCACAGTCTTGTCCTTACTCGCCGAAGCAACAATCTCGCTGTCGGGACTAAAACTCACGCTCATCACGCTGTCGCTGTGGCCGTCGAGAGTCAACAACACAGAAGGCGAACACGGGAACAGAGGAGCCGAAGGACAAGGCAAAATATTGCTCGTTCCATCATCTTTCAGACTCCAGACTTTCACCGTTTTGTCGTAACTCCCAGAAGCCAGTAGCTGGCCGTCGGGGCTAAAACTGACACTGGAGACTTTCTGAGTATGTCCTTCCAAGGTTTCCAGCAAAACTCCCGTGCGACTCCAGAGTTTGATAGTTTTGTCCGTAGAAGCAGAAGCCAGCCTTTGGCCATCGGGGCTGAAAGTAACGCTTTGTACCCGGTTTTGGTGTCCGTCGAGGGTTTTGAGCGGCACATCATCGAGCCGCCACAGCCTGACAGTTTTGTCAAAACTTGCCGAAGCCAAAGTTTTGCTATCCGGGCTAAAACTTACCTGAGTAACTCGATCGGCGTGTCCTTCAAAAGTTCTCAGCAAGCGGCTTTCCGGTTTAATATTGCTAGCATCCGTTGGACGTTTGTCACCAACATTCACCAGATTCCAGAGTTTGACAGCTCCGTCTGCACCTCCAGAAGCCAGTGTTTGACCGTCGGGAGAGAAACTGACACCAAATACCCACTTGCTGTGTCCCCGCAAAGTTGCTAGCAGTTCGCCGCCGGGCGCCTGTGTTGATTTTTGTGTTTCTGGATGTTTTAGTGCAGCGATGCTCCAGATTTTCACCGTCGTGTCTTCTCCAGCACTGGCGAGGGTGTTACCGTCGGGGGAGAAACTGACGGCGTACACTTTCAAGCTTTTTTTGTTTTCGCTGTGCCACAAATTAGCGATTAACCTGCCACCAGAAGTCCACACTTTCACAGTACCGTCATCGCTCGCCACTGCGACCATTTTGCCGTCGCGGCTGAAGCTGAGCCAATTTACCGGAGCTAATTGCTCGATCGTTCTCAGCAGAGTGCCGTCAGTTTTCCAAATTTTGACAGTTTTGTCTCTAGACGCACTGGCGATCGTTTGACCGTCGGGGCTAAAAGCCACGCTGGTAACGCTGTTAGTGTGTCCTGTTAAAGTTGTCAGCAACGTACCGTCGGTTTTCCAAATTTTGACAGTTTTATCTAAACTTGCCGAGGCGACGGTTTTGTTATCTGGACTGAAAGCGACACAGGCGACGCTGTTAGTGTGCCCTTTAAATGTTGCCAGCAAACTGCCGTCGCGTCGCCAAAGTTTGACGGTTTTATCTACGCTGGAAGAAGCTATTGTTTGGCCGTCTGGACTGAAACCCAGACCCCAAACCACATCGCCGTGTCCCTCCAAGCGGTTGCGTTCTTTGACGCCATAAACTGCCTGCTGGAGGGCGGCAGAAATCAGAATCTCGGTGTCCTTGAGAGTGTGAATTTCTTGGGAGTGTTCGATCTGTCTCCACTTTTTACCCGCTCTCAAACTTTCCATGATGGCGTCAAATTTGTTGTTTGAAAAATAAAGGGCTTCAGAAGCTGCGGTTAATGTATTGATTTCGGCTCGCTGAGTTTGAGCTACAGCTACTTGTTTTTGACCGACAGCGCGCCACCAAAAGTTTACGGCGGCGATCGTGGAACTCGTTAGCAGCAAAACGCCGATCGCTGCTACTCCCAGCAGTTGTTTGAGAAAAGTATTGGCTCGGTAGAGCTGTGCTTGACTCATATTCTTGTCGGCTTCTGCTTTGTGCAGTCTGGCTTCTAAGCCGAATCTTTGGCGGATCGGTCGCACTAAATAGTCGTGTACCAATTGATAGCGGTCTTCTGGCGCTTCCCGCAGCAAAAATAGCAAACCGTGACCGACTAAAATATCTAAAATTAAATCTAGGTTGTCGGTTTTCTTTTGTCCGCTTTCGGGTTCTTTGGCGAACTGTAGTTGTAGGGGAATCATGCCGATGCTGCCGATCGCCAACAATTCATTTTCTTCGGCATCTGCGGGCTGCTGGCCTGTAACTAACGATAGTTCGTGTTTGGTTTTAATCAGCCGCACGCCTCTTTCATCTGTCAGGGAAAACAAGATTTTCCAAGCTGCGTCTTCGTTAACCGGGCCGCAGTCAGAGATAACTCCTTCGAGCGATCGCTTCACTAACTCTGCTTTGGGATTGTCGCCCAATTGCTGGTATTGCGCTAGACTGGTAATACCTTCTTCTTGCAGTTGCGCTCCTACTACCTGTAATTCGATCGGCCGCACTTCTTGCAGTTCGTCTGCTAAATCTTTTACGAAAGCATCGATCAGTGCCGGCTCTAAATAATATTCCGCCCGTTCTGTTAAGTGTCCGATGACAGCCCGCGCATCTTTCATCGAAAAACTCCGCAGTTGGTAGCGGATGCTTTTATCGAGAATATTATTATTAATGGCGTCGAGGTCGGGGAAGCGATCGCAGTCCAGCAAATGGTGCAAATAATCTTCGCGCAAGCACAAAATTATCTTCACATAAGGCAAGTTCAAAAACAAGCGCAAAAAATTATAAAAAAGTTGTCTTTGTGCCACTGAAGTCGAAACAAAGAAAAACTCTTCAAATTGATCGAAAATCAGCACAGTCAACAAATTATTGGTGGCATTTTCGCGCAACTGCTCTATAATAAAAGAAGAAGTTTCCGATCTGCGAGCTGGAATAACCGAGCAACTTCGTTTGTGGATTTCCTGTACTCCTTTGGCGATTAATTTCCTTTCCTCTTCGGCTTGTTTGTCGTACAGCGCGTCGTTCAAAGCATTTTCTAATTCCACCAGCCAGTCGGTGTACACTTTGACTACTACGGACAATGTATCTCGCGCGCCCGGAGTAATATTTTTCAAAGCTGGCACTAAACCCGCGTTGACTAGAGAACTTTTCCCGACTCCGCTGGGCCCGTGAATAATAGTTAATTTATGGTCGTCCCTGCTAATTCTTTCTAGCAAGCTATTGATATCTTTTTGGCGGGAGTAAGCTGTCATTGACGCTGCGATCGCAGCTTGATTTTGGGCTGACGGGCTCGAAGGATTGACGGCTTGGCGCTGCTGCTGCAACTGACTGGCTCCGATAAAAGCTCTAAATCCGTATTGATATTCGATCGATCGCTGGGTCTTTTTAATCCGAAAAGCTTTCAGATACTCTCCCTGCTCGAAATAAACCGCTTGCAGTTCCGTCAAAATATCGATGTAAAGCCGGGGGTCGTACTTCGGCTCGCTTTGAACTTGAGCCAACTCCAAAGAATGCACCGCCTCTTCCCACTGGCCTAACTGTCGCAAACTTCTGGCTAACAGTAACAGATACGAACTGCGATCGGATTTGGGATGTTGGATTTTAGATTTCGGATCGTTACTTGACTTGTTAGTACCCACAAATTCGGGATAATTTCCCTCAAACCCCAATCTCAAATCTTCAATCAGCAATCTCAAATCGTTAGGCGTTTGATCCAAAATCGCCAAAGCCAACTCCGCTAGCTGGCGGGCTTGACTCCACCTCGACTGTTGCAGGGCAACTTCAGCCAAAAAGCCGTAATCTTGAGCTAGTTGACTGGGAGTACCGTAAGTGAAGTGCAACTGCAAAGAATTTTCCGCTAATGCTTGCAACTCTCCCCAAGCTTTCAGGCGTTGCAGCACTTGTCCCAGGTGTGCTGTCACCTCAGCTACCAATTCCGGGCGATCGGCAAGAGAGAAAGCATTTCTAGATTGTTCCAAGCTAATCCAAGCTTGTTCCCAGTGGTGACGGTTGGCTACCGGATTTCTGGCTGCTTGCAAGCGGTGACACAAAGCTATGTGAAACAGCACTATGCCTTCTCTCTCTAAAAAGAGGATGTTGGGGACAGGATTCGACAAGGAAGAGAGGGTCGATCGGTTTTCGGAATGTTCCCAGTTTGCCAGTTCCCAGTTGCCGGTTTGCTGCTGCCAAAATACTAAGCTTTCTTGGTAGTGAATTAAGGCAGTTTCGGTTTGGTCGCTGACATAGTAATCTCGACCGAGAACGAATTGCAGGCTGGCTTTGAGGGCTGGTTCTAGTTCTTGACCGCGATTTTGTAAATCTCTTAAAGCTAATTCTAGTTCTCGGCGCGACAAAGAGCCGATCGCCAAATCGAGGGTATTGCCCGGACTCAAAGGCGAATACGAGTGGACATCTGATTGTCGTCCGTTTTGGGGCCCTGAGTTAAAGGTGAGAAAGCGTTCTCCGGGGCGAATTTCACGCTCCAGGGCGCGTTTTTCCCAATCGGTTTCGGAGGTAGCAAAACCTTCTCGGGCGCCTGCGGTGCTGCTGCCGAGTTCTTGTTTGAGTTCGCCTACTTTAAAGATAGTATCGGCTCGTTGGGTGAGAAAATCAATTAATTCGTCAACGGCCATTTCAAATTTAATTGTGGCGGCGGCCCAACTTTTGAAATCCGGGGCCAAACGAATCATCTTGGTCACGATATCATCTGTTACCCACAAAACCACCGGGCAAGAAAAATTTTTGCGAAATTCGTCTCGCACTTGATTGGTAGAGGCCATCAGTTCGTCGATCGCCACGACTGTTTCTAAACCGAATACCATCAAAGCCGAGGCGGAACCGACACCCGAAAGCTCGCTCGGAAACGTATTTGCCTGCAGGGTAGTATAGAGGGTTTTGACGGATGCTGGCAGAACAATATCTAGAATTGGAATTGAGGAGATTTCTCGCAGGCGCTGCGCTATTTGCTGCCGCAACTGCTCGTAGTTGCAGCGCACCAAAATTAGCGAGAATTGCTGTTGAGACATGGCGATGGACCTTACCAGAGTTTTGAGCGATCGCTCGTTGTAGCTGGCAGTTTTTTGTAGTTTAAGTAGATCTGTCATGCGTGCACCCCTTTTGCAGAAATCAATTACCTAACGATCGCATATCGTAACTAAAACCGTATCTACTTAGAGATACTCGTTCTTATCCAACGCTTTATATCTGTAGAAATACGTAGTTTTCCGTACTTCCCCTCTCAATACTTACACAGTCATTAGGTTCAATCTAAAAACATCATACCTCTCAATCTCAGAGAATGCGAGACTTTACAGTAAAATTAAAGCTAGCATAAAATAGTTTTTAATCAGCTAAAGATAAATAGCTACAAGTCATAAATAGCCCGGGGCTAATTTTATGGCTAATACCAGCGGCTAGCTATTAGTAAACAACTCCAGACTATTGTGTAGCAGATATTTAGCAAAAACCGCAATAAAAATGTCTTCCGGGATGAAATTAGTTGGGGCTAAGAGCAACAGGTAAATACAGACATAGGGGGTCTGGCATTGCAGATATCAGAGTTTATATCGGGAAAAGTCCTTGGTGGGGGGAATTTTTTAGGCAGCAATAATATTAGCCACGTGCAGCCAGCATTCAACAGAAATCAGTCAGCGGCAAAAACCGCTGACTGATTTCTGTATGCGATTGTAGGAGTTCCGAGTTTTGAGCGCTGAATCAGCAGTTAGATCGTTTGCGATTTTAAATCGAAGAATTCGGAATGACTGATGAAACTCGCGGTTTGGAACTCGCCTAGGGTTGCATTGTTGTTGGGAAATGGTGTTAAAGAGTTGCTTTCATCACTGGGGCGAAAGAGTTTTTAGAGTCGCTCTGGCAATCTCAAAAACCCTAACTATGTTTGGTGAGCGCGCTGCTGCCATTCTTGATATTTTCTGGTTTCTGCTAGGGCTGGATTGATGCCAAACCAGCGACCTTCTTGATCGCGGTATTCAAAGACAAACATACTGCGCAACAAGATTTGAGATTCTTCTTCGCCGGTTACACTTTGTCGGTTGACGACTTGAAACAGCAGTTCCCATTCCGTGTCATTGATGGCTCCCAAAAGGTCATCGCGATATTCTTGAATAACGCTTTCGAGACATTCGCGAGAGAAGGGGGGATCTTCGTGCTGCAAACAGCTATACAAAAGCATCAGTAGATTGCGAACGTGACCGCCGCTAATCCGGCAGAGCCTGTCTAAAGTTTCCGGAGAGTCAAAAACTTTGGAAATCAAATCGATGCGTTGAGCGGGAGCAACTGTGGGGAAAGCTCTAGCTAATACGAGCTGCCGCAGTAGTGCCATTCCTTCAATGTGATCGTCGCCCGATCGCATTTGCACCGGTACCATAGGCATCACCTTGGGTTTGACTCCAAATCGACTGGCGAGACGGCCAAAGTCGTTGGAAAAAATCAAAGTCAGGGGAATCGTGTAGACGACGTGGCAATTGAGTTTTTTTAACTGTTCGCCGCGGTCTAAAAACAGGTATTCTGGCTGGGTGCGTCCGCTGGGTTTGAGGGAGGCGTCGAGGCGATCGAGGTTGTCAACGATGACTGCAAGCCCTTTTTTGCCTTGATGCTTGAGTTCGGCGTTAGCTCGATCGAGAAGTTCTTCGTTGATCGACTGCAAGATGCTGTTGGTGCGGGGTTCGAGATATTGCCTAAGTTGCGATCGCAGTTTGGGAGAGTCTTTAGTTTTAGCCGTAACTTTAGCAATGCCTATAGATAACTCCGCTTCCGCTGACAAATCTATGGGAGTCTGCAAAAATTCTGCCACTTCTGCAAACAGATTTGTAAAATAGCTCGGTCTGAGTTTGATTCTGGCTGCTTCCATGGTTTCGCTAACTTGGCGCGCAATGCTCAGCAAAATATCGCTGATGTCTACATCCCCCATGTCTAAGTCTTGGGAAGACTCAAAGTAGACGACGCAAAAATCCTCTTGCTCTAACTCCGCTTTCAGTCGAAACAATTCGGTAGATTTGCCACACCCGATATGTCCTGTAAATAGCTGACAGGTTGGCTGGTCAGGGGAGATGCGGGTAATTGTTCGCTGTAAAGATTCAATGATTTTGCCACCGCGCACGGAACCGAAATCAATGTAGTATTGATAATCTCCAGGGTCTCCCGCGACAAGGGTCTTGCTCGGGTTGCAGGCTTTATAGAATCTGTCTAATTCGAGTGCGATCACAATTGAAGCCGAATAAAAGTTAAAAAGTTAATCGAAAGTCTAAACTTTCTTTTGTTGAGTTTAGTTTGATTTGTCACCCTTTGCCCTGTGGGGTAATGCCCTAAATACCCAAACAACCTTTATCTGCTAATCAACTTTCCCGGCGCGGGAATTGGGAATTTTTAATTATAATTTTTTAATTACCTAGCTGGATACGTAATTTTACTGATATTGGCGCTGCTTCTGGGTAATTTTGCGGGGATCTGGTTAAATGGTAGGGGAGAAAGGGTCTGGGGTGCGCGAGATAAAACAGTTTTGAATTTGTGCTAATCCTTAATTACTAAATTGTCAAAAGGTAGATGGCTAGTTTTGGAGCGGTTTCTCAAACAGAGTTAGGGCGCAGGCGCCAAGAGTTGCGGCGGCTTCGCCGCGATCGATTGGTGGCTGTAGTCTGGCAAACGGTGGCTGTGAGCGCGATGACCTCATTTTTGCTGTGGTGGATTTCACAGCCGGCTTGGTTGATTGCCCGATCGGAACAAGTGAAGGTGGAGGGCAATCAGTGGCTGTCGGACAAGGCGGTGCGGTCTTTGGTGCCGCTGTCTTACCCGCAGTCGCTGTGGGGGATTCAACCGCAGGCGCTGGCCGAAAAGCTGGAGTCAACGGGGCCGATTGCCAAAGCTAAGGTGACTCGCAACTTGTTTCCGCCTTCTTTGACTGTAGAAGTGGCAGAACGGTTGCCGGTGGCGGTGGCGCAGCCGAGTGCGGTGTTGAGAACCAACAGCGACAAGGAAAAAGTGGGGTGGCTGGACGCTCGCGGAGGTTGGATGCCGTCGGAGAGCTATACTGCTGTGCGATCGTCAAATAATGCGATCGTTCAAGGCAGCACTGAGGGAACGCAGCCTCAGCATTCTTTGCCAAGTTTAAAAGTCATCGGGCCTTTGGAACAGTACCGCGCCTTTTGGCCGAAGTTTTACCAAGGACTCAGCGGCTTGACGGTGAAAGTGTTTGAGATAGATTGGCAAGACCCAAATAACTTGATCTTGAAAACAGAGATCGGTACCGTACACTTAGGGCCGTATAGTTCCAAGACGGCTTCGCAACTGAAGGTTTTAGACCGAATGCGACAATTGCCAAAACAGCTAGATTCAAGCAAAATAGCCTACATTGACTTGAAAAATCCTGCTGCGCCGATCGTCCACTTGCCAGAACTCCCCCCCAGTTCGGAGAGTTCAACTCCCGCACCAACTCGACTCCAGAATGGAGCATCTGTCAAGGAAAGGTAGAACGTATCTGTCATCGGGCATAATTTGTACCGATCGGGATCAATACGCAGGACTTTAAATAAGGACACTTTTTTGAGATGGCGTCTGGAAAAAAAATTTATGATTTTTCTTTCCATCCCGATGCGGGAGAGGCTAGTATCAACTTTTTTTGCTTCTGCCTTGCGTACAAGTGCCTGGATGGACAAGTGCCTGGATGGGTTCAAGCGAGGTCTCGGCTAGCGTCGCCGACAAAATCCGAGATTGCTAACATTGAGCATCGCCCACAGTTAGTTTTTCGCGCAACTTAGCCTATAGTTGATCGTGAATTGGCGTTTAGTTAAAAAGCTGTAATCTACTATCCCCGACTCTCATGAAGCTTAATAATAGTCAGGGGTCTGACCAAAACAGTCCCCCTTCGGAAGAAGTGAAAAATTTTCCGGTGGCCCGAGATTCCGCCAATCCTTTTAGACGCAAGTCTGATTATGTAAATGTAGACAGTATTGATATCGATCCTATGGTGAATCCCAAAGACATAATGCCCAGCAGTGCCGCGAGAATCAAAGTAATTGGCGTCGGCGGAGGTGGCGGCAACGCCGTTAACCGGATGATTGCTAGCGAGGTTTCTGGCGTCGAATTTTGGTGCGTGAATACAGATTCGCAAGCTCTGGTGCTGTCAAATGCTCCGAAACGCTTGCAAGTCGGACAAAAGTTGACGCGCGGTTTGGGCGCCGGAGGCAATCCGGCGATCGGACAAAAGGCTGCCGAAGAATCTCGCGACGAAGTTGCTAATGCTCTGAATCACGCCGATTTGGTGTTTATCACAGCCGGCATGGGTGGCGGTACAGGCACGGGCGCGGCTCCGATTGTCGCTGAAGTGGCGAAGGAAATGGGCGCCTTGACTGTGGGCATAGTAACGCGGCCTTTCACGTTTGAGGGACGGCGGCGCACCAGCCAAGCTGAGGAAGGAATCGCGGCTTTGCAAAGCCGGGTGGATACGCTGATCGTGATTCCTAACGACAAGCTGCTGTCTGTGATTTCCGAACAAATGCCGGTGCAAGAGGCTTTCCGAGTTGCTGACGATATCCTGCGCCAAGGGGTTCAGGGTATTTCTGACATTATTACGATTCCCGGTTTGGTGAATGTTGACTTTGCTGACGTGCGCGCAATCATGGCGGATGCAGGTTCGGCTTTGATGGGCATCGGCGTGGGATCGGGCAAGTCGCGGGCGCGGGAGGCTGCAATGCAGGCTATTTCTTCGCCTCTGCTGGAAGCTTCCAGCATCGAGGGCGCTAGAGGTGTGGTGTTTAACATCACTGGCGGTACTGACATGACGCTGCATGAAGTGAATGCAGCGGCTGAGACGATTTACGAAGTTGTCGATCCGAATGCCAATATTATTTTTGGAGCGGTGATTGACGAGCGACTTCAGGGCGAAATCAAGATTACTGTGATCGCTACTGGTTTTTCGGGGGAAATGATCTCATCGTCTCAGGCTTCGCGCACGCAAAATGTTAACGCTCCTTGGCGGGCTGCAACTGTGCCGGTGACTCCTGCTCAACAGGCGCAGGATACGAAAATTAAACCGCAAGATTTGGGATTGGATATTCCTGAGTTTTTGCGCAATCGTCGCCCGCCGAGATAAGTTGAAATTTGAGATTTTGGATGGCGGATTATAGTCTTAAATCTTAAATCTTAAATTTCTAGAGTCTGTCCGGGTTCGGGTTCGAGGAGTTGGGTGGATAGCCCGGATTTTGCTAGTAATTCGCGAAATTCCGGGATGCTGCCGACCGACTTCACTAACATTGGTAAAATACCCGTGGCTCGGATATCTCCTGTAGTTGTAGGTACAAAAAACTTAGGTTTCAGGGTTTGGGTAAGCTTCAGGGCTTCCGAAGGGCCCATGATGATTTGTCCGAGGAGGGGGAAGATTTGACCGATGACGGGGGCGATGGCTACGTCTACTGTGTCTATTTTCTGTTTGACTTTTTCTAATGGTGGCAGATGCGGTTCGTAATAAAGTGTCTCGCCGCTGTTTAAATCTTTGAGTAAATAGCCGTTTTCTTCCTGTCCGGGCTGGATTTCGGCTCCGGGTACGGCGGTGATTTGTAATATTTCTTTAAATTTACACTCTTGCCAATTTGCTAAAGTTGTGATATTGGTGTAGCCTAAACTGCTGAGGACTTTGGCGGCGGTGGGTGAGGCGATCGCGGGAATTGTCCGATCGAGCTTTTCGAGTGTTGGTCTGTGACAATGGTCGTCTAAGCCTTGGGAAATGAGTAAAAGGTCGATCGGCGGTAAGGTGCTGGGAGTAAAGGCGACGGGCGTGTTGTGGTAGGCGGTGAACAGCCAGGGTTGACCGTAAAATACGAGAGGATCGACCAGCCAGGGATCGACGAGGATTGTTTGACCTGCGATGTGGAAAATCCAGGAGTTGAGGTCGATTCGGGTGAGTTTCACAGTTGTTTGCAATAATTCTTTACATTGATTTAAATCATAGCTAATTTTGCAACCGCAGATGGGGGCGGATGAGCGCTGATGTAGGCGAAGCCTTCCCGAAGGGTACGCGGATATGATGGGATTTATCTGCGTTTGTTTGCGTTTATCTGCGGTTGCAAAAAAGATGATTAAATCGAGAATTCCTGTGGCTTTGACTGTGGCGGGTTCGGATAGCGGCGGCGGGGCCGGGATTCAAGCAGATTTGCGAACGTTTGCGTTTCACTGCGTCCACGGTACGAGTGCTTTGACTTGCGTGACGGCTCAAAATACTTTGGGCGTGATCCGGGTCGATGCAATGGCTGCGGAGGCTGTGGCGGCTCAAATTCAGGCGGTGGTTGGAGATATTGGGGTGGATGCTGTGAAGACTGGGATGTTGCTGAACCGGGAAATTATGGTGGTGGTGGCTTCGCAGGTACAGAGTTTGAATATAGGAAATTTAGTGGTAGATCCGGTGATGGTTTCACGATCGGGCGATCGACTGATTGACGATGGGGCGATCGCATTTTTGCGAGATAATTTGATTCCTTTGGCGGCTGTCGTGACTCCGAATCGGTTTGAGGCTGAGATTTTGAGCGGTTTAGAGATTTTTTCCCTCGACGACATGAGGGCGGCGGCGCAGCAGATTTATCGCTCGGGCGCAAAGGCTGTTTTGGTAAAAGGTGGCGGAATGCCGGGAGATTTGCGGGGAATTGATGTGTGGTTTGACGGTACGCGGTTGGAGACTTTGAAGGTTGAAACGGTTGATACTGCGAATACTCACGGGACTGGTTGTACTTTGAGTGCTGCGATCTGCGCTAATCTAGCATTAGGTAAAGATTTGTTTACAGCCGTAACATTGGCTAAAGATTATGTTACAACTGCTCTGAAATATGCTTTGGATATTGGGGAAGGTCAAGGGCCAGTAGGGCATTTTTTCCCGCTGTTACTCAAGTAAGAAGTTATTTGTTACTGGTTATTTGTTACTTGTTTGGGGTTGCTAATAACAAATAACATTAGTCAACAGTCAACAGTTAACAGCTAACAGCTAACAGTCAACAGTTAACAGCTAGTTAATTTCTTAATTTCTCAGGCGAAAGAGCGATCGCCACCAAATCTTCTATTTTCTTAAGATTCGGATCGCCAGCTAAATAACCAATACCTCGATGCAAGTGCAGGCGAAATTGTTTAGCTAGAGTTTCCTTGGACGTGCCCAAATTATCTTGGTGACACCGCTGCTTGAGGGCAATTATCAGGATATCCGCCATGTCGCCACCAAAAACATCCCAGCTTAGTTCGACGTTGCTGTCGCTCTTAATTGGCACTGGGGATGGTATGCTGGGCTCGGCGAGCGATCGGCAAAACCCCCACCTGCACAGCACGTTCCAGCGATCTATTTTAGTCGATCGTTTGAGTTTTGACAGTTGGTCTTTGGCTGTTTGAGATAAAAGGATGCGATCGACTGGTGGTTCCATGGGTTGAGAGTGTTTTGATATTTTGTAAAGAGTGTTAATATCTAGGAAGCTCAGCCTCTAAATTTACGTTTTTTGACACAGTTGTCAAACGAAAATTTACAAATTTTTACACGGCGGGGGCTTGATAAATGGAAGGCTTTTTGGTATTGTGGTTTTAGTAGGATATATTCTAATATAATGGGATGGTTGCAAAAATAAAATTTTCGCAACCATCCCATTATGCTATCTATACTACCGCAACTCCCAGGCAAAAGTCAAGGGGGTTGCGGAAAATTTTGCAGCTATTTTTTATGCCCAGAAATAACCAGGTTCGACGGTAGTTTGGCGTTTGGCCGAATCATAGTTGAGGAGGTAGCTGTGGGCGATCGCCTCTAATTCTTGCAGCTTATCATATTCTGTTTTGCTAATCTCTGTGTCGGTAGAAAGCAGAATGACTTGGTGGCTGGCCGAGGGAAAATACCGTTCAACTAGGTTGTTTCTGTGGGAAGAGTCGAGGCGGCCGAGGGGAGTATCGATCGCAACTGGTAACTGTCTCCCTGATACTCTGGCTAATCCCCACAAAAAGGCGATCGCCAGCAATTGTTTTTCACCAGCAGAAAGTCGGTGTTTGGGTACGAGTTTGCCTTCTGGATCGTAGATAGAGAGGCTGAAGGTTTCAGTATCGATCGCAACTCTGTGCACGAGGTCGGTTTTGTGCAACAAGTAGCGAAAACAGTCGGTAATTTCTATTTCGAGTTTGTTGAGTTTTTTGAGGGTGAGTTTTTCTTTAAAAAGTTTGAGTGTACCTTGGGCTTTAGCGATCGAAGCGATGACGTGTTGACTGTTCCTGATGGTAATATATTCACTACTGTAGCTTTCTAGTTCTTTTTGGGTTTGGGCTGATTCTTTGTCTAATTCGGCGATATGGCGATCGGCTGATTCCAAGGCTGCGGCTGCGATTGCGACCGCTTTTTGGGAATTCCTGACTTCTAATTCTAGTTTCTCGTAGGCTTCGGGGGAAGCTGCGCCAGCGAGTTGTCTGTCTGTGAAGTCGATTTCTGTTTCGATGTTGGTGATTTCTGCTATTTGTTGGGCGGCTAGAGTTTGCTGGGCTGGTATTTGGTATACCAGCAGGTTTTCTAGTTGCTGGATGCTGTTATTGTCGGCGTTCATCCAGGGCGGCGCGTCGGTTCCGGCTTGCTGTTCGAGTTCTCGATCTTCTTGACGGATGAAGTCTTGAATTTTATCTAGCTGTTGGGCATTTAAGGAGATTTCGGCGATATAGTTAAGGAGGCGATCGCTTCTTTGTTTGATAACATTTTGGGCAATCTTTGCTTGCTGCTGGCTGGCTTCGGTTTCTGCTTGGGTTTTCGCAGCGATTAGCAAGGGCGAAATTAGGGCTAGTGGTAGGCTGTTTGATGCCAATTCCATCATGGCTTGACGGGTTTTGTCTGCCTGATTTCTGTAGTCGTTTAGCTGTCTGTCCAGTTGACTGCGATCGGCCGCAATTTTCCCGCCTTGATAAATAAACTTGTCTGATGCTTGTCGCTGATTTGTTTCAGCTTTATCGAATTCATTTTTAAGGCTACCTCGTTTTTCGATCGCCAATTCTTTCTGATCAGTAATTTCCTGAAAAGTTTGTTCAATTTTTTCTAAAGCTGCCAAGTCTGTTTTGCCAGCAATTTCTTTGCGCTTGCGGCCGGCTAATATTTCCAAATCGACGGCGAGGCGTTCTGCTAATTCTAAACCTAACAAAGATTTAATCGCCCCGACGACAAATTCCGGTGGTGTTTCGAGTTCTGCGAGTTCTTTTACTTGTTCGCCATCAAACAGAAATAGGTTGGATATTCCGACTGGCAAAAGGGTTTCAATGTATTCGTCCCAGGTGTTGGTAATGGCCTTATCCGACCACCAATCCTTGACTACTTCGCTGTATATAAGAATGCTGAGGCTATCTTTGATATCGAGCTTTTTCCAGTATCTAACAATTTTAAATTGAGTTAATTTGTCGTCTTGAACTTGTTCAAAGGTTAGTTCGACGCGGGTATCTTCTAATGCAGGAGTGTGGCGGTTAATCGATTGATTGAGGAAGTCGCTGTAGCTTAAGTTTCCTCTGGTGGAACATTGGGCGCGGCCACCGTAGAGGGCGAGGCGAATGGCGTCTAGGAGGGTGGTTTTGCCACCTCCGTTCATGCCGCCAAATAGGATGACTGGGGAAGGATTTCCGTCTTTTTCGGGGCGGAGATTGATGGTTTGGATGCCTGTATAGGGGCCGAAGTTTTTGAGGACGAGTTCGAGGAATTGCATTGTAGATGTTGTCGATGGTTGCTGATTAGTTTGGTAGGTGCGTCAGTGATTAGGCTATCAATTAGGTATAGAATAATGCTGGCTGACGCACGCTACGCAGGGGAAGTTTTGATTTAACAGATTTAATCTTTGGTATTTCCTTCTCCTACATCTGGAGTAGAATATTTGATATCGGCCCAAGATAGCTGCTTACTTTGACTGCTGCTTTCAAGTTCTTCTTTTAGTTTGGCAATATCAAGGGTATCGTTTTTTGCAGAAGTGTTGGTTTGGGCGATCGCACTTTTGACTTGCTGAATGTTCTCAGTCGGATTTGCTTTAACAGCTTCCACCGCTGTTTTTAAGTTGCGTTGATAGTGGGCGTTACCAATGGCTTCCTTCTCCGATCGCGAACTGGTTTCAAAACACTTGTCCAAATCCGCGTAAATGCCTGTACGGCGGGGTTTTGTGTAATATTGGCGTTCTGTATCCAGGAGTTTTGCCATCAATTCGAGGTGCATTTTGTCCTCGCTGCAAATTTCTTCGATCGCAGTCCACTCGTCGCTACCTAGGAGTTTCCTTTCGGCGGCGGGGCGGGAATCTTCAAACCGTTCGCCGGTGACTTCTTCGTAAATCCGGGGCAAACTATCGTCAAATTCGTGCTTTTGTTCCAACCAAATGCGGCGGATTTCGCTAAGTTCTTCCGGGGTAATTAAGGTGATGTCGCGCATTTCTAGGGGTGCGGTTTTACGGATGTGGGTTTGTGCTTCCAAGACTCGTCTCAGCCAGTGTTCTCGCCAAAATTTGGTGTAGGGCCCTGGGATGGGTTCGACGGAGGTTTTGTCGTCACCCATGTTGCGTTCAAACAGTTCTACTCTACCGTAGATGCGGCGGAAGTCTCTTTTCGGGCGATCGTTTTTAATGTCTAATTCGTTGCGAATATCGAGGAGAGGCTGCATCCATTCTTTTTCCTCATCGTTTTGAATCATTGCCTCCATAGATTTGTCTTTGTCAACCATTGTACACACCCAGCAGCCAAAGCGAGAATCGCCACAGCTCGGAGTAGAAGTGTCAACAACTAAAGGACATTCATTGTCTGCTGTAGCACCTCGATACATGGTAAATAATTCTTTATTGTTATTTCCCCAAGGGTTGTCCCACTGCATTAGGTACAGCCAAACTTCATCATCACGCCAATCCTCAATAGGGGTATAAATTAAAGAGTTAGGTAAACGAGAATTAGGGCTGAGCCGATCGCGCAATCTACCTGCTTCATACTTTTTCATTGTTGCTGCACGTTTACTACTTTCAGCCTTACGAGTACCCAAAACAACAATAGTTTCACCATGTACTCGAACCAAGTCTCGGATAAATTGATTTACAGGCTGAATTTTCATCCTATCTGTGCACCACCGAAATCCATTACGAGGCGCTGGATAGCCTTTACCAATCAAACATACCCAGAATGTTTCTTTCACCTCTGGATGCAGCAGATGCGGGGAAATAGGCATTTTTTGCTCTTGAGCAAGTATCTTGAGCTTAGTTAAAGATTTACGTACCCAAGTCGAAATAATCGGATTTTCAACGAAAGTATCAGTTGTGATTACATGGATATTTTTTGTACGTTTCTCTATCGGAAGTGCTGCTATCGCGTTCCAGATAAGCTGCAATACTGCGGTACTATCTTTCCCGCCACTCCAACCGATTAACCAAGGTATAGCGTCTAAGCAGTATAATTCTTGAATTTCTTGAGTGAGCGCTTTTATCTCTTCGAGTAACTCCGGAACAGTTCGCGGTTCAAATAATAACATCTGTTGAACTTCTATCACGTTATAAAACTCCTATCTTGCTAATTTTTAATTTTTATGATACAATCTGCTTGCTAGCATACTGATCCATGTGTCTATTGTTATTTGCCCTTTTCACAATAGCATCCCTGGTTCACGTACCCTCAAAAAGTTATAATAATTAAATAAATTTTTACCCGCATTATGCCTGAAAACAACTACCCAGAGACAGATTCGAGCCAGAAACTTGACGAAGTTCTAGAGCCTTACTTTGCCAAGTACCACCGTCAGAAGTGCTATCCAGGGCTAATGTTTCAGCAGGGGAAGCGGAAGATGGTGCAAATCAATATCCCGGCTGATGACTTGCCTACCCTCCTCCAGGCAAGACCATCAACTGGCAACGATCCTGATTCTGGTAAGAATCGCCCAGAGATCAAGGGTCATGCTGAGGAAGTAAAACAATATATTCTTAAGCGCGCTAGAAACGATCAACCCTGGATTTTGGGGACATTGACAGCAAATGTCGATCCTCAAAAGATTGAAATTATAGAACTAGGTAGGGGAATTTGTCTAGTAGTTATTCCTCGTGGTTTCAAGCTAGATATTACTGATGGACAGCATCGCAAGCGCGCTATTCACGAGTTAATTGAAAGTGGTGACGGCGAGTTAATAGGTGATAATGATTTCCCTATTACGCTGGTTTTAGAGGAAGATTTTAACCAGTGTCAGGCGGATTTCCGAGATATGGCGCAGACAAAACAACTGGATAAATCATTGCTTTTATCATTCGGTGAGTTTGAAGGCAGGGTTGGTATTACCAAAAGCTTACTTGAAAAAGTGCCAATGTTTCATGGAAAAACAGATAAAATTAAAACTAATCCAGACAGTAAAAGGAAACTTATATACACAACTAATTTCATAGCTAAATTGGTGAGTTGCGCGTTTAGTGACAGCCCAATTGATGAACTCAAAGACTATGACGTTGCCGAATCCTCTAATATTTTGGCTATATGTCTTAAGAATTTGTTTTCAGAATGTAGTCAGACTAGACATATTTTTGAAACCAGCGTTGAAGATTTGAGTGTTGAAGATGTGAATCAGTTTAAGGAACACTGTGTCTTAGGTAGAAGTGTAGGGCTAGAAGTTTTAGGTCGGTTGCTATACTATACATATGACACAGATAGCAGCCAAGATTTTGATATTGAAAAAGTATCGGAATTGGCACAACTGGATTGGTCTAGACAAAGCCATATTTGGGAGGGAAATGTTGTTTTATCTAACCCTAGTAATCCAAAAGCATCCTATAAAATAACAGCAAGTGCTAGTGCTGTAAAAATGGCTGTCGAGGCAGCAAAAGCCGAGTTGGGATGGATTTAATAAATATTATCTGGGTAGCTCTGCCTAAATCTGCGGTTAAAAAAAATTATCTCTCCCACCCCCAAATCAAATATGTCCTACAGCGACTTCAAAACGATCGATCAAGCCGTCTCAACCCTGGATCTAACCGTTGAAGACATTCCCCACTTATTTAGCCAAATTACCCCGATCGCACCTTCAGAACGTCTCAAGCAAACCCTAGACGAAACCTTAGACTTAGCCTCAAGTATCAGCACCGAAAAAGCTCGATCGGAACTAATCATCACTCCCATTCTACTCGAAATACGGCGCACTTTTAACAACAAAATTGGCTACTTTTCCGGCAACACATTTAACGTAGAAGAGAGCAAAGGATTAACAGGGGCTTGTGACTTTCTCCTCAGTGCGTCG
>JANYGO010000082.1 GCA_025362325.1 Cyanobacteriota bacterium | reverse complement strand
ATTATTTGAATCCATTGAAAAACTAGAATCACTGTTAAATAAACTTTTAAATGAAGGAGGATTAATTATGAAATGGAACCGAAAAATAAAAAATAAAGGGAACTTAGTTAATGCAGTTTAGATGTTGAACAGCTTAGAATTCATCCAGGAAGATTTAATGAAAATGCTAAACTCGATGCGGGTAGGGGGCGATCGCATTCGCGAGATAATTCTGTCTCTGCGGTATTTTTCGTGACAAGAAGGGCGGGAAATGGAGCTGATTGATATTCATGAAGGTATCGACAGCACGCTGATGATTTTGCAAAATCGGCTGAAATTCAAGGCGAATCCTCCCGCGATTGAGGTGGTTAAGGACTACGATCCCACTTTAAAAAATGTAGAGTGCTGCGGCGGGGAGATAAATCAGGTATTTATGAATATTTTAGCTAATGCGATCGATGCGATCGAAGAATCGAGCAGTCAAAAAACCTTCGAGGAAATTCAAGCAAATCCCTACCAGATTCGGATTTGTACGAAAGTCAACAACGCCAACACGGCAAGTATTAAAATTTATGACAGCGGGGCGGGAATCAGCGAGGATTTGTGCGATCGCATTTTTGACCCGTTTTTTACCACAAAGCCGATCGGCAAAGGTACGGGAATCGGCTTGTCAATTAGCTGGCACATTGTCACAGAAAAGCACGGCGGCAGTTTGCGGTGTTGTTCGACACCGGGCCAAGGAACCGAATTTGCGATCGAGCTGCCAATTAGACAAAAAGTGCGAGAAATGGCGGCCTCCGGTTCCCAAATTGGAGGCCGCTAATTATTGGTGTCAACTTAAAACTAAATAATTACTCCCAAACTCTAACAAATAAACCTATAAATCCGGCTGTTCCTGATGATCTTCCGCAGAACTAGGGTCTAATTCCCACCGATCTTCATCTCGGTGATCGAGCATATCTGCTGTGTGCAAAATAGCTCCATCGGCCATTTCTATACCCGCCGCAGCTCCGAGTTCGTCAACCATATCTTGGTCGGGATTTGGAGCGCTTCCCCCTACTAATTTCTCGCCAGTGGCACTTTCTTGTTCCGCCGCAGCAACCTCGCCATCGTCGTCACTGATTTGGGAACCGCTCGAACCGTATTCCGAACTGCTGTCGTTCAAAGTTGTGATTTCGTATTGGTTCAATCCCGGTTCAACGATAACGCCTGTGCCGTAAGATTCGGTAATTTCTTGAGGCAAATTGCTGGAATTATCGCGCTCTTCTGTTACTTTTTCAGCTCGTTTCTTTGGCTGTGTCACGATGTTTTCTCCTGAGTTTTTTTTTAAGATAAGACGCGATTTTAATCCCCCAGTCTTCTGATCCCAAGTGTATTGGCATAATAACTGCTATTTAAGCTTTGAGCTTCTATCCCAAGAAATATATTGATTTTGATCAGCTATTTCATTGGGAATACAAAAAGCATCGCCCTTTCACAAGGGCGATGCTTTTTCAAAAAATCGCTAATTCTATTCGGGGAAATCAGGGATGATCCATTTGGGCGGTTCCCTCCGTTTCTTTCTCACCGCTTCCTCTGCTATTTCTAGCATTTTGTCGAGAGAAGTATTTTCAATAAAGTTTGACGTTGCCGCTGCGTATTCCCGCTTCGGGCACTTGTCGCCCAAAACGCAGCCGTTGACGCAAGCTACAGCACAATCGACAGTGTTCTCCACCATAACTTTTTTCCTTTCACGGTTCCAACAACTAGCAGGCAGATGCTCTGGGCGAATTTGTCAAGAGACTGCCCTCTCTGTTCATTTTACTTTACAAACTGGGATCGAATGTCGATCGCCCGGGCAAAACTGTTATAAAATCAAAGCAACCTACCAAATTTGCCGATTATGAGCAATTTTCTGCGCCGCTTAAAACTTTTACCCTGGCGAGAAATGCTGCAAATTGCTGCCCTCGTCAACTCAATCGTGATGGGAGTGGAGCTATTTTTAGCCTGGGGTTTCACGCAATCGCGGGTAATCCGCAACATCCTGACGCTTCTCTACAGCCCCTCCCTCGGACTCTTGATACCTTTCGCCGCCGCAGTGGGGATGGGAGCTTTAGCAGTGTACTTTTTAGAGTATTGGCAGCAACAATATTTGCTCAACCGGACTAATTTGTGGGTTTTAGTTTTGTGCGTGCTCTTCGGTTTGGTATTAAAGTCATTTTTGCCCGTACCTGCTTTGTTAGCAAGTTTATCAGAAGCTGCGCTAATCGGAGTTACGGTGGGAGTTTTTTGGAAGGGCCGGCCTTATTGGCGATAGTTTTTAGTCAGTAGTCCTGCCGTCAGTAGTCAGTAGTCAGTAGTCAGTAGTCATTGTAGGGTGCGTATTTTTTTGGGTTGAGTGCACAAATCTATGGTTTTCTCCGATGAGGCACCCTATTAATTAGACTAAAGAAACCGGGTTTTTCACCGATATTGACGGTTTCAAGCAAGTATTTTGATGAAAAACCCGGTTTTTGACCACCCGTGCATAAGTCCTACTTAGTTAAAGCAAGAAATTCCCTCTTCCTTCTTCCTTCTTCCGACTTCCCTCTTCCCTCTTCCTTCTTCCTTCTTCCTTTTTCCTTCTGATTATGGCAGCCAAAAATCGGGAAGCAAAGTTTTGGTCAAACTGCGAGCAAACTGATTAATCTGTCTCCCAATTTGAATGTGCGGTTCATCAGCCTCGACGGGAATAATCGCCGCTTTGCTGCCGAGTCCGAAACGCGAAACTACCAAATTAGCAGCCTCCAAACCAGTAACATAAGCCTTTTCCTGCGACCAAGAACCGTGGCGAGTCACAACCCAATCACCGCTCATCAATACATTATCATAACTTGTGACCGCAGGCAACAAATACTGATAGCTTCCAGGGGCAAAATGCGTCACCGCCCGCGATAGCCGAATCGCGCTGCTGTCAATTACTTTAGCTTCGCGAAAAGCTGGAATGCAAGTCGCTAAATCTCGCTGAACCAGGGCAACAATTTCCTCATCTTTCAGGGGAATTAATTGATTGGCGTGATAAAAGTCAGCTTCGACAACTGTTCCAGGCTCGGAGCGGAATTCGTCGTGCAAAGCATTCAAATCAAAAAATGTCCATCCCGTAGTCGAACTAAATCCAAAGCAGGCATTGGAAGGCAGCGGAATCTCTATTTTTCGGTCAAACCACAGGCGAACAGCTAACACGTCAACAGCGCCCAAATTCATCGCGTCCCGAAACTCTTGGCGGCTTTGCAAAGCGGGGCTGCTGCTGATAATTTTTTGCATTCCGGTGACGCCAACTGCAAAAATAACCGCATCTGCCTCGAAGGTTTCGTCGCCGCAGACAACGCCCGTCGCTCGGTTGTTGCTGTCAATAATTAAATCAGTAACTCGCCGATTTGTCAATAGTTTGGCGCCGAGTTTTTCCAGGCGCTCCACCCACGGGCGAAATATTTTTTCTCCGACTGTTCCGCGACACCAAACTACATCAAAATCGGGTTGGTGTGCGAGAATGAAATAATAAAGCATTCCCAAAGCTGCGGCGGCCGAACATTGTTCTCCGGGTGCAAATAAACCTACTAATAACATCGGCTCGAAAGCCTCGCGGTAGAGCCTTGCAGATACGCCAAACTGTTTGAACAATTCGCGGGCTGTAACGCGATCGTACCTGCGCCAAGCTTCGTCGGAATTGTCGAAATCTAGGACGGCGTAGAGTAAGGGTAAGGCTGACAGGCGATCGACTAATGGCAGTCTTTTAAACCGGGTGTACAGGAAGGTTCCTAAAGGTGTGGGAAGTCGCGGCTCGTCCTGAAAAATCGGCGATTCTACTTCCAATCCGGCGGGGGAATACTGACAAGAACGAGTCCAAGGTGTGAAGGGATCGAGTCCTAATTGCTTGACTAATGAAAAAATGTTTTTGTAGGGATACCAGAAGCCGTGAATGCCTGCTTCTACGGAACGCCCGCCAGCGGTTTTCCACCCGGCGACTAAGCCTCCAGGCTGAGGGCCTGCTTCTAATAAAGTTACGTCATAGCCTTGCTGGGCTAGGTGATAGGTGGCGCCTAAACCGGCCCATCCGGCACCGACTATGACTATTTTGGGGGTTGGCGATTCTGCTGACATTGCGTACCTCTTGATTCTTTATTAATCATGACATAATTGATAAAATAAAGTGAGATAGGAGATAAATTATCTCAAGGTCAGACTGTTTATTTTGAGGGCGAGAGCTGTTATATTAAAACGTTAAGGTGAGTTTTTTCCCTGATTGAAATTTCAGTAAACTACACAAAGTGAACGGGTTGTCAATATGCAATTAATTAATTATTTGACTGCTGTTTTTGGGGTGATTTGGCAGAATAGCATTTTTCACTGGGCGGCGCTGATTTTGCTGTGCGCGGCTGTTTGGGGTGAGTTCACTTCTGTGAAGCAGTACCAGCGGTATGTCGGCGCTAAAAGCCGATCGACTTCTGAGGCTGTCAACTATTTGAGCTCGAAGTTAGAAAGCGGTACCTCAGGGGCGATCGAATTGCGACAGTGGGAAACAGCTACCGACACTTGGAAACTGCTTGTAGACTGGTTTAGCGAACACTTAGCGGGGGAAACAACCGCCGGTGGCGAGGCCTACAGAGCTCAGGTAAAATCCGGGCGGTTTGTGTTATTTCAGTATCCAGCAATTTTAGGGCGATCGGCACCTCGGAGTCAGTGGCGGTTTGTACCCAGCGTCTTAGTAGCGTTGGGGGTTTTAGGCACATTTTACGGCATTCAAACCGGCTTGCAAGATGTTAATTTGGGTTCGCTGCAAGATACAAAAGAATTGCTACCCTCGATTAGCACGTTGCTGGAGGGGATGAAAACGGCGTTTTCGACTTCTTTGATGGGTTTGGGATCTTCTAGCGTATTTACGATCGTGTTGGCTTGGGGCGATCGCGCGCGCGTTGCTAACCTATCCAATTTGCGGAACAAATTAGACAAAATCGCGAAATTGCAAACGCCGGAACAAATCTTTTCCCGCGCTAATTCTAGCGGCGATGCTGAAAGTGCGATCGCCCTTGCAACCGAGACAATGAGAACCGGATTTGCTCAAATAGTCGAGGCGCAAAGCAATGTCAACTCTCAGGATCTCGGACAGCAAATCGGTTTAGCAATGACCCCAGTTTTCCAAGACATTCGCCAAGAATTATCCCTCCTCAAACAGATTAAAGCCGACCAAGGCGAAGAGATATTAAACAACCTGCTTTCAGGGCTGCGCACCGAAGTAATTGAGCCTGTAGTCGGGCGGTTGGATCAAAGCGCTCAGTTAACTCAAGAAGCATCAGAAGCTGTCAGAGAATTGAAGAACGAATTAGGCGGAATCTCTTCTAGTTTAGCACAATCTATCCTGACAATTCAAAATTTCCAGCAAGATACCTTAGTGCAGTTGCAGGAATTTGCTACCAACTTGCAGCAGATTTTAGGACAGTTTCAGACCGACACCCACGGCGTTTTGCAGGAAATGGCTGCCGAAGTGCGCTCGGGAGTTGGAGAAAGCATTGAAGGCATGAAAGCGCAAAGAACAGCCTTTCAAGAAAGCGCCCAAGAAGCCGCCGATACATTTAGAGGAATTCAGGACAATTTGCAAGCATCTCTCCACACTCAAGCGGAACAAGAAAGAGAAATGCTGCAAGGTGTGGAAACCCGGATGACAAATATTTTAAATGCCACGCATACAGCTTTTCAAACTCAGTCCGACACCCTCAAAGTAGTAGGCGACGAAGCTTCTGGACTAATGGATAAAGCGCGAGAAAATCTGGTGGGCAGCTTGCAGAATGTTGACGCCATGTTGCAAAATACTCGCGTCACTGTGCAGGAAGAATTAAATAACTTCCGGGTAACATATCAATCCTCTCTCCAGCAATTTTTTACCCAACAAAATAATTTATTAGAAGGAACATTAGGCAAACAGCAAAAAGGTTTAGCACAGGTTGTACTCGGCTTGCAGAAAGTTTTTCAGGAAGAATCGGAGAAGCGCAAATTAATGTCGCAGCAAGTTGACCAAAGTATGAGCCAAATTTTGACAACCGCCGCAGAAGTCAGTCAGTTTGCTAATTCTGTGGGTTTGAATTCCAGCCAGCGTTTGGCACAGTTGCAGGAATTGGCGAAGATCACCGGACAAGAAGTGCTGCGGGTAGAAAGCGTTTATGAAAAAATGGCAAATCAGTTCAATACAGAAGGGGAAAGGCTGCAAACTACTTATACAAATTTGGTGAATCAATTAAATGCAGCTTTGCAAGCGGAACAAGAACAAGTGCAGCGGGTTGAAAGTGCCTATCAAAACATGACAAATCAGTTCGATCGCGCGCTGGAGTTGGGCAACAATCAATTAATTGGCTATTTGGAAATAACCACGTCATCGCAGCACAAGTTTTTTGAAGAAGCTGATACTTCGATGGCGAAAGTGTGCAGCGGCCTGCAAGAAAGTTCTGACGGCTTGATGCAGGTTGCTCATTATTTGGTGGCTGCTGCTGATAATTTAGGAACGAAGAAATAAGCTATCAATAATGAGGTTCGTAGTGAGGAATTTAGTCCGCATTCATGAATGGCTGAAGTCCTCACAAGGTTCGTAGTGAGGAATTTAGTCCGCATTCATGAAGGACTGAAGTCCGAACGATCGAACCTAAGAGCAAGGTTCGTAGTGAGGAATTTAGTCCGCATTCATGAAGGACTGAAGTCCGAACGATCGAACCTAAGAGCAAGGTTTGTAGTGAGGACTTGAGTCCGCATTCATGAAGGACTGAAGTCCGAACGATCGAACCTGGGAAAGTTATATTTATAATGAGAACCCAAGTCCTTACTACCAAATTTAAAATCAAAATATCATGTACGAGTACCGGACGCTGACACCAGAACAACGTGCTGAATTAGTTCGACAACGCTTGAGCAAAGGCTACCCACCCCACAGACCACCACATCTAATACGCGATCGCACTTTTTACCTGCTGACAGGCGCGTGTTACCAACATAAGTATTACATGGTAGACCAATCTCGCCGCCAGCAACTCCTAGATCGGCTATTTGAAGCATTTGTAACTAAAGGTATGGAAATACTGGCCTGGGTTATATTGCCCAATCACTATCATCTTTTGGTGCAGGTTGCGAACTTTAACGATTTAAGTAAATTATTTCATGCGGTTCATGGATCAACATCACGTCAATGGAATCTGGAAGATGGAGCTACAGGTGGTCGAACAGTTTGGTACAGTTACACTGATAGAGCTATTCGTTCGGAACGGCATTACTATACAACGCTGAATTATATCCACAACAATCCTGTCAAACACCTATGGGTAAAGTCTGCTTATGATTACGCTCACAGTAGCATTCACTGGTATTTACAATATTATGGACGGGAAGGGCTGCATCATTTGTGGACTGAATATCCAGTTATAAACTATGGTCGCGCTTGGGATGAT
This sequence comes from Cyanobacteriota bacterium, assembly GCA_025362325.1. Lineage (GTDB taxonomy): Bacteria > Cyanobacteriota > Cyanobacteriia > Cyanobacteriales > Microcoleaceae > Microcoleus. The sequence goes on along the minus strand of JANYGO010000082.1, from coordinate 47,323 downwards.
ATTTAGAAATAGGTTGAGGACTAAAGTCCTCACTACAAACGTTCGTAGTAAGGACTTTAGTCCTTGTAATGAGAGAGGACTAAAGTCCTCACTACAAACTAATTAACAAATCAGCGACAGTGCAAAAATGAGAAATTTATCAGATTTAGACAATGCACCGGAAACAGAAGAAGAGGAAGATTCCAGCGTCCTGCTGTCGATCGGCGATTTAATGTCCGGCTTGCTGATGTTGTTCGCCCTTTTGTTCATCACCGTGCAAATTCAACTCAGCGAAAAAGTGAAACTGCTGGATGAAAAAATCCTTCAGGCGGAGAAACTGCGGCAAGAATTGCAGCAATATCAAAAGGCATTTGCAGGACTGCCGCAGATTATTGTGAATGCTTTAGAGGGGAAAGTTGGAAACAAAGATATTTTTACGGTTGACCCCGGAACTGGAGATGTCAGCATTCGCGATCGCATTTTGTTTGATAATAACAGTTCCGTCCTCAAACCCGAAGGCAAAAATTTTTTGCAAGCCTTCATTCCCATTTACAGCCAAGTGCTTTTTGCTAACAAACAGTTTGAAAAACAAATTGCTCGCGTTGTTATCGAAGGACATACCAGTTCCGCAGGTTCCGAACCCAAAAACTTGGAACTGAGTTTGCGCAGGGCTTTAGCTGTTTCTAATTATATGTTTTCCGATCAGGTGAATTTTCCTAAAAAAGCCCAATTGCAGCAGAAAGTATTAGTTTCTGGACGGGGAGAATTAGATGCGAATCAGAGTCAAAATGCCGCGGGCGATCGCAAAGTCGTTTTCCGCTTCCAATTCCGCCGCGAAAACTTGAATGTTGACTTAAACCGCCAGTTACCCTCGCCCGAAGGCAAAAGCCAGAATTCTACCCCTAAATAAATGCTGCGGCTTGACCTGCGGATTTGATATAAAATGTGTGGGATTATTAGTCCTATACGCACGGGTAACCAGACACCCTGATGAAATCGCTCTTTCCCGATCGCAAATCGAACATCGAACATCGAAAATTGTATAGCCTGTTGCTGCTATTATTTCCCGCCAGCGCATGGCTGATCATTTTCTTCATTTTGCCTGTGCTAATTGTACTGTTGTACAGTTTCTTAGAGCGCGGTACTTACGGCGGCGTTACTTGGATATTTACTCTCAGCAACTACCAGCGTTTGTTCAGCGGAATTTTTTTAGGCGTAATCGGGCGATCGCTCTTTTTGGCTTTTTTGACCACCGCCGCTTGTTTGTTAGTCGGCTATCCCCTCGCATTTTTCATCGCCACCCGTCCTCCCCGCTGGCGAAATGCTTTGCTTTTGCTGGTAATTATTCCCTTTTGGACTAACTTTTTGGTGAGAACCTACGCCTGGATAATTCTGCTGCGCAGCGAAGGAGTAGTTAACACAGCCCTGCAAAGCCTGCATATGATTAGCGAACCGTTAAACTTGCTGTTTACGCCTTTCGCTGTGGCGATCGGTCTGATTTACGGCTATTTACCTTTCATGGTTCTGCCATTATATTCTAGCATAGAACGCTTCAATTTTTCATTAGTTGAAGCAGCTCAAGATTTAGGATCAAACGATCTTCGCACTTTTTGGCGCGTGTTTTTACCATTGACAAGTCGCGGGATTGTTGCAGGTTCAATTTTAGTTTTTGTCCCGGCTGTAGGCGCTTTCATTACACCGGATATATTGGGGGGTTCTAAAACAGTTATGGTGGGAAACTTGATTCAAAATCAGTTTATGAAATCCCGCGATTGGCCTTTTGGTTCTGCACTTTCTATGCTGTTGACGGTAATCATATTGATTCCTGTTTTAATTTACTTCCGCGTCTCTGATGAAACTCAATAAGCGCTAGGTGCGCCCATAAGCACCATACATTTAGGGTAAAACACGCAAATGCCCAATGCCCAATGACCTGTTTGGCCCATGACCTGTTTGCCCAATGCCCAATGACTATTGACTAATGACTAAAATAAAACTAGATTTGCTCGTGCGGGCGATCGGCAAACAGTGGCTTTGGGTACAAGCTGCACTAGCATTTGCCTTTCTTTACTTGCCCATCCTGATTCTGATTGTTTACTCCTTCAATACTTCCAAATTTAATGCAGTTTGGCGCGGTTTTACCCTCGATTGGTACGGCAGCTTGTTTAGCAATGCAGGTGCGACGATTGCTACCAGCAGCAGCGCCGGAATTTTGCCTTCCCTCAACAACAGTTTGCTAATTGCAGCTATTTCAACTGTACTGGCGACAATTTTCGGTACAATGCTAGCGCTAGCCCTGGAACGCTTTCATTTTCCGGGACGCAAAGCAGTAGAAGCTTTACTGTTTTTGCCGATTATTATGCCCGAAATTACGATCGGCATTTCGCTGCTAGTTTTCTTCACCCTCGCATTTCGGATCGTAGAAAATCTCACGGGAATCCGCCTCAATCTCGGCTTACCTACAGTAATTATCGGTCACGTTGTCTTTAATATTTCCTTTGTGACGATTACTGTCAGGGCGCGTTTGGCGGAACTCGATCCTCAATTAGAACAAGCAGCTTTTGACTTGGGTGCCAACGAATGGCGGACTTTTTGGCGCATCACTTTCCCTCTAATTTGGCCCGCTATTTTTAGCGCGGCACTGCTGGCTTTTACTCTGTCGCTAGACGATTTTGTCGTGACATTCTTTACCACAGGCGTCGGTTCGATGACTCTGCCGCTCTTGGTTTATGGCATGATAAAATTTGCAGTGACGCCAGCGATTAATGCCATTTCAACTTTGATGTTGTTGGCTTCCTTGTTGCTGGTTGTGTCCTCCCTCAAAGTTCAAAAAAGTTGATACAATTGCTTTTTGTGTCATAATTGACTTCGCCTACAACTAACAAAACTCATGAAACGCCTCCTGACTTTCCTACTTTTGTTTGTGATGAGTGCAACAATGGCTTTCGGCTGTAGCCGCACAGGTGGAAACCAGCAGCAAGTCCTCAGCATTTACAATTATGCAAGTTATATCGCCCCAGAGGCGATCGCCCAATTCGAGAAAGAAAACAATGTTAAAATTCAATACGACACTTTCGAGAACAGCGACGCACTTTACGCCAAACTCAAACAGGGAAATCCCGGTTATGATGTAATATTTCCCGCAGATTACATGGTGAAAATCATGGCAGCCGATAATATACTTGAGCCGTTAGATTTAGCAAAAATTCCTCACAAAAAAAATCTCGATTCCAGATGGCTCAACCAAACATTTGACCAGGGAAATAAATATTCATTGCCTTATCAGTGGGGAACCATGGGAATTGGCTACAACATCAAAGCAACCAAGAGCGAAATCAACAGTTGGGCGGCGATGTTCGATCCTAAATATACCGGAAAAATAGCATGGCAAGATGATGCGAGATATACTTTTGCAGCGGTTTTAATGTATTTAGGACTTGACCCAAATACAACTAATCCCGAAGAAATTAACAAAGCCCGCGACTTGCTGATTAAAAATAAAAATATCATTGCTGCTTTTGTCCCCGACACTGGTCAAACTCTGCTCGATCAAGGAGAAGTAAATCTGACAATGGAATGGAGCGGCGATATTTTTCAGGTGATGAAAGAGAATCCCAATCTCCGCTATGCTATTCCGAAAGAAGGAACAATTGTCTTTTCGGATAACATGGCAATTCCCAAAGGTGCGCCGCACAAAGAGTTAGCTGAAAAATTTATTAACTTTGTTTTGCAGCCCGAAGTAGGTGCGACAATTTCTAATTTTACTCACTTTGGCTCGCCAAATAAAGCAGCAATAGACAAAGGTTTAATTGACCCGAAAGATTTGAATAATCCTCAGATTTACCCACCTGCTGAGGTATTTGGCAAACTGAAATTCTTGCAGGATGTCGGGAAAGCAACCGCATTGTACGATCGAGCTTCGACGGAAGTTAAAGCAGGGGCAGGAAAGTAAGCTTTTTCACGTTTAAATTGCAGATTTGGGGCGGGCTAGAAGCCCACCCCACAACAAATAGTTTGATTATTTATTGACAACCAGTTTAAATGTCCAACAGCTTAGTGCGCATCTAATTTCACAATTTTTAGTTCGTGAAACTCTTGTGGTGTGGGCTTCTAGCCCGCCCCTAAAAATTAAATTCAAATGCACAACACCCTATCAGGATAGATAATAATGCACGCCGTCGAAGTTTTAGACATTTCCAAAGTATTTAAAAGTGCCAGCAGTCAAGATTTCTTAGCTGTAGATAACCTTAACCTGCAAATTTACGATCGCGAATTCTTTTCTTTGCTCGGCCCTTCCGGCTGCGGCAAAACCACAACTTTGCGAATGATCGCGGGTTTTGAAATGCCCACAGCGGGCGAAATTTATCTTCACGGCCAACCGATGCGAAATCGCCTGCCCTTTCACCGCCCAGTGAATACGGTATTTCAAAACTATGCTTTATTTCCGCACATGACTGTAGCACAAAATGTTGCATTTGGGTTGGAAATGGAGAATTGGCCTCAGCAAACAATTGGCGATCGCGTGGCGGGAGTTTTAGCATTAGTACAGTTAACAGATGTAGAAAAACGCTATCCCCGCCAACTGTCAGGAGGACAGCAGCAGCGAGTAGCGCTGGCGAGGGCGTTGGTCAAAGAGCCGTCTGTTTTGCTGTTGGACGAGCCCCTAGGAGCGCTGGATTTAAAATTGCGCAAAGAGATGCAATTAGAATTAAAAAAAATGCAGCGCCAATTGGGAATTACGTTTATTTATGTGACTCACGATCAGGAAGAAGCACTCACAATGTCGGATAGAATTGCAGTGATGGAGGGAGGAAAACTGCAACAAGTCGGGACGCCTGTTGATATTTATGAATATCCGAAAACGCGGTTTGTTGCGGATTTTATTGGCGACAGCAATTTTTTAACCGGGCGAGTAGTAGAAAAGCAACAGGGTAAAATAATCGTGTTGGTTGACCAGCATTTGCCTGTGTTAGTTGCGACAGCAGAAGATTTGCCCGCTGGGAAAGTTGTTACCCTGATGTTGCGGCCAGAAAAAGCTACTATTTATCCGGCTAATTATCAGGCTGAAAATAGCTGGCCGGGAGTAGTTGAAGAGGCGATTTATATTGGTACTGATACGCGCTATACGGTGCGCCTGACTGCTAAAAGCTCGATCGCCCTTCGCCGACAAAACTTGCACAGAGATGACTTGCAGCGGCACAAAGTTGGCGACAGCGTTCGAGTCGCCGTGCCGCCGGAAAGTATCTGCATTTTTTGAAACCTCCTGCTGAATTCGCTCTCCTTTACTGGGGTGATGGCGAGGGACTCTCGGCCCCGGGCGAGGGAATATCCGCAGGAGTCGATTCTGGCGACGGCGAGGGAATTTCCGCAGGAGTCGATTCTGGGGATGGCGAGGGACTCTCAGCAGCGGGCGAAGGAATATCGGCACCGGGCGAGGGAATCGCCGCAGGAGTTGGGGCGGGAGTTTCCGGCGGTGGCGGAAGTTGTTTCGGCTCCGGCTGCGGGCTTTGGAGGCTGCGCACCCACAAACCTAAACCGGCGAAGGCTAACATCAGCACCAACAGCCCCAGCAAAGGCAGCCAACGCTTGGATTTCTGTTTTTGAACTGGTTCCGGGGCGGGGGCAGTTTCAGGGTACAGCAACTGTTTGGACGATTCAGAAAGCTGAGATTCTGGCATCCTCCCGGTCTTCTGGAGGGATGCGGACCCTGACACAGACGGTGACATCGGCAGCGACACCGACGCTGCTGACACCGGCGCTGCTGACACCGGCGCTGACGCACCAGCCGTATCGAACAGTACCAATCTCTCCGGCGACATCCGACAGTAAGTCATCACTACAGAGGTGTTGTCGTAACCGTTTTTCTCGTTGGCGAGGCGAATCCAAGACTGAACCGCCGCTTCCAAAGACATTTTGCCCTCTAGCACCTCTGGGCCGTAATTCTCCCAAGATTGCTCTACCCAGTCGTTGTCGCTCAAACCGTCGGAACACAGCAGCAGTAAGCCTTCCTCTTCGATGATAAATCGCTGAATCGTCGGGCGCAGAAAATCGCCGTCCCGGGTGCCCAAAGCTTGAGTCAGGGCTCCTGCATCCGATCGCAATTGAGTCTCCCAGTATAAACTGTGTCCTAAGTGCACTTCCCTGGACGCTACATCGTCGTCCACAGTCAGCCGCTGACAGTAATTTTTGCCAATCCAATAAGCGCGGCTGTCTCCAACATTGACTAAATAAAGTTCGTGGCCGTTATTCGACGGCAAATCCTCGGAAACTTTCACTTTTTGAGGCAACTGGAGGGCCATCACCAAAGTCGTCCCCATCCGCTGGCGCAACTCTTTTCCCTGCTCGTTATTTTGAGCAGAAATCACATTGTTCACAACTCTGACTATTTCTTCGAGTTGTTTGATTACCATTGCTGGCGTCATCAATTCTTGTTGTTCTGCTATTTCTGCCAGCAAGTTTTGAATTAAAGATTTCAGAGATTGTACTGCTAATTGACTAGCAACTTCTCCTCCTTCGTGACCTCCAACCCCGTCGCAAACCATTGTCAAGTAAGGAATTAGTTTATCACCGCCCGCCTGTTTGCTAAACTGTAAATCAGTAGCAATCGGATAGCAACTGTCTTCATTTTGGGAGCGCTGCGGCCCGGTATCGGTGATGCCGACTACTTCTAAGTGCAGGGGCAATAAAGCCGCTTGTTCTAATAGTAAATCGTTTAGTTCCAGGGCGATCGCGTCGAAATTCATGCTGCTGCGGCGCATAAATACACAAATCTCTCCGAGTCTCGACTGCACCTCGGGCTGTGCCGATTCCACCAAACCCGACCACACATCTCCCAAATCCCGCAGCGTCGGTACAAAATTGCCGGGGTGCAGTTGCAGCAGGCGTACCCGCCAACCTTCCACGCGCAAATTTTCCGGCACCAGCAAACTCGCCGCGACTCCTTGTTCCGACAGCGGCGTCCACAGTTGGAGCATTTGCCACAGCCAGTAAACTTGGCGCGCGGCGGTTGTTTGAGACCAAGCTTGTAAAATAGAAGGATTTAGGCTACCGAAATTATTGATCGGCACATTTTCCAACAACAGCACTTCGGTCGCTTCGGCGGCTTCCCCGAGGGAACAAAAACCGTATACTTCGGGCGTGTGCAGCCGTTGGGGATACAAATGCAGGTAAGGCATAATGTGCACCGGCAGTTGTTCGGGGACGCCCGGAGGGATAGATGGACGGCTGTCGAGCCAGATTTGGGGTGCAATGACCAAATATCGATCGGCGATTACCTTACCCGCCGCCACTTCATCGGCTGCTGGGCCCACCGCCCACAAATATCGATAAATTAAATTGGTTTCGCAAGCTGCACACTGCTGGCGGCCAAAGGTATTGCCGGGAGCGGGACAGCTCAGATTCGGGCAATAAATGGGTTGGGAGAAACTACTGATCATATTGAAATAGTTTGTGTAAAAACATTCTGAAGATATATGATTCCCAGCTCCAAATTCACGAGCTTGAGAATAAACTGATTTTAGCCCCGATCAATTTCTTAAATGCCTTGGGCCCCTAGAAATTGTAGTTGCGGCCGGTCTCGATCAGCTAAAATTGTCATCTAAGTTACTAAAGCTCTGATTTTGAGTAAGAGCGAAGCATCAACCTGGTACTGCGGCGCGACAAATCGCGATCGGGCTGGCAAGTCGAAAACCCTTGCAGAGTAAGTCGTTGATAATTCTTAAATTTCCAATTTTAAATCTAAGAATCTAAATAGTATCACCTATTCTTTTTATGATCTGGATTCCCGCGATCCTTTGGCTGCTGGCTGGGGCTTTGCGATGTTTGGGAGAGCTATTGACTAATGACGGCAGGACTTCTCTAAGATTCTTGAGCCAAAGTACATCGATCGCACAATCCGAAAAATTCCAATGTGTGATAATAAATTTTGAAAGAATGAGATTGTTGTAATTGGCTTTCTAGGTGATGAACTGGGCATTCGTCGATCGTAATGGACGCGCCACATTCGAGACAAGTTAGGTGATGTTGGTCTTGGTGGGCGGCACCGTAGAGAGATTCGCCGCTAGCAAGCGTTCTGACTTGCACGAACCCTTCTCGCTTTAAACCGTCGAGGGAGCGGTAAACGGTTGCTAAGCCCATGCTGTGGTCGCTCTGGCGCAGTTCTAGGTAGATATCTTGTGCTGAGAGCGATCGATTCAAGGTCTTGAGCAAGTCTAAAATACGCTCCTGACTGCGGGTGCGGTTGGTTCTCATAATTTTTTTGTGCAATCTGCTGGAATCACATTTGTCCCTGTTTCTAGGCTATCTCACTTGGGGGAGTCATACCAAATCCTCGTCTACAGAAGACTCGGCGGTTGAAACCGCGTCTACACAAACGATGTCCGCCGGACGCCGACTAAGAGGCGGTTGAAACCGCGTCTACACAAACAATGTCCGAGGGGAAGACTCGGCGGTTGAAACCGCGTCTACACAAACAATGTCCGAGCTCAGAGGGACTGGGGAATAAGAGGGTATTAAACGCGGATTTGGTGTGGAAGGTTGATCGCGCGCAACCTGGTTGTAGAATACAATGGCGCTAACTTGCACATCACCTACCGCAACATTCCCGTGACTCAGAAATATCTTGCCCAAATCTATGTTACTCTCCGCCCTTCGGTTTTAGACCCCGCCGGCACTGCCGTACAGTCCGGTTTGCAACACATGGGATACGACAATGTTGAGGGCGTGCGGATCGGAAAGTACGTTGAATTGACGCTGACTGCTGCGGTTGAATCCGAGGCCCGCGAACAACTCGATCGCGTTTGCGACCAACTTTTGGCGAATCCAGTTATTGAGAATTATCGCTTTGATTTGACTGCAATTGCTGTACCTGTCGAGACAGCAGGGGTATAAAAATGAAGTTTGGAGTTATTGTTTTTCCTGGTTCAAATTGCGATCGCGATGTGGTGTGGGTGACTCAAGGGTTGCTGCACCAACCGACGCGGATGATTTGGCACGAAGATACCGATATTTCGGATATTGACATCATTGTAATACCCGGTGGTTTTAGTTACGGAGATTATTTGCGGTGTGGTGCGATCGCCCGTTTTTCTCCAGCGATGCGAGCTACGGCAGAACACGCCAAACAAGGTAAACTTGTACTCGGCATCTGCAATGGTTTTCAGGTGTTGACAGAAGCTGGTTTATTGCCCGGCGCTCTGGTGCGGAATGCGGGATTGCATTTTATTTGCGATCGCACTTCTTTGAAAGTTGAGCGCGGTAATACCCGTTGGACTGCGGCTTATACTTTGGGTGAAATCATCGATTTGCCGATCGCCCACGGGGAAGGCAACTATTACGCCGATGCCGACACTTTAGCAGAACTAGAAGAACACGATCAAGTGTTGTTTCGGTACTGCACAGAAGCGGGCGAAATTAACAGTGCTGGGAATCCGAACGGTTCGTTAAATAATATTGCCGGCATTTGCAATCGGGCGGGCAATGTGTTAGGAATGATGCCGCATCCAGAACGGGCATCCGATCCGATGTTGGGCGAAACAGATGGGGTGAAATTGTTTCAAGGGTTGCTGATGGCAACTGTGGCGGCTGTTTTATAATTAATATTTCCCGGTTCGTAGTGAGGACTTTAGTCCTTCTTTTAACTGGTTCCCAGGCTCCAGCCCGGGAACCCATATCTCTCTTGCTCTGCCTCCCTTTCAAGCGACGCAACTACAAAATTAAAAATGCTAAAATGATTTGAAAGTCAATACATTGGAAAAAAGTCCTATGCCTTCACCATTTCCTGGAATGGATCCCTACTTAGAACACCCCGATTTCTGGCAGGAAACTCATCATTGGTTGACGATCGCGATCGCGGATACCATCATGCCTCAAATTCGTCCTAAATATGAAATTGCGATTAAACAAAATATTTATAAAAACCACACTAATGACTATAACAACAACTCGATTTTAGTAAGTATCCCCGATGTGGCTATCGAACATCAATCTAATACCATTAATGTTCCTAACCGTTCAGTTGCCATTGCTACTTTAACAGTTCCCATTATCGTCAAAGTACCAACTACTGAAAAAATTAAGCAAACTTATCTAGAAGTGCGAGAAATGACAACCAAACAAGTTGTCACCGCAATTGAAATCCTTTCTCCCGTGAACAAACGTAGTGGAGAAGGCAGAATTACTTATCTCAAAAAACGCCAGAGTATTTTAGGTAGTTTAACCAATTTAGTCGAAATCGATTTACTACGAAAATGGGAATCTATGCCCATTCTTAACAATTCTATTGAAAGCGATTATCGGATTTTAGTCAGTCCCAGCGATCGCCGTCCGTTTGCCGAACTTTATGCTTTTAATCTCCGCGATTCTCTACCTATATTTCCGCTTCCCTTGCGCGAGGAAGATGTAGAACCTATTCTTAACTTACCAGAATTATTTGCAGGTGTTTACGATCGCGCTGGCTATGACTATCGGATCGATTACGATCTAGAACCCGTACCGCCTCTATCGGAAGAAGACCGGGTTTGGGCTACTCAACGGGGTAGGGAAACGGCACTGCCGTGTCCTCCTCTCATCGAGGGCAATCAATGATTGTGATGTAGGGAAACGGCACTGCGGTGTCCGAATTTGCTTAACATTGTATTTAATTATCTTTCCGCGCTAAACTATTGCAAAGTGTAAGAAGTATTTAAATTATGTCTTTAGTTAATTTAGCCGATACCAAAACTCGGCTACTGGGCGGTAGCGCCGTATACATCGTCGGCCAGTGTCTCTCCAGCGCCCTCTTGGGTGGCCCCGCAGCAGGGATGGCGGCATCGATGCTTGGGGGCCCGGTAGGAGTGTTCGGGGTTGGCGTTTTGGCAACTCTTATTGCTAGCGTTGTTGGTAATATCACAGCTAGCGAGTTGGGGAACAAGTTGGCGCAGCGAATCGGAAAAAATGCGGATATTCTTAAAAATGGCGATTTGACTGCGGCGGCTGGAGAAGCTATCGGCTGTCTGCTTCACAAGAATATTCCTGAATCTGAGGAATTTAAGGTTATTGCTGAACGAAATAATCTGCGTGATGCTAAAGCTGATTTTAAATGTTTAGCTAAGAAAACTGTTGCTTACTGGCTCGAAATTGATGCCAAACCTGATACTTCGACAGCGGCTTTAAATTTTTCTGAGGGGGAACTTGCGAAGATTTTTTCGCCCGATCCGAATCAGTTTGTGGAAGTTACGGGATTGTCGGTGCAAGATTGGCAAGATTTTTTGACGGATTTTGCAGCGAAGGAAAACAAAACTTTGCATCCCGAATTAATTGCCTGTGCGGCCCAAAAACTGCACGAATCTTTTCCGAAGGCGTTTCGCGAAGTGCTCAAACAAGATGCGGAAACTGGCGGCAGACAATTTGCGGCAATGCAGTTGACTTTGCATCGCGAAACTTTGGTTCAATTGAAAGATTTGGGATTGCAAAATGGGGAGGTTTTGCAGAAGTTGGAGGCTTTGGCGACGCGGGAGCAAATTTGCCAAGTTATGGCGAGATTGGAAGTTATCGAAACTATCCGCGATGAGTTGGCAGAAGTTCGGACATTGCTGGAAAGATATATCGATCCTGCTGCGCCGAGTTTGCCGATTCCTGTTAAGTCAGAGACAATTATTCAGGACAGAATTAAAGACTTTACCGGTCGGAAATTTGTGTTTAAAGCAATTAATGAGTTTCTGAGGACAAAGCAAAAAGGCTATTTTGTTCTGGAGGCGGAACCGGGTGTTGGGAAAAGCGCGATTATGGCTGCCTGTGTGGTGCTGTTGAAGCGCCGCTGCATTACTCATTTCAACTCGCAACCGGATGGAGTTGTCAGCGCTGAAACTTTTTTGGAAAATGCTTGCACTCAATTGATTGAAGGTTTTGGTCTTAAAGATAAGTATCCGCGACTGCCTCCAAATGCCATAAAAAATAACATCTTTCTATGCGATTTGCTGAAGGAAGTTAGCGAGAAGTCTAGCAGGGACAAAAAAATAATTTTTGTGGTGGATGCGCTGGATGAAGTTGATTGGAAGGCTCAAATTAGCAACAGTAATGTTTCATATTTGCCTAATGATTTGCCGGATAACGTCTATTTCATTGTCTCGAAGCGGCCGGAATTTCTGACAATGCCGACAGCTAACAAGACGGTTTTTGATTTGATGCAATACAGTGCTGAAAGTCTGGAAGATGTCAAGGCTTATCTGGCAAAACGCACAGAGAGAAGCGAGTTAATTCAGGATTGGATTAAGAGTCGAAATTTGCAGCGGGAACAGTTTGTGGGGGCGGTAGCTGAAAAAAGCGAAAAGAAATTTATTTACCTCCGCCACGTACTTGATGAGATTGAAGGCGGCACGTACAATGATGTGAATTTAAATGATTTGCCAGCGGGTTTGGAGGAATATTATCAAAAACACTGGGGACAGATGATGGGGAGGGATGACGATCCTCTGCTGGAGATGAAGGTGAAGATTATTTATGTGCTGTCAAAAGCGCGGGAAGCTGTTTCTCGTGGGTGGATTGCGAAATCGGTGGCTGAGACGGATTTCAAGGTGCAGCAGGTACTCAGGAAGTGGGATTCGTTTTTGCGGCAGCAGCAAGTGGAAGGGGAAATTCGCTTCAGCATCTATCACAATAGTTTTCGCGATTTTTTGGCACAAGATGAAACGGTGCAATCTGCGGGGATTAATGTTGAAAAGCTCAACCGCCAAGGTATGGATAACAGGTTAAAAGGAGCGCCGCTATGAGCGATTTGGGTGTGTGGTTGTCGCAGCAAAGTCGATCGGACCGAGAATATTTTTTGAAACATCAACCCAGGGATTTTGTAGAAACTTCGCCGCCAGAGTTCGATCGTTATTATCATTGGTTGACGGATTTTGGTTTTATTGAGGCGAAGTTGGAATTGTTGGGGGTGCAAGCGTTAATTGAGGATTTCGATTTGGCGAGAAATGCTGATGTTTTGTTGAGCCAGGAGCAAATGCAAACGCTGAAATTGATTCAAAGCGCAATTCGCAAGTCGGCGCACGTTTTGGAGAAGGATAAAACGCAACTTGTAGAGCATTTGTTGGGGAGGTTGCTGGATTTTGAAATGCCTCAAGTTCAGGGGTTGTTGGAACAGGCGAAGCAATCGAAAGATAGTCCTTGGCTGCGGCCTTTGAAAGCTAATTTAGAGTCGGCGGGAGAAGGATGTCTGAGAACTCTCATCGGTCATACTGAGTCGGTAAATGCAGTGGCGATCGCACCTGATGGCAAAACAGCGATTTCCGCTTCAGGGGATAAAACCCTGAAAATCTGGAATACAGAAAGTGGCAGGGAACTCAGAACTCTCACGGATCATGCTCACTGGGTAAATGCAGTGGCGATCGCACCCGATGGCAAGACAGCGATTTCCGCTTCATGGGATAAAACTCTGAAAATCTGGGACACAAACAGCGGTCAGGAACTGAAAACTCTTACTGGTCATACTGGCGAGGTATCAGCAGTGGCGATCGCATCTGACGGCAAGATAGCGATTTCTGCTTCATGGGATAAAACCCTGAAAATCTGGGACACAAACAGCGGTCAGGAACTGAAAACCCTTATTGGTCATACTCGCTGGGTAGAAGCAGTGGCGATCGCACCCGATGGCAAGACAGCAATTTCCGCTTCACGGGATAAAACCCTGAAAATCTGGAATACAGAAAGCGGCGCCGAACTTTTAACTCTCACTGGTCATACTAGCTATGTAAATGCAGTGGCGATCGCATTCGACGGCAAGACAGCAATTTCCGCTTCAGACGATAAAACTCTGAAAATATGGGATACAGAAAGCGGCACCGAACTTTTAACTCTCACCGGTCATACTGGCGAGGTATCAGCAGTGGCGATCGCATTCGACGGCAAGACAGCAATTTCCGCTTCAGACGATAAAACTCTGAAAATCTGGGATACAGAAAGTGGCGCCGAACTTTTAACTCTCACCGGTCACACTAGCAGGGTAAGTGCAGTGGCGATCGCACCCGACGGCAAGACAGCAATTTCCGCTTCATATGATAAAACCCTGAAAATCTGGCACACAAACAGCGGGCAGAAACTTTTAACTCTCACCGGTCATACTGGCGAGGTATCAGCAGTGGCGATCGCATTCGACGGCAAGACAGCAATTTCCGCTTCAGACGATAAAACTCTGAAAATCTGGGATACAAACAACGGCAACGAACTAAGATCTCTCATCGGTCATACTAGCAAGGTAAGTTCAGTGGCGATCGCACCCGACGGCAAGATAGCGATTTCCGCTTCCTCGGATCATACCCTGAAAATCTGGGACACCGAGACAGGAACCGAACTGAAAACTCTCACCGGTCATACTGCCAGAGTAAATGCAGTGGCGATCGCACCCGACGGCAAGATAGCGATTTTCGCTTGCTCGGATCATACCCTGAAAATCTGGGACACCGAGACAGGAACCGAACTGAAAACTCTCACCGGTCATACTGGCGCGGTACTAGGAGTGGCGATCGCACCCGATCTCCTCAGAGCTATTTCCGTTTCAGGGGATAACACGGTAAAAATTTGGCATTTGCTTAGTGGCAAAGAAGTTGATAGTTTTATCGGTCATACTACCACAGCAGTAGGAGTGGCGATCGCCTTCGATAGCCTCAGAGCTATTTCCGCTTTAGGGGATAACACGCTGAAAATCTGGGATTTGCTTAGCGGCAAAGAAATTGATAGTTTTATCGGAGATACTGCGTTTGAGTCCTGTGCGATCGCCCCTGATGGAGTGACAGTTCTAGCGGGCGATGCGTCTGGTCGGGTGCATTTCCTGCACTTGGAAGGAGTGAGCGATCCTGTTTCTCGCGCTGAAAATGCTATCGGCATATCGTCGGATAACCCCGTTAGATTGTTCTATCACGGTTTAAAGCTAGCAGAACAACAGCGATATGAAGAAGCACTGGAAAGTTTAGCGAAAGTTGTGGCAATTTATCCCAATGAGTCTATCTCTTGGTACGAGCAAGCTCAGGTATTGTGCGATTTGCAGTGCTACCAAGAAGCTATCACCTGTTTTGATAAAGCCATAGAAATCAAAGGTGACGAATGGGAATTCTGGTTTTACCGAGGTGCGGTTTTAATAAAGTGCGAGCGTCTGAAAGCGGCGCGCGAGAGCTGGAATCAAGCATTCAAAATAATGCAACATCAAACAGCAAAAATGCAACCTGATGACTACTACTATTTTTGGTTGGATTTAGGAGCGTCTTTGTTTGATTTAGAATGGTATGAAGCAGCAATTATCTGTTTTGATTTATCCATACAACAAAAACCGAAGCAAGCAAAATTGTGGCATTACCGAGGTATCGCGCTGCGAAGGGCTGGACGCGCTAATGAAGCGATATCTAGCTATGACAAAGCCATGAAATACCCATCATATGCTAACGAAGTTGAGATTTGGGAGGATCGAGCTTATGCTTTGCTAACATTAGGTCGTTATGAAGAAGCAATAGCTAATTGGGATACAATTTTAGACTTAGACCCAAATTATGCTAATCCTTATAATAATAAAGCTCGTTGTTATGCTTTGCAAAACAAAATTGAGTTAGCGCTGGAAAATTTGTGGCGCGCGATTGAATTGGAACCGGAAAAATATCGAGAGTTCGCGAAAACTGATGCGGATTTTGATGGGATTCGGGGTGATGTGCGGTTTCAGGAGTTGTTGTTGGGATGAGGGCGTGTTTCGTAGTAACCAGGCGGTTGGAAACCAGGCGGTTGGAAATCCGGCGGTTGGAAATCCGGCGGTTGGAAATCCGGCGGTTGGAAATCCGGCGGTTGGAAATCCGGCGGTTGGGAATCCGGCGGTTGGGAATCCGGCGGTTGGGAATCCGGCGGTTGGGAATCCGGCGGTTGGAAATCCGGCGGTTGGGAAATCCGGCGGTTGGAAATCCGGCGGTTGGGAATCCGGCGGTTGGAAACCGCGTCTACACAAACGATGTCCGCCTCCGCGGACGAAGAGGGTATTCACCAGATGGAAAATCATCGGGTGAAATCTTCAACCCGCGGAGGCGGGTTTTGTTTGTGTAGACGCGGTTTCAACCGCCGGGATTCCAACCGCCGGGATTCCAACCGCCGGGATGCCAACCGCCGGGATTCCAACCGCCGGGATTCCAACCGCCGGGATTCCAACGGCCGGGATTCCAACCGCCGGGATTCCAACGGCCGGGATGCCAACCGCCGGGATGCCAACCGCCGGGATGCCAACCGCCGGGATTCCAACGGCCGGGATTCCAACCGCCGGGATTCCAACCGCCGGGATTCCAACCGCCGGGATGCCAACCGCCGGGAATCTAATCATCCTCATCCAATCCCAGCGGCACAAAATACTGACTGTAAACCACACTATCCGGTGCCCAAAGCGGCCGCCAATAAACATTTTGCATCACCGCCTTCTCCCCATCACCCTCAGCCGGCCACTGAAAACTGACGATCGCAATATTACTGTATCCCACAATCTCATCACCCTCTTGTAGCCAGCGATTGCGCCACAACAGCGCTATAAAATTCCACAACCTATGCAGCCGCGACAATTGTTTATTTTTGTGCGTTCTAGTTGACAACTCACCATTTTCATGCTGCAAAAACACCCGAGCTTTTTGTCGTTTCATCCAGTCAATTCGATAGCCCCAATCAGGAAAAGATTGCCTATCCCTCACAGCCGCCGCCACAGCCTTCTTTCTGCTACGTCTCGAAATTTTCACCAACTCCAGCGGCTGGTTCCATCCCAAACATTCGTGCGATCGCTCAGGAAACAGCGACTTAATCTTAGTATGAACGACATGAGTTGTCCACTCCTCATTAATAAAAGCACTAGCAGTCAACTGCGCTAACACAGACGATTGGCGATTCAACTTAGATTCAGGTGGCAAACACTCAACATCCGGGCGACAAATGCCAAAATGCTTGTCAGACCAATAACTCAGCCTCACAGCAGCAGCATAGTGAATATCCCCCGTCAAAACAACCACCCGATCGCGTTTCTGAAAAAACTCCGACAACAGCTTCACAAAAGCCAACTCATTAAAATTCCAAGCATCTCCCGCATCACTATTAAAAACCTTCCCCTGTTCCACATCCCGCCTTTGCACCGCATCAATAATCCACAAACCCACCAAATTTGTCGGCACAACAACCAGCGTCGCCTCGATCGCAAATTCCCCAGTTTTATTCAGCAACTCAGTCTCCCGCAAAGGCTGCTGAATTTGCTCCTCAAAACCCTTGTGAGTCAAAAGCATCGGCGGATCGATCGCACTTTTCACCGGATATCCCCGCCAAGTCCGCGTATCCAGCACAATCACCTCATGCTTAAAACTTCTCACAGTAAAATGCCAACTCAAAACCTCACTTACACCCTCACAATCCCGATCCAAAATAAAAACATCATCATCTAACTTTAACTTAGGCAAACCAGTCTCAAGATCGACCGCCGGAATCCCCAAATACGAAGCCGCCTCTTCCCAAACAGCAACATCAGTCCCCGCCGAATCCGACCACTTTTGGGCAGCCTTTAATAACTTATCTCCTACTCTTCCATCCTCGAACTGTGCGGGCGTATTTCCCCAACCTTGAAACACAGCATAAGCCAGCAAAGCATTCTGCACCACCCGGCGGCCCAGCGGCTTACCCAGCACCCGATAACACCACTCCCGATTCAAATACCAATCATCACTAACATCATGGTCATCGCAAATCATATAAGTAGGAATATTTGCCAGCGCCCGCCTCACCCTCCACAAATTGCGAACAAAACCATCAAGTTCAACAACTTCTTTGTCCCAGATTTTCACCTCCTTAGACTCTTGACAAATATCCTTACCCTTCGGAAAACTCGCGCACCAAAGCACAGGAGACCAAACTAACAAATACATCGCGCAATATTCCCCCAAACCGAACAAGTGACTTTTAGACTTATCCGATTTATTCACCAACATCGCCGTAAAGCCACCAAAATCTCTGGCAATATCGCTGCGAGTCCCCGGCTTTAACTCAATTGGTTTTTTGTACTTAGACTCAGCCTCAGACGCTTTCTGAATTGGCGACTCTCTAAAAATTTCCCTCTCTTCGCCAACTACATTTTCTTTTTCCGATTTCTTAGGTATACTGGTACACAAATTCTTTTTAATTTGGGCATCATTCATCAGGGGCAGACTCTCTTCCCAGCCCAACAGTGTATCGCCAGCGTCAGTCAAAGCCCACAGCATCGCATCGGCAACGTCATCGCCGTAAATTTGGTCACCCGTTAAAAACAGTTGGTGGGGCCTGCTATTTGCCGTTCCTGCAAATTGTTCGATCGAATTATCCAAGATTGGCAGCGCATCTCTGCCGTCTCCGTGGGGCTTGCGACAAGAACCGTGAACGATACGCAAATAGTTTAAATCCTGCGGTGGCAGGGCAAAAGTCGGCAACCCGTGAGCGAAATAACCGATCGTCTCTGGCCCCAAAGCCGACAAATCAGGGGAAGCAGGCCACAGGCAATAAAGAAGATTTTCCTTCTCATTTTCTGGGACTGCCACCGACGGCGACTCGCGATCCCCATCAAACTCAATGTCATAAGCATAAATTTGTCCATATGTCAAGACATTGCTGTTAATTGGTTTAGCCGTCACCGCCACTACGTGCAGATATTTGCCAAGCTGCACAGTAGAGTTCACACCTTGCAGCAAGGGCGCATCGACAATTTCGCCGGTGCCGCCCTCCGTCGAATAAACCTTGAGTTCGACTTCCCGCGCTGCTTTCAGAGCCAGCCAAACTGTCACTTCCCCAGTTTCAGTCCGCCGCAAAATCGGGCCCGCCAGGATCAGTGGCAAATGATGAATTCGATGATTTAATGGTGTCCACGACATAGGAATTAAAAATTAAAAATTAAATCAGGGGTTTTCTAGCAATCAGATTTTAGTCGATCGATCGTCTGTCGCCCGCTTAATTAATGCTAAGTCTGCCAACCCATGTCCGCAAAATTGTAACAATTCATTAAGTAAAATTAATAATCAACCATGCTACAAGAAGATTTACAACATTTCTTAGATTCAGTTCCGCAGCTAGCAATTAAAACATCAGAACCCCCTGTAGAAGCCAACAGCCCACCAATCTACTTGTCACCTTTAGATCGATCGATCGATCGCCACCCGCTGACAGTGGCTCCAGAAACCCCGATCGCCCAAGTGTTAGCTCTCATGAACCCGATGCGCGTCTCCTGTCAGCTTTGCGGGGAAAAACAACAGGGTGTTCCTAACTTGGCCAAGCGCAGTTGCGTGATAGTCGTGGAAGACTCGCGCCCGATCGGCATTTTTACAGAACGAGATATCGTCAAGCTAACTACTCTCGCCCATTGTGCGATCGGACTGACAATTGCTGAGGTAATGACTCGATCGCCCATCACCCTCAAACAATCCGAGTCTCAAGATATTTTCACAGCCATATTCACCTTGCGCCAGCACCAGATCCGGCATTTGCCCGTAGTCGATGAGGAGTCGCGACTGATCGGCATCATCACCCGCGAAGCCATTCACGAAGCCCTGCAACCGGTGAACTTACTGACCAATTTGCGCTGTGCGGCAGATGTAATGACAAAAGAAGTCATTTCTGCCCCAAAGACTGCCTCAGCCCTCGATTTAGCCCAGCTCATGGTCAAACATGAATCCCGTTGCGTGGTGATTGTCGAAGACCAAATTCAGCATCCACAGCGGCTCGTACCCATAGAAAATTACCCAATTCCGATCGGCATTGTCACCGAGCGCGACATCGTGCAGTTTCACGCCCTCGAATTAAACCTCTCCCAAATCTCGGCGGCTGAGGCGATGAGTGCGCCTTTATTTTGCATATCTCCCAACGATTCCCTCTTCCGCGCCCACCAGTCCATGCAGCGGCACGGAGTCCGCCGTTTGGTAGTAGTTGGCAGTCAGGGAGAACTTTTGGGCGTTGTCTCTCTCACAAGTTTGCCGCAAGTTTTTAACCAATCTGAAATGTACGGGACGATCGAGCTTTTGCAGCAAGCAGTAGACGATAGAGCCGCTCAATTGCAGAAAACCAACGAACTTTTGCAACAAGAAATTTTAGAGCGGCAGCGCGCCCAAGAAGCCCTGCGCCAAGCTCACGACGACTTAAAAAAACAAGTAGAAGAGCGCACCGCCCAACTTTTAGAATCAAATGAATTATTGAGACGAGATATTATCAAGCGCCAGCGAGTCGAAGCAGCGCTGCGAAAAAAGCAAACTTGCTTAAAAAATCAAGCGCAGCAATTAGAGCAAACTGTGCGAAAGTTGCAGCAAACTCAAAGTCAATTAGTCCAAACCGAAAAAATGTCTTCCTTGGGACAAATGATTGCCGGTATTGCTCACGAAATTAACAATCCGGTTAATTTTATCTACGGCAATCTTTCCCACACCAGTCATTACATCAAAGAATTGATCCAACTCTTGGATCTTTACCAAAAGCACTATCCCGAACCTGCCTCGGAAATTCGGGAAGCAGCAGCAGAGATGGAAATCGATTTTTTGGTGGAAGACTTATCTAAGATCGTGTCTTCGATGCAAGCGGGCACCGAGCGCATCCGCCAAATAGTTTTGTCGATGCGCAATTTTTCGCGATCGGATCAATCTAACATCAAACTCGTTGACATTCACGAGGGACTCGACAGCACTTTGTTGATTTTGCAGCATCGGCTCAAAGCTCAAGGCGGACATCCAGCTATTCACATTATTAAAGAATACGGCAAGCTACCCCAAATCCAGTGTTGTGGCGGTCAGCTAAATCAGGTGTTTATGAATATTCTCGGCAATGCGATTGATGCTTTGGATGAAGAAATCCACAACGGGGAATGGGCAAGGAGAAATGGCAAAAATTCCCCGCAGTCAATTCCTAGTTCTCCATTGACTCTTCCCGCCATTACAATTCGCACTGAAGTTGTTGGCGATTTTGTAGCAATCCGCATTTCCGACAACGGCGGGGGCATACCGGAGGAGATTCGCCGCCAACTATTTGACCCGTTTTTTACTACCAAACCAGTCGGAAAAGGCACTGGGTTGGGACTGTCAATTTCCTACCACTTAGTTGTGGAAAAGCACGGGGGACGACTCAAATGCGTTTCGGAAGTTGGACAGGGGACTGAATTTGCGATCGAAATTCCGATCGCCAGAAGTCCTGCCGTCATTAGTCAGAAGTCCTGCCGTCAGTAGTCAGTAGTCCTGCCGTCAGTAGTCAGTAGTCCTGCCGTCAGTAGTCAGTAGTCAGTAGTCCTGCCGTCATTAGGAATGGCAATTTAATAACTTAAGCGACTTGCTTGTTACTTTCGCAGAGCGAAAGTAACGCAGATCCGGAGGAAGAGCCTCCTTTTACGAACCTGATCATAGGAGAGAGGACTGTAGTCGTGGTTTAAGTTATTAAATTTTTGTTCCTTAGTTCAAGAAAGAAGGAATATTTTCCCCCTCTGGCCCTCTGGCCCTCTCCCACTCCCACTCTCCCCTCTGGCCCTCTGGCCCGCCAATTCCTAAAAATTAACAATTTTTTACACAAAACTCAAAACCCCAGCAAAATCAGCCGCAACAGCCAAAAGCTCACATCACTTTGCCCTCCCCAGACCCAATTAATCGAACTCACTCTCCCGTTTGCCTCATCCACCAGCGCCTTTGTACCCCTTCGAGTTACCCGCACAAGCCATCAAATGCCTGCATCAAGGCCCCAAAGCCAAAAGCCGAGATTGTTTGAGAAGTTAATTTTTATTTTATTTTTGTACCTCTTTATATTAAGAAAGTATTCTAAAATCTATTGAAAATCTAAAAATATTATAAAAATAGATTCGTAAATCAAAAAAGCAGCTAAGATTCCCTAAGATGCAAAATAAACAAATTTACTAGCATTTTCATTTTACCGCCCCCTTTCTTTTCCTCGCAAGTTAGCTAATAATGCTTTCAACGAGCTTTGTGCAGGGCCGACTCCCAAATTGACAAAAATGGCATTGCACTAAGGGCATTAGAGGAAAGGCTATTGCATTTGGGCGATCGCAACCTCAAAGCGCGAAACCCCAGCCCCGATCGTTTTGATAGAAACCTATAGGAGAACAAAGAGTGAAACTCGCAGTTTACGGAAAAGGTGGAATTGGCAAATCGACAACAAGCTGCAACATCTCCGTTGCCCTAGCCAAACGCGGCAAGAAAGTGTTGCAAATCGGTTGCGATCCAAAGCACGACAGCACATTTACCCTCACAGGCTTCTTAATCCCCACAATTATTGACACCCTTCAGGAAAAGGACTATCACTACGAAGACGTTTGGCCCGAAGATGTCATCTACAAAGGCTACGGCGGCGTTGACTGCGTAGAAGCAGGCGGCCCACCCGCAGGAGCTGGTTGTGGCGGCTACGTAGTCGGCGAAACCGTCAAACTGCTCAAAGAACTCAATGCCTTCGAGGAATACGACATCATCCTGTTCGACGTGCTCGGTGACGTAGTGTGCGGCGGTTTTGCAGCCCCCTTGAACTACGCCGACTACTGCATGATCGTCACCGACAACGGCTTCGACGCATTATTCGCAGCCAACCGCATCGCCGCCTCAGTCCGCGAAAAAGCCCGCACTCACCCGTTGCGCCTCGCCGGTTTAATTGGCAACCGCACCTCCAAGCGCGACTTGATCGACAAGTACATCGACACCGTACCCATGCCGGTGCTGGAAGTGCTGCCGCTGATTGAAGACATCCGCGTTTCTCGCGTCAAAGGCAAGACTTTGTTTGAAATGGCCGAGAGCGATCCCTCCCTCAACTACGTCTGCGATTACTACCTCAACATCGCCGATCAAATTTTGGCAATGCCCGAAGGAGTAGTGCCCAACGACACACCCGATCGCGAATTATTCTCCTTACTGTCAGATTTTTATCTAAATCCTGTTCAACCAGTGGTCAAGAAGGAGGAAGATGAGCTAGACCTGATGATGGTTTAATAGGTCTAGCGATCAGGATGAGGATAAAGAGGTTATGGCTTTTTTTGATACTTTTTCAGTTGCTCTCAAACAGAAGTGGTTGGACTACTACCAGGTGAATCGAGCTTGGCTGCTCCTGCACATGACGGCTGACAACACGGTCGCTACACCCGACGGCGGGAAAAGGCCTGTTTCTTACCTCATCCTGGGAATTGCGGCTGCCCTGGAGCCGGAACTCCAGCAATTAATGCTGCCCTTCTCAAGACTCAAGCCGGATGCAGATAGCCTGATCGAAGTGTTGGGGCTAAATTTTGACCCGGACATCGCGCTGGGTATGCCCTCAGCTACCCTGCCACAGACTGCTGGCCAATCTCCAACTCTCACACCACCCGCAGCAGCAGCTCAAACTGCAACTGCTGCACCCGCAGCTCAAACTGCAACTGCTACACCCGCAGCTCAAACTGCAACTGCTGCACCCGCAGCTCAAACTGCAACTGCTGCAGCAGCAGCTCAAACTGCAACTGCTGCACCCGCAGCTCAAACTGCAACTGCTGCACCCGAAACGGCCAAATCTAATAAATTAGGCGGTGCGGCCCTAGCAGCCGGAGTAGTCGCCGGAGTCGCCGGAGTCGCCGGTCTGGCGGCTGCTGCATCCGCACTCAGACCCGACGAAGAAGCAGCAGTCTCCGACTTTGACCTGGACGATGATGAGGAAGACGAAGCCTCGGCTTTGGACAATCTGAGTCTGGGCGACGATGACGAAGACGCCGTATCTGACTTCGATATGGGCGACGATGACGAGGAAGAAGAAGCCTCGGCTTTGGGCGGTCTCGACCTTGGCGATGACGAGGAAGACGAAGCCTTGGCTTTGGACGGTCTTGACCTCGGCGATGACGAGGAAGACGAAGCCTCAGAATTTGGGACTTTGACTTCTGGGGATCTCGAATCGGGGATATCCGACCCGTTTGGGGAAGAAGATGCAGATTTTGTCGCCGATGAAATACCCGATCCGTTTGGGGCCAAGACTTCTGATGACCTAGATCTGGATCTGGGCGATTTGGACGAAGACGGTATTGACGATTTCTCTTTATCTGATGACGATGACCTCGACGATCTCGGACTTGACGATCTTGGGGAAGCAACTACCGGAGATCCTGATGAAGATGATTTAGATGCTCTAGGTCTGGGCGATTTGGACTCTGAGGATGAGGATGAAGAAATTTCGGGCTTTTTGTCGGATTTTAAGTGAGGTTGTGGCGATCGCCCAAATCTCTCTTAGTCTTCAAGTTTCCCCATCTATTGGTGATACGCTTTTTCCCCAAGAATCCAACTGTAGGCTCGTGTTCTAAACCGCGAGCTTCATCAGTCATTCCTAATCGAAAATCGCCAATCGAAAAGCGAAAATGGTATGAGTTGTGAGTTGCGAGTTGTTAATTTTTAATTAGCTCAAACTCACAACTGCCACAAGGCTTTTACCTTAGCAAGTTGAAAAACACTAAATCCCTGCTGTGAGGGATTATGCACCCTCGCGCAGAATTTTTTATCTCAAATTTTGGCGGCGGTTGCAGAAATATTGAGTGGGCTGCATCTATTTTTCAGAGTAATTACGGTCTGCACTAGGTATTTCTATTATTGTTCGCTGCGTCGCGATCGCCAAAAACAGATATTTGCTCGATCGTACACAAGTCCAATTCAAGACAAAAAACAATTTAAAAGGAGAACATTTGAGATATGACTGCTATTACTACTACTGAACCAGAAGCTTTAAACTTTGAATGCGAAACAGGCAATTATCACACATTTTGTCCGATTAGCTGCGTAGCTTGGCTTTATCAAAAAATAGAAGATAGCTTTTTCTTAGTCATCGGTACCAAGACTTGCGGCTATTTCTTGCAAAACGCCATGGGCGTGATGATTTTTGCCGAGCCCCGCTATGCGATGGCTGAGCTGGAAGAAGGCGATATTTCCGCTCAATTAAACGATTTCGATGAGTTGAAGCGGCTGTGCTTGCAAATTAAGCGCGATCGTAATCCCAGTGTAATCGTCTGGATCGGCACCTGCACCACCGAAATCATCAAAATGGACTTGGAAGGGTTAGCGCCCAAACTCGAAGCCGAAATCGGCATTCCCATCGTCACAGCCCGCGCTAACGGCTTAGATTACGCTTTCACCCAAGGGGAAGACACCGTTTTAGCAGCAATGGCCGCTAAATGTCCTGAGAAAGCCCCCGTGATGGAATCTCAGAAACAAGAACGCAATGCTATCTCGCAACTGCTGAACTTCGGCAAGAAAAAAGAAGAAGTTGCAGCAGATGAATCCGAATATGTCAAGCACACGCCGCTGGTACTTTTCGGTTCTTTGCCCGATCCGGTTGTCACTCAACTAACCTTAGAATTGAAGAAGCAAGGAATCAAAGTTTCTGGTTGGCTGCCTTCCAAGCGCTACACAGAATTGCCAGTTTTGGAGGAAGGCTATTATGTATCTGGCATGAATCCGTTCTTGTCCCGTACTGCTTCTACTTTGATGCGCCGTCGCAAGTGTAAGCTAATTGGTGCTCCATTCCCGATCGGGCCTGACGGAACCCGCGCTTGGATTGAAAAGATTTGCTCGGTTTTGGGCATCGAACCCAAAGGTTTAGACGAAAGAGAAGCGCAAATCTGGGCTGGTTTAGAAGATTACCTGCAAATAATTCGCGGCAAATCAGTCTTCTTCATGGGCGACAACTTGCTAGAAATTTCTTTAGCACGATTCTTGATTCGCTGTGGCATGACTTGCCCGGAAATCGGCATTCCTTACATGGACAAACGCTATCAAGCGGCCGAGTTGGCGCTGTTAGAAAAGACTTGTCACGAGATGGGAGTTCCGACTCCTCGGATTGTCGAGAAACCGGACAATTACAATCAGCTACAGCGGATTTACGAGCAGAATATCGACTTGGTGATTACCGGTATGGCTCACGCTAATCCTTTGGAAGCGCGGGGAATCAATACTAAATGGTCAGTTGAGTTTACTTTTGCTCAAATTCACGGCTTTGGAAACGCGCGGGATATTTTGGAGTTGGTGACTCGCCCGCTGCGCCGGAATAATTCGCTGAAGGATTTGGGTTGGGGTAATTTGGTGAAGAATGAAGCGAAGGTTTAGTAGTTTTTAGCCTTTAATAAAAACCCCGGTTTATTTAAGAAACCGGGGTTTTTATTAAAATATTACTGAGATTTTCCGATTAAATGAGTGGTATTAACCGTGAACTAACTATAGACAATAGACACATTGCCAAGCATCTCCCAGATACACTACAAATGCAAAGGTTATTGCAGCGAGGGGGAGCTGCTCATGTATTTAACAATGAAGCTACAATGATTAGAGTGGCACAAGCCATAATAGAAAATGGGGAATTCACAGGCATTATTCGCAATCACGAACGATATGGACTCTACTTTGCCAGCCCAATTGGTTATAGAGTTGAGAGTGATGGCAGCCAAATTCCTTTACATTACGGTGAAATTAAAGTGATTGGAGATAAATATCATGTCATCCCCCGTACCCAACCTAGCAAATAACTGGCAGTTTACAGAAATATGGGTTGACCCTACCTCTGTCCCTCCTTATGTTTTGATGTTGCTCGGTGATGATAAAAATAATTTTTGCATTTTTGACCCGACTGAAGACTATAAGATTGTTTTTGCTTGTTCTAGCTATGAGGAAGCAAGGCTTTGGCTGCTTGAAGATGAGTATGAGCGGGTTGAAGGGCGGCTCAATGTTGAGCAAGTGGCTTAAGTTATTGATGATGAAAGTCAATTTTAAATCTCTAGATTATTACTTGGGTCTGAAATATCCTATCAGTTTTTATCCAGAATCTGAAGGTTATACGGCTACTATCAAAGACCTTCCTGGTTGTATGTCTCAGGGTGAAACTTTGTCAGAAGCAATGGAGAACATTGAGGAAGCTAGGAAATTGTGGGTAGAGACTGCTTATGAGTGCGGGGATGATATTCCTTTACCTAATGCTGATGTTGAGTATAGCGGCAGTCGATCGTTACAAATTCATAAATCACTTTGAATATAGCACAAAATAATATGGATACCAGTGAGCTTATTGTTCAAGGAATTTCTTATTATACGAAATGCAACTACGGCGAGGCTCTTGAATGCTTTAACCAAGCCATCAGTCACGATATAAACTGCGTCCAAGCTTATCACTATCGAGGTTTGATTAGCAGTCGACAAACAGATAAGCAGGAAGCTATTGAAGATTTACAGCAAGCAGCAAGGCTCTTAAACGATAAAGAATATACGACTATATCCAATAATCTACAAATATTTATAGAGCAAAATTGTTTCAATAAAACTGAAAATGTAAAATCAGATGATAGTGAACAAAATATGTCATCTTGGGAGATAGATTTAGTAAGAGATGCTGAGAATTGTGCTGAGGCGTATATAGAAGAGGTGTTTACACAGCTAGAACGCTGGCTCTCTAGGCGACTAAAAGATAGTCAGATTTTGCAGAAGAAGCGTATTAACAATGCCAAGTTCGATCCGGCGCAATTACAAAGCAACAACTTGCCATTGTGTAACTCCCATGAAGCGATCGCCCAAGCTATGGGAATTAGTGTTAAAGGATTGCGCTTTTTAGCTTTTTCCCGCAAAAAGTCCCATTATATCCGCTTCCAAATTCCAAAAAAAACTGGTGGAAATAGGAAAATTTCAGCACCGACACACTTATTGAAGAAATATCAAAACTGGATTCTTGAGAATATTTTAGAAAAGATCCAACTACACGAAGCTGCTCACGGTTTTCGCCTTAAACACTCTATAGTTACGAATGCAGAGCATCATGTAGGCAAAGAAGTCATAATCAATATCGATCTCAAAGATTTTTTTCCTTCTATTTCTTACAGAAGAGTTAAAGGACTTTTTAAATCATTCGGCTATTCAGAAACTGCCTCAACAATTTTTGGGTTAATTTGTACTGAACAGAAAATTAAAGAGGTTGAAGTAAACGGTAAAATAGAATTTTTACTTTCGTGGACTGAACGATACTTGCCACAGGGAGCGCCAACAAGTCCAGCAATTACAAATATTCTGTGCAGCCGACTGGATCGGCGATTACATTCGATGGCAAAACAATATGGATTTGATTATACTCGGTATGCTGATGACCTAACTTTTTCTGCTTCGGGTGAGAGTCTCGACAACATCTGTAATATCTTCCAAAACACCAGGTTTATTGTTGATCAAGAAGATTTTGAGATTAATGAACAGAAAACTAGAGTTATTCGCAGATATCAGCAGCAGGAGGTGACTGGTATTGTAGTTAACGACAAACTTAACGTTTCAAGAGAAAAGCTCAAAAATTTTCGTGCAGTTCTTTATCAAATTGAAAAAGACGGTCTGGAAGGTCACAAGTGGGGACAGTCTGAGGATATCATCGCATCAATTGAAGGTTTTGCCAATTTTGTCTCAATGGTAAATTCTGAAAAAGGTGCTAAATTCAAAGAGCAGATTGACCGCATTAAAAAGAAATACGGTCGCAAAAAAGAGGCTGAAGTTCATAATATTATTCAACAAATTATGAATCAATCAGACATAGTAGCTCTGATTCATACTAAACTTAAGGAATTGAGATGTTCCAAAAAAGTGAGGCAGATATATTTGAATAAAATTTACAAGAAGCAATCGCTGCAACAGTTAAAAGACGAAGAACTATTAGAATTGCTGCGTGACTTGACAACTTGGTCATCAGGAGATTCTGGTCGAACACAAATCAATTTCGTGAAAAAATATAGAGCATTAAGCTACGAATATATCAGACATGATACTCCCGATCGGGAGGATGTGAATGAATTTTAAAAGTAAGCGATCGCATTCTTTACTAAAATCGTTGCTATATATTGCTTTGATTTGTTAGACTTTGATAGTCACGGGCTGCTGTAACTCATGCAAAACAGCCTTGCATTTCGGGCGGTGGATCGCCGCCCATACGTTTAAGCTACCTCCTAGTCGCCTGACCTTCGGGCTTTCGGCGAATTGCCCAGTTACTTACTTACTGACTTTTTAAGTGATTGGATGTCTTCTTTGCGAAGGGGCAACTTGATACCAGCAGCGCGTGATATTTTTTTAACAGTTGTCTCTACAACAAGTGCGATCGCGATCGGCTGTCACAACACGTATCGCTTCTCTTCATTTTCGATGTTCCCCGCCGCTGTGATTCTGTTCAGATTTTGCCGATTCGCTTTCGAGCATAATCCCAGCCCGATCGCCCGTAACACAATTCAGGAAGCGCCGCCTATAATCAAAAATAGCCCGACATTCCCATCAATTGAGCAACCGCCATGAATCAGGACAAGGAAAAAGTTACCTATTCACAGAAAACAGAGCGCCTCAAAGTGATCGCTCAGTTTATCAAAACTGTCACACCGATGATTTGGACGATCGTCATTCTGGTAGTCATCATTCCCCTCTTAGGTAACTTTATAATTTCCAAGTCATTGACAAATACTGCAACCACAACTGTTGTAGTCTCGCCGCCGCACGATTTCAGCAAAGTCAACCAAGACGTTAAAAACGCCATCCAAGCAGCCAGTACAACAGCGGAAACTTTCGCATCTCAAGAATTGGACAAATGGGAAACCGAAGTAATCGCGCGCGTTGACAATAGCTTCCTCGATTGGTACTTCGACTACTTCAACCAAAAAAAGATGGAGTTTACCGTACCTTTCAATTTCGTCAAATCAGCCGTACTCAACCGATTTGACATGACAGCAGCATCTCATGCTGTTTCCGAAAAATTAACCGAAGACTTCCAAAGAGAATTTGCCAACCGCGTGCTAGTTCCCAGAAATGCTCAAATGCGGTTTCAATTAATTACTCAAGATACTGCTAATTTGTACATAGCACAAATTAGCAAAAATGTGAAAGTAGTTCAAAACAATTATAACATACCCCAAGTACAATGGGACAAATATCTGAATGATATTGCCACCACAATTAGCGACAAAGGGAACATCTCGAATTTATCATTAAAAGTATTAGTGGGCGGCAGCGGTTACTTAATTGCTAAACCCTTAATATTGGGAGTAGCAGCCAAGATTGGTAGTAAAGTTACGGCGAAAGTGGCCAGCAAAGCTGCCGCCAAAGTAGCAACAAAAACAGGCGGCACAGTTGCTAGTCAGTTGGGAGTAGGTTTAATTGATCCGATTGTCGGCATCGGCATTATCATCTGGGATTTGTGGGATTACAATCACACAGTCAAAATAGAAAGACCGATTTTGCGGGAACACATTGTAGAATACTTGAAAGATGTCAAAAAATCCCTGCTCACAAATCCTGAAACCGGAATCATGGCAGCAATTTATCAGTTAGAAAGCGGCATTCTCAAGTCACTGTCATAAGTAGTAACGCCCTAGAGTTTGCCAGCAAATCTCTCTAGCAAATAACAGCATCATCTATGAACAAAAATCCTGCTAAAAACGAAATCCGGGAAATGCTGCAATGGCTCAACCGAAATCGCCAGCACTTGCAACAGTATGCCCATCAATATGTTGCTTACAATGCTAACGGCACCATCGCGAATAGTGAAAACTTGCGCGAAGTTTTAGATTTAGCAGAAGCATCAGGAGAGATTTTTTCAATTTACTTAGTTCCTGGCTTTACAGCCTCTATTGTGATTTTACCGATTTATTTCCGCACGCTAAGCACCCATGAGTGGTCGCCTACCTATCAAGTAAATCTCAAGCATAAAGACTTAGTAATCAATGCTACTATGGTCGTAGATTCAGGAGCAGATTTTAGTATAATTTCATTGAAAGCAGGTCAAGATTTGGGATATGCCTTAGCCGATGGAGAACACATATCAATAGGTCAAATAATCGGGGGAACCGTCGAGTATGTTTTGCGACAGATTGAAATGACAATTGATGGACATAATTTGATGGTTCCTACTGCTTGGATACAAAATAATACAGCAGATGTCATGCTTTTAGGGCGAGAAGTTGTGTTTGATAAGTTTAATATTGAATTCAGGCAAGCCGATGAGGAAATTATATTTACCAAACGTGAAGATGCTCTCGCCCTTTAATTATAAGCTGTTGCGACATTTAAATTGTCCATCAAAAATCAATCAAGTTCTTGTGGGATGGCTTTGAGCATCGTCCCGAATATGCAATTTAAACGCGCCACAGCTTATCACGTCCTCAAAAATAGTTTCAACCTGGTAAACACCACCACAATTAACGCCAAAATTGCCGTATATCCAAACCCCCTCAAAAACCCCATAAACGGATCAGTTGAAGTCATCTCAATAATCACCGGTTCCCATTTATTTAAAACCAGAATTGGCCAGATAATATTCGCAAATCCGGCATAGCCAATCATCGGATTGACCCCGTTATCAATAAACAACTGCAAAAACCATCTCTTCTGAAACACATCGATAATTATCGTCAACCCAATCAACAGAAAAATCGCCATTCCCGCCGTTACAAAAAAGTAACTCATCGTCGCTGAATCTTTCTTAATTCCGCCTTCGTAAGGCTCAAACAGCAAACCCAAAACCAGCCAATAAAACCCCCATTTGTAAAGGCGGTTCAATACATTTTCGGTGACATTCCCGGGCTTTCTCAACAAAACTAAACCGCACAAACACAGCACCACCGCCACTAATGCAGTCTGCCACACCAATCTAGCTTGCAGTCCAATTAACAAGACTAAATTGACAGCAAACATCAAAACCATAATGCTGAAATAGCGCCCACTTTTCCAGCTAGCATAACTCGGCTCTTCCGGCGAAGAATACTCTATCCACCGACCAAGCAAATCGCCCGCAATCGTACCGGGAATCACTACGAACAAATACTTTAAATAATCAAATTGAAACAGCCAAGGTGCAGGAGAGTACAGCCAAATTGACTTAATCCAACCATCATCATGAGAAGACAGCCGCACCGCAAACAGCAAGCCCAAAAATCCAACTCGCAACCACATATTTGAACGAGTACACAGCCAAATTATCGAGCCGAAAACTGCCACATTTGCGAGTACCATCAAGATAATATCGCTGCGGTTAAGAGAAATTCCCCTACCGTCGGGATATTTGATGTGAGATATGAAGACAATCCCGGCACTCCAAGCAGCAAGGGTTAATCCTCTGCGCAGCCACGCCGACCACTTTTGGGGCCAGCGAAGGTACATCAAAAATAATATTAAAAATCCGCACAAAGCCAGCCACCACTTTTGCGGGCTGGGTTCGTCGGGGTTAATTGTAGTCGGGCGAATGTGCTGGAGAAATATCGCAAATGACGCTAATAAAAAGCCTCTTTGCAAAATAGATAAAATTATTTTTTTGGTATCCCATCCCTTGGCGATGCGGCGCGACAAAGCTAAGGGTATGGCGGCGCCCATTGCAAACAAAAAGAAGGGGAAAACTAAATCAACCCAGGTTAATCCTGGCAGTTTGTTATTAAAAATGTGGTCTGGTGGTGGCAATTGGGCGTGATACATCCAGGCTGGTAAGGTTTTGCGGGCTATTGTACCTGATAAAACCATCGCTAAAACTGCTAATCCGCGCAGGGCATCCAGCGCGTCGGCGCGTTGGGAAACCGCAGCAACTGCAAAAAGCTTTTCATTTTTCACCGTGTCTTGTGACTCTGATGTTGTGTATTCCAATGCACTTACCGATTTGTTTTAACTACTATATATTTGCCCAAATTTACTTGCCAATTAATTTGTGCAGCCAGCTTCCTGAAGCTAGGCTGCTGAGTCTTTTTGCGGAGTGTTTTTTGTTCACTGTCAACCTGGAAATTCGGTATTTATTGGGTTGAAAAAAGCGAAACTTTAGTTTTAAGCTGTCGTACAAGTATCCTGAAGAGAAATATTTGGCAACGTATTTGTCAACTTGTTTGTTGACTGCGCCAAAGGGGTAGGCTATGTGTGAGGCGACTGTGCGATTTGGGTCTAAATCTTGGGTGCATTTCCTCAGTCTAATTTGGTCTTGAGATAATTCTCTGTCTAATGCTGTCTGAGAAATTTTGGTGAGATTTTCGTGATTCAGTCCGTGGGATTGAATATCATAAAAACCTTTTTGCATTCCGTCTCTCAAGTCTTGACAAGTTACCTTTTTTATGAGCGAGTCCTGGCGGCCCAGGAAGCCGGAGTTGACAAATACAACTACTTTAGTTTTTTTGCCGTATTTATTTTCTAGTCGTTCTAAAATCGGCAGTAAGTGCGTATAAATGCTTTTATTTCCATCGTCAAAGGAAATCATAACTTTTTGGCGATCGCGATATTCACTCGGCACCGGCTTTTTGGGATTGGCGATGAAATACTCGTAAAGCTCTTGGGTTGACAAAAACCAATAGTTATGGCTGACTAAATGCTCTAAAAAAGGTTCCAAATTTTGCTGGCTGTAGTCGCCGGGAAAGTCTCGCCGCTGGGGCGGTATTTCCTGGGGATTCTGAAGGTCAACAATATCGTGAAAGCCGAAAATCGGAATTTCTACTGTGATAATTTCTAAGATTCCTTGATAAGTGATGAAAGTTAGGAGGAATGCTAGTAAAAAGCTAATAATGCGTTTTTTTCGGAGCGCAACACCGGGTTTAAAATACTCCGGCCATTTGTTAACTAAATAATTTACCATTGACAATTACAACCTCATGAGGTAAAGGGTTCAGGCGGCAGTATGAGGGTTTTTCTGGTGCAGGTGCTGGAAGCCTCTAGGTTGTCGATCGCCCGTGTCTTCCTTAAAGATGAGCTAGGTCAACTCTAGCATGATACAATTTATGTCGATCGCACTTTTCCCGCAACCCAGGCCCAAACTTGACAATACTTATTTTTTGAGAATAATTTTACACGTGATTTCCTTTACTTGTGATTTCCCCCCCGAAGTGGTAGCATATTTCTGCGAAAGCCAGATCCCACAACCATGATGAAGATAGCAGTAATTCTGCCTGTTTACAACGAAGCAAATTGCATAGAGCAAACCTTTGACAGAATTTTAGAATTTTCTCAAAAAAATCACGCTTACAATTTTATCATTGTTAATGACGGCTCGACCGACAATACACTGGAAATTATCGAAAACAAACTCAAAGCTTTCCCCGCACATCACATCAAACTAATTTCCTATAGCCACCGTCAAGGCAAAGGGTATGCCGTCAAAAAAGGATGCGAAGATGTAGACACCGACTGCATTTGCTTCATGGATGGCGACTTAGCATACTCCCTCGAACACCTCGAACCCTTAGTAGAAAAATTAGAAAAATTTGATGTCGTAATTGGTTGCAGAAACCTCGATCGAGAAAACTTCCGAAATCTTACCTTACTCAGGAAAATATCCGGCAAAATATTTAACTTAATTTCCCGAGCCATCCTCAATTTAAAATATAAAGATATGCAAGCCGGACTCAAAGGCTTTAAAAAAATACCAGCCCAAGAAATATTCAAAAGACAAACACTTACTGGCTTTTCATTTGATGCAGAACTGCTGTTTATAGCCAAAAAGAAAGGATATACAATTGGCGAAATTCCCGCCAGAGTTTCCCAGCAACACCTCTACAAAATTTCTCAAGTCAATATCCTTAAAGATTCCCTAAAAATGCTAACCTGCTTGTTTAAAATTAGATACAACGACCGCGCAGGCTACTATGAATAAATCAATCTTGTTAAGCTTTGACCTAGAAGAATTTGACATCCCCGAAGAATACGGTCAACCTCTAACAGACGAGATTAAATTTGAAATTTCTAGCCGAGGATTGTCACAGATTAGGGCACTTCTCGACAGATTAGAGATTACAGCCACATTTTTTGTCACTGCCCACTTTGCGCTCCACAACCGAGATACAATCAGAGAACTCTCAAAACACCACGAAATAGCCTCCCACGGCTTTTACCACTCTCAATTTTGCCTAGAAGATTTACAAAATTCCAAGCAAACCCTAGAACAAATAACCAATACTCAAGTCACCGGATTCAGGATGGCAAGACTTCAGCCAGTTGACGATATAGAAATAGAAAAAGCAGGCTACGAATACAACTCGTCAATGAATCCAACCTACATTCCCGGCAGATACAACAACCTATCTAAACCCAGAACTGCCTATTATACAAATAAACTGCTCAATCTGCCAATTTCAGTTACTCCTCTGATCAGATTTCCCTTATTTTGGTTGAGCTTTAAAAACTTCCCCCTGTCAGTGATACAATTAGCCACAAAGCTAACCCTAGAAACAGACTCCTATCTGAACATCTACTTTCATCCCTGGGAATTCACAGATATTTCCCAGTTTAAATTACCAGGTTACGTCAAAAAAGACTCAGGCAGTAAAATGGTTGACAAACTAGAAAAATACCTGACAAAACTTAAAACCCAAGGGAAATTTATTTCTATTTCCGAATTTAAGCACAACTTCAGTCAACCAAAACTTGCGCACTCCGACCAAAGAAACCGGGTTTTTTAACTCTGCTTAAGGGTTTGAGCCAATAAGTTTCGCGAAAAACCCGGTTTCTAGCCACCTGTCGGTAAGTCCAATAGACCTCTTAGAAAAGTCAAAAACTATCTTGTAATTGTCTGCGTTAATCTGTGTTAATCTGCCTTATATCTGCGGTTAACCGGCTCTATCAAATATCTATACAGTAAGTCACATCAACCTTGGGAAAATATCTGCTTCAGCAAAAAATATGAAATTCAAGCCTCTAGACTCCTGGAACAATCAAACAGGATTGCGTCAAGTTACAATCCTAGCCACCATCTTTTTTATAATAGTTTTATTTTTTAGCATAATTCGCTACGAGAGCTTCTTATCTACCTACGATCACGGCTTATTTAACCAAGTATTTTGGAACAGCATACACGGCCGATTCTTTCAAAGTTCAATGTCCTCCGCCGCCTCCAGCGCCTCGCTGATGGACAGACAACTGTCATACCCATCTTACATCCATTTAGGGCAACACTTCGTCATCGATTTTCTGATTTGGATGCCGATTTATGCCTTATTTCCATCCCCCGTTACCCTGATAGTTTTGCAAGTAGCTTTAATCGCAGCCGCCGGCCTAGTGCTGTATTTCTTAGCAAGACATTATCTATCTGTTCCGCTGTCGGTAATGATAGTAGCCAGCTATTACGGAGCAAACGGTGTCATCGGGCCGACGATGGGAAATTTTTACGAACACTGCCAAATTCCTCTATTTATATTTAGCTTGCTTCTAGCATTGGAAAAGCAGCAATGGCCGCTGTTTTGGCTGTTTGCAGTTTTAACTTTAGGCACTCGCGAAGATGCAGGAATTAGCTTGTTTGGCATCGGAGCGTATTTGATTGTCAGCCGCCGCTACCCGCGCGCAGGTCTAGCTTTGTGCGCTCTCAGCTTTAGCTACGTGGTGTTCGTAACTAATACAATTATGCCGATGTTTTCTGCTGACAGTTCCCGCCTGTACATAGCTAATTACTTTAGGAAATTCGTCAAAACCGAAAACCCGTCAACACTAGAACTACTGTGGGCGATTATCAGCCAACCTCAGATCATAATTGAAGTATTTTTTAAAGATGCAAGTAGGAGAATTTTATACCTTTTAGGTCATTGGTTGCCCCTAGCATTTGTACCTGTGATTACTCCTAGCGCCTGGTTAATGACTGTTTTTCCTTTAATGGTTCTGTTGCTGCAAGTTTTTAATCAGGCCGCTACTTCCATCAATACTCGCTACACCTTTGCTGTAATTCCGGGCTTATTTTACGGTACAATCCTGTGGTGGTCGCAACATCAAGATAAATTTAAACCCAGGTTCCATCGCTTCTGGATTGGGTGTATTGGTTTGTCGATCATACTGACATACACTTCCAATCCAGGTCGAGCTTTGTATTTTGTTTCTCCTTATTCTTTTCAACCTTGGGTTTATCAATCTTTGCCCGCTCAACTCGGACACGCAGCTAATGTCAAAAAAGTTTTCAGTTTGATTCCCCAAGATGCTAGTGTTTCCACCAGCGGTTATATTGTTTCTCACCTTTCGGGCCGCCGAAACCTGATCCGTTTAGAAGTGATGCAGATGAAAGATGAAGAGGGAAAAGTAGTCGATGTCGATTATGCGCTGTTAGATTTGTGGCAGTTGCAGCAGAACAATTTAAAAGCTCCGATTGACAGAGGTAGAGTTCGGGGGGGAGTGCGTTTTACCGACGCAGCTCTGCGGAACGGTTCTTACGGCATTGCTGAAGTATTGGAGGGAGTGGTTTTAGTTCAAAAAGGCATAACTTCTAAGCCTGATGTTTTGGCGGCTTGGTCGAAATTGCGGCAAGAAATCGAACCGTTGATGAAATAGTCCAAAGGAAACGATCGATCGCGCAGTTGCGATCGCCCTCCTCGACTAAAATTAAGTAAAATTGCCAGTATTGGTCGATCGACCGCCGTAGCTCGACTATATTTGGATTCAAGGTTTGCTATACTCCAGAAATAGACACATATTAACCTTTGGAAAATCAATAGGCCGGAGCTATGACATCCTATGCAACCTCTACAGCAAGAGCCGAGATGAGTGAGATCCGGCGCTTGAAAAACATACTGCCCCCAGAACTCCAAAGTTGGGTAACAGTAGAAAAAACAATAGAAGTTAATCCCACCCTGATCCGCAGCGAAGAAATAGGCAAAGACCAGGTAGAAGTACAGATAGACCTGATCCGCTGGGAACAGCTAGCAATGGATCAGCGCAACCTCCTATTTTGGCACGAAGTCGCCCGAATCCAAAACGACACCATCCCCAGAGACGGTTGGGAAATGGCAGCCCTCGCCATTGGTTTAGGCGGCGCAGTCGGCGAACTTTGGGTGCAAGACGGCTTGCTACTGGTATTGGCCCTATCCCTGTGCGGCGTCTCCGGCTGGAGACTTTACAAAAAAAACAACGGAGACAAAAGTTTAAAAGAAGCAGTAGACGCCGACGAAAAAGCCCTCGCCCTTGCCACCCGCTTCGGCTACACTCTCCCAAACGCCTACAAAAGCCTGGGCAGCGCCTTAAAAACCTTAATCGAGCAAACTTCCAAAAAACAGCAGCGGGCTAAATACGAAGCTCGTCTCCAGGCCCTCAAACGCAACGCAGCCAAAGCCAAAGCCCAAGTCAAACCCATCACCCGCGAAACCTCCCAGTCAGAAAACGTCTACAATTCTTAACCTCATATCCCGGCGCTGGGTGCTGGGTTTTCCAGTTAACGGTTAACTGTTGACTTTCCTGTTAACTGTTAACTGTTGGCTGGGGTAATAAGTTGTTGTGCCTTTAAATTGTTGTATATTTCGATGACCATCAAAAATGGTCAAATCCTCTCCCCCTCGCTCTCCCCCTTTCCATCCTGGTAGACTCAAGTTAACCCTAGCCTGTAAGCTCGGGGCGATCGGTGTCAGATTGTTCAGGCATTTTTGTAAAGTTTGTATAAAGCTGGCCTGTTGATAATAACAATATTTGATAAAGGTGGAGCGGCTAGGACAGAATAGGCTAAAGACATCAGCTTGAAATTTGAAACTAGGACTTCATGGTCAGCCAAACCCCAGAGGCAGATTTTCGGGTTACGTACTTGGACGAGATTCCCTCAGTTCACATACCCGTGCGCTTGAGCGTACTTGAAGCCGTAAACTTCAAGACCACCTGCCAGCAACTTTTCTCTGGAAGCACCCTTCCCAGCAAAATTGTCCTAGACTTCAGTCAGACGACATTCATCGACAGTAGCGGGATCGGTGCTTTAGTCAGCAATCTAAAATTTGCTAAACAGCGCGGTAGCGACTTGGTGCTGCGGAGCCTCAAGCCACAGGTGATGGCAGTATTTGCTCTCACCAGCCTAGATCAAGTGCTGACGATCGAGCAGCCGTCTGCAACGTCAACTCCCATAGAGACCAACCCCTCGGACAATCAGCTACCGATGACGCACCCATCAGTGCAATCTTTGGTGAAACGGCTGATAGACATCGTTGGGGCAATCGTCGGTTTGGTGATTACGGGAATTTTGCTCGTACCCATAGCCGCAGCCATCACAATCAACGATCCAGGCCCGATATTTTTTGGGCAAACCCGCTGTGGCTGGATGGGGAAAACATTTCGGATTTGGAAATTTCGATCGATGTGCACCAACGCCGAAGCCATGAAAGCCCAAATTAAAAACCAAGCTTCTGGCGCATTTTTCAAAAATGACAACGACCCGCGGATTACCAAAGTCGGGCGCATCTTGCGCAAGACGAGTCTCGACGAACTGCCGCAGTTTTGGAACGTACTTAAAGGCGAAATGAGTCTAGTCGGTACCAGACCCCCTACCCCAGACGAAGTTGAGCGGTACGAAGTCCCTCAGTGGCAGCGTTTGGATGTCAAACCCGGGATGACTGGGGAATGGCAAGTCAACGGTCGCTCGAAAGTCCGCGATTTTGAAGATGTCATCCGTTTAGATTTAAAATACCAACAAGAGTGGAGCCTGATATATGACCTGAAACTAATTGTTAAAACCGTAACTGTGCTGTTTAACAAAAATAGTGGGGCTATGTAACGGCGGTCAACAACTCACCGCGGAACTTTGGCGTTGCTGACGGCTGGCGGGCGGCGGCAACAAGAAACAGATACTTAGTCAAGTAGGCGATCGATCGCGATACCTGCGTTAGCATTAAGTGTTAAAATTCACACAGAAAATGCGCAGCTAGTTGCCAGCTCTCTCAACAGAGCATGAATTAGCAATTTGCGAGTTCGAGGTCGTACTCGAATGACGCCAGCAGCGTTTTCGAGGACGACAAGAACTCACGAGTGTTTAGAAAAGTACCTACTGCTAACACGATCGCAGATCGAATTAACACCTCGCAAGCTCACCCCGCCCAAAAACGGATACTGACTTTCCAACTGCTGTCGTGATAAGCCCCTAATTTTAGACTCTTGTTCAAGCTCCCAGATTCATCTGTGGAGTAAATCGCAAATTTCAAATCGAGTGAGTGGGGAATTTTCCCTATTTAAACGCCCTACCGAGGCGGGTTACAACAGTATCGGAAGTCTCTCATGTACTGTGCGAGTAAATGGTGCGAAAGGAATGCTCACCTTGAGGCAAAACGAGCTTCTTCAACTCAAGCTTGACTTAACTAATATGTTGCCAAGACCTTGCCCTCCTTTTCCTCTCGAACCTGCGCTGAGTACAGCGGTGGTGGGGGCCGACCAGGGGAAAGAAAGATGAAAGACAAGCAACCAAAGGCAGAGTCGCACCTTCAGGTTGAAACAGACCTCAAGGCTTTAACACCCGTTTTGGAATGGTTGGAGAATATCGTTTTGCCACTGCTTCCAGGAGATTTCTGGTGGCAGTGCCGGCTGATCATCAACGAAGGCTTTACAAACGCTGTCCGCCACGCTCACCAGAACTTGCCCCCCGCGACGCCGATCGACATTGAGGTAAAAGTGTTTGCCGATTACTTAGAAATTAGGATTTGGGACAGGGGTCAACCCTTCAACCTGGAAGCAAAGCTGCACTCGATCATGCAAGAGCAGCGCGATCCCTTGGACAGAGAAGGAGAAAGGGGACTGGTGTTTATGTACAAGCTCACAGACGAGCTTCGCTATATCCGTACCGACGATGGCTGCAACTGCCTGATCATGCGCAAAAACCTTACCTGAGGGCTAAGAGTGCCCGCCCGCTCCCCGGTGGCGGCTTCTTTGGCAAGGACGGTTCGGCAACAGCGCCGCCCCTTGAGATGCTCCCGGAAACCCAAGCACATCCTCTGCAATTGGGCGGGCGTAGGCTGGAGTTAGTAGCGGCAGGACAATTTGCTTCACACTAAATATTATGCGTATTCTAATTTATTCCTATAACTACTATCCAGAGCCGATCGGCATAGCCCCCCTGATGACAGAACTAGCGCAAGGCCTAGTCAAGCGCGGCCACCAAGTCCGAGTCGTCACCGGAATGCCCAACTATCCCCAGCGCCGGATTTATCCGCAATATCGGGGCAAATTTTACCTCACCGAAGAACACAAAGGCGTCACAATTCAGCGCAGCTACCTGCGCGTCAACGGCCCTCACCCCAGCCTCCTAGACCGACTTTTGCTAGACGGCAGTTTTGTCGTCTCCAGCGCCGTCCAAGCCTTCAGAGGCTGGCGTCCCGACGTGATTTTCTCCACAATGCCCCCTTTACCGATTTGCGTCCCAGTCGCCTTTTACGGATGGATTCGCGATATCCCGATCGTCCTCAACGTCCAGGATATCGTCTCAGAAGCAGCCGTGCGCGTCGGCTTGGTGAAAAAAAACGGACTGCTAATTAAGATTGCTGACGCCCTAGAAAAATTAGCGTACAGCACAGCCAGCCAAGTCAGCGTCATCGACAGCGGTTTTATCAGCAAATTGCATTCTCAGGGAGTACCCCCCGAAAAAATAGTTTGCCTTCCCAATTGGGTTGATGTGAATTTCATCGGCCCTTTACCGAAAGAAAATAACCCCTTTCGTGAAACCCACAAACTCAATGACAAATTTGTGATTCTTTACGCTGGGAATATTGCCCTGACTCAGGGTTTGCAAACAGTTGTCCAAGCAGCGGCTCGTTTGAAACACATACCCGAAATCGCTTTTGTAATTGTGGGGGAATCAACAGCCCTAGCGCGGTTGCAAAAAGATTGCGAAACTTACAAAGCTACCAATGTAATGTTACTGCCTTTTGAACCGCGAGAAAAATTGCCCGAAATGTTGGCTGCTGCCGATGTTAGTTTAGTCGTACAAAAGCGCAGGGTAACTAACTTTAATATGCCTTCAAAAATTCAAGTGCTTCTCGCCAGCGGCCGGGCAATTTTGGCGTCGGTTCCAGAAACCGGTACGGCGCAGAAAGCAGTGCAGCAAAGCGGTGGCGGGGTGGTGGTAGCGCCGGAAGATCCGCAAGCTTTGGCTGATGCTGTTGAGGATTTGTTCTGGAATCGCGATCGCGTGAATGCGTTGGGCGAGCAAGGTAGAAAGTATGCTGTGGAGAATTACGGGTTTGAGGAAGCTTTGAATCATTACGAAGCTTTATTTGCGGCGGTGACGGCGAGTCATGCTGACAAAATCTTGGCACCGCTGCCAAAGTAATCAGATAATTGGGTTAGTGCAATACGTAGCGATCTTTTGTAGTAAGGACTTTAGTCCAGATCGACTAAAAGGCTGATGAAAGGACTGAAGTCCTCACTACAAACTTGATGAAAGGACTGAAGTCCTCACTACAAACTTGATGAAAGGACTGAAGTCCTCACTACAAACTTGATGATAGTCATGTTATCTGAGATGATATAATTCAATTTTTCGGTAGGTTCCTGATTTCGGCAAGGCTTGACTCAGTGCGGTTAGTAATAATAATGCCACAGACGATCGCCAATGTACTAAAAATATGTACTAATGTAATCGCTTCGCCTAGAAACAGCCACGCAGCAATACCGCTAAACACTGGAATCAGGTAATAGATTAAGGCTGTGCGGTTCGGGCCAATCAGGGCGATCGCCTGATTCCATGCTAGAAACGCCACCACTGACGACAGAACCCCCACATAAAGTAACGCTAGGGCGATCGAAGGATTGAACACCACAGGGTGATAAATCCAACATTCTAGCGCATAGAAGGGCGATAAAAACAACAGCCCCAAGCTAAAAGTGGATAAAGTGAAAGTTGTCATCCGCAGGTTGGGCGGCTTGCGCTTTACCAGCATCGTGTAGCCAGCAAAGATGATAGATGCCAACAGCATATACAAATCGCCGATCGCAAACGAAATGCTCAGCAGCCTCTCTAACGAGCCTCCCGCGATTAACAGTACAACACCGCTGATTGCGATCGCAATACCGACAGCGCGCGTTAACGAGATAGTTTCTCCGTAAAAGATACGAGACATAAGTACAATAAAAACCGGAGAAGAAGTTGCAATTAACGCCATGTTCACCGCTAAGGTTGTGTGGCCAGCAACGTAGATTAGAGTATTAAAAGTAGTCACGCCGGAAAGCGCCGATACAGTCAAGTAAGGGAGATATTTTTTAATCAATTTCCAGTCAGCAACTGCCGCCCGCACGGTGAAGGGAGCCAAAGTTGCCACAGCAATCGCCCATCGCCAAAAAGCTAAACCCACTGGCAAAATATCCTGATTTAAAGCTCTAGCAACGATGAAGTTACCAGCCCAAATAATCGTCGCAACTACTGCCATAAAATAACCTATTGACATTTGATTTTTCATTTAGCTGTGTAGATTTTTATGAGGTGCTTTAGCCAGTTTCATCTGAATCAAGTTAAATAATGGAATGAGATACAAATAAAAAGCATAAGGGATAAAATCTGAATTGACGCTCAAGATGGTTGCAGGCACTAATCCGGCAATATTCCAAGGAATTAATGGAGAAATCACAACAGCGGTATTTTCCAAGTCTACAGCGAGTTGATAATTATCTAATCCCTCTTTTCGATATTTTTCCTCAACTAACTGATGTGTCAGGAGGATGGCGATAGTTTGGGTGCAGCCAAAGGCGGCTGATAAAATGCCGATGATTGTCGTCCCCAAAAACAAATCGCCTCTCGATCGAGCTTTGTTTAGATACACTTCAATAAAGTCTAGCGTTCTCGTTCCCGCAAAAATGCCGGCAAAGGCGGTCGATACAATCACAACTGTTGAAACTTTGAGCATCGACAAAATCCCTCCTCCCGCCACAATATCTTTTAAACTAGAAGTTGATTCTAACTTGAATCCGGCGATCGCGAATTGCAGAATGTCGAGCGGCGAATAACCTTGCACGAAAATGGCGATTCCCTACGGGATAGCTTCGCTTCACGCGCTTCCGGCAATTACACTAACAGCCATAGCAATTTTGACTTCAACTCGCAACACACAAAGGATTAAAATTGTCAACGCTGGCAGCAAAGTTATCAAGTTAAGATTGAAGGCTTTGGCAATTTCAAAAGCCAGGTTGCTGCCAGCAACTTCAACGGGATTGGCCAAGGATAAGATTAAATACAAGATGCTGGAAACTATCAGCGGGTAAAAAGCTGTTACCGCCATATTTTTGAGGTTCGTATAAATTTCTGTGCGGGTAATGGCGGCAATCAAATTAGCGCTAGAAGACATCGGAGAACACCGATCGCCAAAATAAGCTCCGGCAATTATTGCCCCCGCGATCGTATTGGGATTGACACCGCTGCCCTTGGCTGCGATCGTTAAAGCAATGCCGATCGTGCTCGCAGCGCCAAAAGATGTTCCCAGCAGTACAGAAAAAACGCTCGTTAAAATAAACGCCCAAAAAATGAAATACTGAGGGTCGATCGATTTAATTCCCCAATATACCAGAACCGGAACAGTCCCCGCCGCCATCCAGACAGCCATGACTGCCCCGATTAAAAGTAAAATAGCGATAACTGAAAAAGATTTTTGACTGCCAGCAACAGCCATTTTGATTAAGCTTTTTAGCGGAAATCCCCTGTTTAACAGAATGACAATAAAAATTGCCATAGAAGCTAGCAGCGGATAAACGACAAAATAACCTTTAACGGCACTAACTACAAGTAGAAAAAATGAAATAATTACAAAAAATAGCAAGTCCATGAGAGTAATTTTTAGGGCAGAGACTGTTTTGAATATTCAAGCAGCTAAGTAGATAAGTAGGAAAATACATAAGTATTTCATTGCGAGTCAAACGAAGTGAAGCTCTCTTCGGAGCGATCCGTTCGCCCTTATGGGTTCCCGTTCCGCGTAGGGGTTCAGTGAAGGGTAGGGTAGGAAAGCAATCGCAAAGGTTATAATAGCTTTATATTCTGTTACATAGCAAAGTTTATTTGCACCTACCTAGTTATCCAAATCAGCGCGTAATACTTGTGAATCGGCGGCAAATCCTAGCAATTTCACTCTTAATAACAGGCATATCTTTTGGTTTATCGCGAGAAACGCCTGAGCTTGTCAGCATTCGATTGGCTGCGATTTCTCAGGAAATTAACCCGCAAGTAACCGAAATTGCTAGTCAAGTCACAGTAAGAATTATATCAGATTCGGGAGCAGGTTCTGGGGTAATTATTCAGCGGGCAGGGCAAGTTTATACTGTATTAACGAATCATCATGTAGTTGCGGAC
Organism: Cyanobacteriota bacterium; assembly: GCA_025362325.1. GTDB lineage: Bacteria > Cyanobacteriota > Cyanobacteriia > Cyanobacteriales > Microcoleaceae > Microcoleus. The sequence goes on along the minus strand of JANYGO010000082.1, from coordinate 2,371 downwards.
AATCCTCACAATTATAGCATATTGACGGCCGATGGAAAAACCCATCAGGCTAAGTTGGGTTTATCGCAGTTTGGTAAGTTAGATTTAGCTTTGGTGCAGTTTTCTAGTCTTGAATCTTATCGAGTGGTGGAGATGGGAAATTCCCATAAACTATCTGTCGGGGATGGGGTTTTTGCGGCGGGGTTTCCGAATTGGCATTGGATTAATGCTAAGGCCACTGAGAATACTCGGAGTTGGGGGTTAAAGGCATTTCGGTTGACGGCGGGTAGGGTGGGAATGTTGCCGGAAAAGTCGTTTGTGGAGGGATATCAGTTGGGATATACGAATGACATTGCTGAGGGGATGAGTGGCGGGCCGGTGTTGGATAGTCGGGGGAGGTTGGTGGGGGTTAATGGGCGGTTGAAATATCCTTTGGCGGGTATTGATGTGTTTATGTTTGTGGATGGAAGTATGCCTTCGGAGGGGGTTTTTAGGGAGATGGAGGGTTTGAGTTGGGGGATTCCGATTGAGAGGTTACAAGAGCGGGTAGGTTGGGTAGAACAGATATCTTGCACCTGTGGCAGAAACCGGGTTTCTGGCATAAACTCTGCATCTAAATCTATATTTATCGGTCAGAAACCCGGTTTCTGTAGGGGCGGTGCTCCCGTGTCCGCCCTCTGGGTTTTTTGTTGAGAATGGTGCAAGATTTCAGGTAGAATAGAGTGAGATGTAAGAAAATATTAGTGAGTTTTCTCTCCTCGTCTCAATCAACAACTACTGTAACTCGTTCATTTTGTTAAGTGACTTTTGATACCACTGTTGGTTTAATTCTTCCTTAAACAGTTCAGCAGCTTTCTGAAAATCCTCTATTGCCTTCTGTTTTTCCCCCAAGTCTGAGTAGGCTACACCCCGGTCGTAGTAAACCCAAGAATAAGTAGGATCAAGCTTAATAGCTTGGTTATAATCAGCGATCGCCTTCTGTTTTTCCCCTAAGTATGAGTAGACTAAACCCCGTTTAGAGTAGGCAGTAACCTTTGCATAAGGATTCTGAATGGCTTGGGTCTCATTGGCGATAGCTTTCTGAAAATCCTGTATTGCCTTCTCTTTTTTCCCTAACTCTGAGTATGCTATACCCCGTTTGTAGTAGGCGGAAAACGCGACAGAATAAAACTTAGGAGCCAGCTTAATAGCTTGGGTATAATCGGCGATCGCCTTCTGTTGTTCCCCTAACTCTGAGTAGGTATTACCCCGGGTTTCGTACCATTCAAAACTATTAGGATCAAGCTTAATAGCTTGGGTATAATCGGCGATCGCTTTCTGTTTTTCCCCTAAGTATGAGAAAATATCACCCCGATTTTTGTATTCCAAAGCATCTTTAGGCTCAAGCTTAAGAGCTTGGGCATAATCGGCGCTTGCCTTCTGATTTTCCCCTAAGTATGAGTAGGCATAAGCCCGGTTTATATAGGCATAATATTTAGGCTCAATCTGAATGGCTTGGGTATAATCGGCGATCGCCTTCTGATTTTCTCCAAATCTTAAGTATGCTTTACCTCGATCCCAGTAAGCAACAATATCTTGAGGCTGAATCTGAATGGCTTGGGTATAATCGGCGATCGCCTTCTGTTTTTCCCCTAACTTTGAATAGGCATCACCCCGGCGGCTATAGTAGTAAGCTGTTTTAGGATCAATCTGAATGGCTTGGGTATAATCGGCGATCGCCTTCTGATTATCTTGAAAAAATATTGAGTAGGCATCACCCCGTTGAGAATAGGATTGAGCATGGTTAGGCTTAAGCTTAATCACTTGGGTAAAATCGGCGATCGCCTTCTGTTTTTCCCCTAAAACTAAATATATAGAAGCACGGGTTTCGCAGGCTTCAGCATCTTTAGGATTAAGCTGAATTGCTTGGGTATAATCGGCGATCGCCTTCTGTTTTTCCTCTAACTTATCGTAGGTATTACCCCGACCAAAGTAGGCCTCGGCATAATTAGGATCAAGCTTAATAGCTTGATCGAAATTAGCCAAGGCACCGTGATAATCCCCCTGCTCTGAAAAAGCAACACCTTGGCTGTAATAAGTATTAGCATCAGTCGGATTAGATTGATTACCTTTAGCCGTCTCAGGCTTCAAAAAAAACTGAATAGGAATCCCCAATTTCCGTCCCGTATCAATCCCCTCTTGCTTATCTCCCTTACCATGAATACCAATCACCAGACCCTCTTCATTCAGCACTGGGCCGCCACTCATCCCCTGCTGGTTGACTGACAAAAGTCAGTCAAGATCGGGATAAAAGCTGACCCAGACTGGATTAAAGAGAAAAAGAGGGATCAACTGTTTTTAACAAAAAAACCAGTATGAATCGAAATGATCGATCGCCCCTCTCATCTTCATC
>JANYGO010000009.1 GCA_025362325.1 Cyanobacteriota bacterium | reverse complement strand
TCTATGATCGGGAACTGCTTTTATTGCTTCAATTAAATTCATTGCTGATTCATTCCATAATTATAGTCTACCCGGACGGAACCGACTTGATTAGCTCTTCTATCATACATTCCCCCGCTGACAATTAATCCACCCTGCCTAACCCCCCTTCTTAAGGGGGGGGACAAGAGTGTAAAAATCTCCCGTCTTAAGGGGAGACAAGAGTGTCACAGTTCCCCGTCTTAAGGGGGGACAAGAGTGTCAAAGTCTCCCATCTTAGTAGGATAAGAGCATTTTCAAAGTCCCCCTTGCTTTCGGGGGATGCGAGGGGGATCGAGACTCTGCTATAAACAAGAGATACAAAGGTTGTAAGCGATTGTTGACACCCATCAACACTATTCTATCCCTACAATATGATAGAAAATCAAGAATTGCTAGGCATTATTCCTAATGCAAGAAGTGGCGGATATCGGTAAACATCATTGTGATTCCGAGTTGGTTAGCCGCGTCGATCGAATCTTGATCGCGCATACTACCTCCCGGTTGGACGATCGCAATTATGCCAGCCTCAGCAGCCGTTTTTACGGAATCGTCGAAGGGGAAGAAGCCATCGCTAGCCAAAATCGCTCCTTTACTCTTCTCTCCCGCTTGTTCCAATGCTAGTTTAACCGATCCCACGCGGTTCATTTGTCCGGCGCCAACACCGATTGTAGTGCGATCGCGCGTCACAACGATCGCATTAGACTTAACGTGTTTGGCTACCTTCCAAGCAAACAGCAACTCTTCCCACTCTTCAGCAGTCGGCTGTTTATCAGTAACTGCGCGCCAATTGCTAGTTTCTTCTACTGCATTGTCTGATTCTTGAACCAGCAAACCACCTGCAATAATTTTAACAGTTTGCGCAGGACCTTGAGTCAAATCTGGCAAAATCAAGACTCGAACTTTCGCCTTTTTCTTGATAATTTCTTCCGCTTCCGGTTCGCATCCCGGCGCGACAATACATTCTAAAAATGTTTTAGTTAACATCGTTGCAGTAGCAGCATTAATCGGACGGTTGAGGGCGACAATTCCGCCGAAAGCTGAGACTGAATCCGTGTCAAAAGCTTTTTTATACGCTTCCGCAATAGTCGCACCCAAGGCTGTACCACAAGGATTTGTATGTTTCAGAATAGCGGCGGCGGGAGTCTCTGGAAATTCTACAATCAGCCGCCTTGCTGCTTCTAAATCTACTAAATTATTGTAGCTCAATTCTTTGCCTTGCAGGATAGTGCTAGTCGTCCAGCCTGTCGGTGTAGTTCCGCTTTGATACCAGGTGGCGGCTTGGTGGGGATTTTCGCCGTAACGAAGTGTTTGCAGCTCTGTTCCCGATACATTAAACTGTTCTGGTAGCTTCGATTCAGCCTCGGATTGGCTGCTGAGATAATTGGCGATCGCGCGATCGTAATTTGCTGTATGCTGAAATGTTTCTAAGGCACTTTTTTGCCGAAACTCTAAGGATGCTTCCCCGCCGTTTTGCCGCAGTTCTGCTAAATAAGTATTGTACTGTTCTGGATTGCACAAAACTGTCAAATGAGCGTGGTTTTTGGCTGAAGCTCTCAGCATCGCCGGCCCGCCGATATCTATCTGCTCGATGGCGTCTGCTAGGGTTACACCCGGTTTGGCAATTGTCTGTTCAAAGGGATACAAATTGACTACCACTAGATCGATCGCCCGAATTTGATTTTCCGTTAAATCTGCGATATCTTGCGCTACATCGCGGCGTGCTAAAATACCTCCGTGGATTCGCGGATGAAGTGTTTTGACTCGCCCTCCCAAAATTTCGGGAGAACCAGTATATTCCGCAACTTTCGTGACGGGGATGCCTGCTTCTTTGAGGGCGCTTGCTGTCCCGCCGCTGCTAATTATGTCAAATTCAAATTCTTCTACTAGACTGCGCGCTAAGTCGATTAGCCCGGTTTTATTGGATACGCTCAGAAGTGCTAGACGTGCCATTGGTTTGAAATTGCGATGCAAAAATAGATAGGTTATATTCTATATCACATCTGCCCGCAGGGAGATGATTTGGTAATGGCTAATTATGATTATTTTTAATAAATAAAAGATGAGTTCGCTTATTTTTGACCATATTTTTTGTCAAACTTATATAATATTTTATACTGACCAGTGGCTTCTAAATATGTAGAACTTGCGCGTGGAACTGGTTATTTTGTGAGTGCGAGGGGGATTGAAGCCATATCCAGCTTGCACAGTTCGTGTCGCTACGTAAGTGTCAATGTTGTTGAAATTACTTAATAAAACTTAATAGATAAATGTATGGCGATCGCTCTTGAATTTTAATGATGTTTTATGATGAATTCTAAAAGTAATGTGCTAGCATCGGGTGTAAATTGCTCTCTCCCTAAATTTTTCGGAAAATTGGGCGATCGCAACACCTTAATCTAAAAAATAATTTGGTAGGTTTAAATATGTTTTTTCAAGAAGCCGATCCAGAAAATAAGCTCAGTAATATTAGCAGGAACCAGAAAAACATGGCTACAAACATGACCAATAGAACAAACTACCAAGAAATGCCCAAAAAATCAGCCGAGAACTCGACACAGGCTAACATTTCAGAAGCTTATAGTCTTAGTTTGTGCGAAATGCAGCAGATGGAGCGAGCAATGGAACAGCTACAGCAGGATTTGAAAGCTAGCGAATCTCGGTTTCGGAATGTGATCGAAAAAAATGCTGACGGCATCGCAATCGTCAACAAGCTAGGACTTATTTGTTTTGCCAACCCGTCAGCAGAAGCGCTGTTTAACTGCACCGCAGAGGAACTTCTAGGGCAAGCATTTTTTGGCAATTTAGTAGTAGAAGTTTCAGCTTGCGACATTGAGATGGCGACGGATATTATTCCCCAAGTTGGAAAAACAGAAGCACCAGGAACTCGCGTCGTGCAAACAGAAGTTGAAGCTATTCGCAAGCAAAAAGCAAATGCTGTAGTAGAAATGCGGGTGGTGGAAACGGAATGGGATGGAGAAATGGCTTATTTAGCTACGCTGCGGGACATTACCGAGCGCAAGCGGGCAGAAGAAATGCTTTGGTTGTACGATCGGGCTATGGCAGCTACTAGCACCGGAGTTACGATTTCTGACGCCACTCACCCAGAACATCCAATTATTTATTGCAATCCCGCATTTGAAAGCATGACAGGTTATCGGCGGCAGGAAATTATCGGGAAAAACTGCCAATTTTTGCAGGGAAGCGATACCGATCCGGTGGCAGTAGAAATAATTCGCCAAGCCTTGCAAACAAAGAGCGAATGCAAGGTAATATTAAAGAATTACCGCAAAGACGGAACCACTTTCTGGAATTGTTTCTCAATATCTCCCGTGCGCGATCGAATGGGCAAATTAACTCATTTTATTGGTGTACAGAGAGACATCACTCAGCGCAAACAAGCCGAAGAAGCCTTGCATAATTCGGAAGCACAAAGCAGAGAACAAGCCGCTCAACTAGCAGCCACACTTAACCAACTCAAAGCCACTAATTCCAAATTAGTTCAAAGCGAAAAAATGTCTAGTTTGGGCTTGCTACTTGCTGGCGTAGCTCACGAAATTAACAACCCAGTCAGCTTCATTTACGGCAATCTCGCTCATCTCACAAATTATACTCAAGACTTGTTTCACCACCTCGAACTTTACCAAAAGCATTATCCTGATCCAGTCGCGGAAATTCAACAGGAAAGAGAAGAAAATGAACTCGATTTTTTAGCTGAAGATTTACCTAAAATACTGTCTTCAATGAGCGTTGGTGTCGATCGCATTTGCCAGATTGTGCAGTCGCTGCGGAACTTTTCACGGCACGACGATTCACAGATGAAACCCATTAACCTCCACGAAGGTATTGACGGCACGCTGTTAATTCTCAATCACCGTTTGAAAGGGAACGGAGAAAAGCCGCAAATTCAAATTGTAAAACAATACGGAGAATTATCGCCTGTTGAGTGTTTTGCGGGGCCAATCAATCAAGTTTTTATGAATATTCTCAGCAATGCGATGGATGCTTTAGATGATGCGAACAGTAGGCGAACTTGTCAAGAAATGCCAGAAAATCTCAGCCAAATTAGGATTGGCACGGAAGTGGTCGGCGATTTTGTAGAAATTAAAATTGCCGACAACGGCCCGGGAATAACTGAGCAAGTCAAACAGCAGATATTCGATACATTTTTTACTACTAAACCCATTGGCAAAGGCACGGGCATGGGTTTGTCAATTAGCTATCAAATTATTGTAGAAAAACACAAAGGCGAATTATATTGTACTTCCGAATTGGGCAAGGGCACGGAATTTACTATCAAAATTCCGATCGCGCATTAGATAAGCACATTAGATGCAGACGGCGGTTGAAACCGCGCCTACACAGGCAAAACCCGCATTGCCAAGGGTTGAAGAGAAGAGTAGCAGATGACAATTATGTTACCCTCTTCAGTCGGCGTCCGGCGGACATCGTTTGTATAGACGCGGTTGAAACTGCCGTCTTATCTGGGGAATTAAAAAACCTCCGCACCCTCCAACTTCTTCATAGTTTCAACCTTAGCCCTCGCCGCTTCCCCGCAAGTCTTCGGCGTCGGAAACAGCTTCCCAGGATTCGCCAAACCTTTCGGATTAAACACCTGACGCACCCACTGCATTGTCTCCAAATCTACCTCCGAAAACATATCCGGCATAAAACACTTCTTATCAGCACCGATGCCGTGTTCCCCCGAAAGACTGCCGCCGACTTTCACGCACAGCCTGAGAATTTCTCCCCCCAATTCTTCCACCTTTTCCAACGCACCTTTTACCGAGTTATCGTACAAAATCAGCGGGTGCAAATTCCCATCTCCCGCGTGAAATACATTCGCAATCCGATAACCGTATTTCTCGCTCAAACCCTCAATTTCCTTCAAAACATAAGCCATTTGCGTGCGCGGAATTACGCCATCTTGCACGTAATAATCCGGGCTGAGATGACCCGCCGCCGCAAAAGCAGCTTTCCGCCCTTTCCAAATTTTCATCCGCGTTTCGGGGTCATGGGCAGTCGTGATATTCCGCGCTCCATTCTGCTTGCAAATTTCAGAAATCCGCTGCTTATTTGTCCCAACTTCTACTTCTAAACCGTCGATTTCTATGAGTAGAATTGCCGCCGCATCACGCGGATAACAACCAGTTGCTACGACATCTTCTACAGCATTGATGCTGATGTTGTCCATGATTTCCATGCCGCCGGGAATAATGCCGGCGCTGATAATATCAGAAACCGACTCGCCCGCTGCTTCGATACTGGGAAAATCTGCTAGGAGAACACAAATCGATTCCGGCGCTTTGAGAATTCGCAGAGTAACTTCTGTGGCGATGCCTAAAGTGCCTTCGGAACCGACAAATACACCAGTTAAATCGTAACCGGGCATTTCGGGAATTTCGCCGCCGACATCGACAATGGAACCGTCGGGAAGTACCAATTTTAATCCTAAAACGTGATTGGTTGTAACTCCGTATTTGAGGCAGTGCACGCCGCCAGAATTTTCGGCAACGTTGCCGCCAATCGAGCAAACAATTTGACTGGAAGGATCGGGTGCGTAGTAGAAACCTGCGCCGCTAACTGCTTGCGTTACCCAGTTATTAATTACTCCCGGTTGTACGACTACTTGCTGGTTTTCTAAGTCTACTTTCAGGATTTTTCGCATCAGGGCTGTGACAATCAGCACGCAGTTTTCTACGGGTAAAGCGCCGCCGGAAAGCCCGGTGCCGGCACCTCTAGCTACCCAGGGAATTGAGTTGCGATCGCATATTTTGACTACATTTGCCACTTCCTCGGTAGTTCGCGGCAATACCACCAGGGCGGGGCGCTGGCGGTAGCTAGCGAGTCCGTCGCACTCGTAGACAATCAATTCTTCGCGGCGCTGCACTACCCCGTTTTTGCCGACTACGGTTTCAAATTCTTTAATAACGGGTTTCCAGTTGCGTTCGGTTTCTACGGCTATCATTAGTAACTTAATTTTAAGGGTTGCAATACTGACACTGAGCTGGATCGGCAGTCTCTCGACCGTCGGGAAACAGTTCTTCTTTAGTATAACCGCAGTTTTTGCATTGATAAATTGTCGATCGCACCAACTGAGTCGGAAAACAGCAAAGTCCGCAGGGCAACCCGATTTTCCTCTGGGCAATATCGAATCCCGGCCAACCGCACTCCGGGCAGAATTGCTTGAATTTTTTAACTAAATCCAGAGTTGCGTTTTCAATATTTTTCATCCGAGTGGGATTGTACATCGCCCGCATATCTGTTTCGACGTGAACTTTGCCAGTTGAAGATTTTTTCAAGCCTGCTGATACAGCCTCAAAAAGTTGTTTTTCTGTCGCAATGCCCTTGATAATATCACCGTTACCGAGTGCAGCATCGCCAACTATAACCACCAGTCCATGTTCGGGAAATCCAGCTTTTTTAGCAAAATCATCTGCTTCTTCGATACTAGAAACTAACTGGTGACTGTAATTAGTTTCCACGGACAAAGATTCGCCGATAATTTCGAGATTGTTAACTCGATCTAATAAAATCACAATTTCTCTATTAGCTGGCAGATACGGCATCATTGGGTGAGGGCCGAAACTGCCTTCGCTGGCAAAAGCCAGAGTTTCGCCCGCAATCTCTAGAGCTTTTTCGGCTTTCTGGCGAGCCGCTTCTATTTGAGTTCCCAAGCGTTTAACTTCTCTGGTAAACGTGCCGAAAGCGTCAGTATCAAGCTCGGCAGGTACGCTAATTTTGACTCCTAATTCTAGTTCTAAAATCGGAGCCATCACCCGTTCTTTTTGGTGCATGGTAGCAAGAACAGCAGTGCGATCGCTCAATAATTGAATTTGATTCATAGACTCAACAGAGATATAGCAGTATTATTTCATAAAACAAGACTCAGATACACCCTTCCAAATCTCTAAAATCTCAAATGGTATTAGTTGCCTCCAGTCACTCCCCCAGCTTGACCTCTGAGTACAAAAATTACTCCCGTCATAATCAGGGCGACGCCTACCAACCGCAGCGGCGGCAAAGGCTCGTGAAATATAAGTTTGCCGCCTAAAACAGTAAACAAGTAACTAATTGACAGTAAAGGCGAGACTATGCTAAGGTTTGCCCGTGACAGAACGACGATAAAGCCGATCGAAGAAACTGCATACAAAGAAAGACCGCCTACAATCAACGGCTGAGTTGCCATGGCTGCGACTTTTTCCACTAAATTATCAGCGCCAATCGGCCCTAATATTTTAGCTCCTGCCTTGAGACTGAATTGACCTGCGACGCCGCACAAAATAGCAGCAAGCAAGACCAGAAAAACGCTTCTATTCATTAGTTCACCAACTTATACTACAGCACCATAATTGCCGACACAAAAACTACCCTTAACATTTGAAATTAAGTTTGATTTAGTTTTGTTTGATTTCAATATTTTTAGCAAAAATAGTGGAAAATCAAGGATTGTCGATCGCGATCGAGAGTGGAAAAAAAAATGGCAGAACAGACCAAAGCAAGCGGGGAAAACACTCTCGAACTATCGATACTTATGCCTTGCCTGAATGAGGCAGAAACTTTAGAAATTTGCATCGAGAAAGCCCAGAGGTCGCTGCGCGAACTTGATATTGTCGGCGAAGTTATCATAGCAGACAACGGCAGCACTGACGGTTCTCAAGATATCGCCGCCAGAATGGGAGCCAGAGTAGTGCCGATGGTAGCGAAAGGCTACGGCAGCGCGCTGATGGGGGGCATCCTAGCAGCCCGCGGAGTTTATATTATCATGGGCGACGCTGACGACAGCTACGATTTTTCCAACCTCGGCGCTTTTGTCGAAAAATTGCGGGGAGGCTGCGATTTAGTGATGGGAAACCGCTTTCAAGGGGGCATCAAACCGGGTGCAATGCCGCCGCTGCACAAATATTTGGGAAATCCGGTGCTGACATGGGTTGGGCGGCTATTCTTTGCAAGTCCCGCCGGCGATTTTCACTGCGGGCTCAGGGGTTTTAAGAGAGACTCAATTTTGCAACTAGACTTGCAAACAACAGGGATGGAATTTGCTAGCGAAATGGTGGTGAAGGCTTCTCTGTACAAGTTGCGGATAAGTGAAGTCCCAACGGTACTTTTTCCCGACGGGCGCAGCCGCCCGCCACATTTGCGAACTTGGCGAGATGGCTGGCGGCACCTGCGATTTTTGCTGCTTTACAGTCCTCGCTGGCTGTTTTTGTATCCGGGTGTGGCGCTGATAATTTGGGGTTTAATGGTCGGCATCTGGCTGTTACCTGGTACTCAAAAGATTGGCAGTATTAGCTTTGACGTGCACACGCTGCTTTATGGGGCGATCGCAATTATCATCGGTTTTCAAGCAGTAACTTT
>JANYGO010000390.1 GCA_025362325.1 Cyanobacteriota bacterium | reverse complement strand
GACGGACAATTTCTCAACCACGTCCGCGAAATCATCCGCTTCTTTAAAGAATCGTAAAATAAGTCATTACTCATTAGTCAGTAGTCAGTAGTCAGTAGTCATTAGTCATTAGTCATTTTCCCAATTTCCAATTTCCAATTCCCGATTACCAATTCCCAATTTCCAATTCCCGATTACCAATTTCCAATTTCCAATTTCCAATTTCCAATTCCCTACCTTTAGATAGATGTCAAATCCTCGCGCCGTGTGAAATTTTTACTCAAAACAGAATTCTCTCAGTCTTGAGGAAGACTCAATAAATGTATTTTACATCACAGCAATTTCTCGGAAACTATAACCAAAGATAGTTTGTGAATGAGTTAGCTTTGGCCTAATATTTAAACATAACGCAAAGACCTTTTTGAAAAGATAACCCAGGAATAAATCATGACTAATCGCCAACCAATACCCCCCAAAGAAGAAGTTAGCAAATCAACACCGGCTGACGAACAAATCGAAGCTAATATGGAAGCCCCCCACTACGACAGGGGCATTACTCCTGCTGAGACAGCAGCGCGGCAAGAACGCGAAGGCTCTAACTTCATGCACACAACCACTGAAGGAAGGCAGCAAAGCGCCAAAACAGACGACCAAACTGATGACGAAAGCATTCACACTACAGATGGTTATACCGTAGACAAAGAAGGTCTGGTTAACAATTACGCGATCGAACCGGAAATGTACATCAACGAACCGGGCGACTTGAGAGAAAAAGAAGAAGCCGAAGCAGCAGAACGCGCTCGCATTCTCGCAGAAATCAAAGATAAAAAAGGCGAAGAAGGAAAACTGACAGTGGATGCAGACACCCGCGGCAAAGGCCCGGGAATTATCTAGGTTGTCTGGTTGGTAGTTGCGCCTCAGCGCGCGAGGTTGGAACTGCAAAGCCAAGGGGGGGTTTTTATAGAGCCGGAAATTGTCGATCGAGCTTTCCGCTAAAACCCGCCCCTATTTTCCTTTCGGATTACAATTAATCAAGCCCTAACATTTTCCCTCAGCCAATTAAACTTAGCCTGAGCAAGCGCCAAATTTTCCAGGACGTTGGGATTAATATCCTCGCGATCTAATTCTGGTTTATCCAATTCAATATTGCGGCCGTATTCTATATGTCTGATCGTACCGCGCATCCTGTCGGCCAGACACAGCGAAATTCCATAATAAAACCGGGAAGCAAAGCCCATATCGTGTTGAAGTTTTATGATCAACTGCCGCCTGGGAATTGCCAGCAAGTGAGTTTCTTCGATCGCCTTCACCGTTGCCAAAGGAGGGCGAGCGTCAATAAAAGAAACTTCTCCCACAAGTTCTCCACTGGCTATTTTAGCGAGTTCTTTACTCTCCTCATCGTCGAGCAAAACGCTCAAACTCCCGTTTAAAACAATGTATAGTGCATCAATCTGTTTCCCTTCCTTGATCAAAATCGCGCCTGGAGCGAGAACTTCCTTTTTGCCTTTTTGGACAATCCAGTCGATATCATCGTTATTTAACTGGCTCAAAATAAAAAGTGCTTTTTTTCTGCTGCTGTCGGCCATAAGTTGAGATCCCGATCGCTTCTTTATATTAAATTTAGATGGCGCGCGGTTGCAACTTCTTCCGAAGCAGTTACTCCTCGCTCAATACAGTTTTTTTATTCGGCCTAACTTCTGGGCAAAATGCTTCTATGGCAGACATTGCAAGTAGCAGAGGAATCAGACTGAATAATAATTTATCAATACTAGCATCTGTTAAACAATCTTTTGTAACTCGATCGGCATTCCACAAAATCCTGCAAACTTCCCGTCTCAAAACCAATCCGGTGCGCGCGCGGGCTGGGGCGCGGGAGACAACGCTCCGCGCCCCGTCTCGATCGCTAAATCGATCGCAAATCAGGATAGCCAGCCAACATATCATCAGCACTCAGAGTATCGCCGTTAGCTTGAGGAGTCCACAGCACCTCAACCGCCAACAACTGCTCGCTCGACACTCCGCCAATCAGGCGCAAAGCTTGGCGCAAATCATCAGAGTTTTTAACTGCTGGCAATTGCAACTTGCCTTGAGTACCCACAATCACCGTCACCACAATAAACTCCCCAGGATCTGAATTCAAATCAGAAGGAACTAGGGCGCCGTTTTCCTGCAAACCTGGCAGGTTTTTGCTGCTCTCTGCTTGCCGGAGCTGGTTGTTATAATTCGAGAGCGTTTCTTCAGTAAATTTACTGCGTTCTGCCAAAGAAAACTGGTTAAATTTAGCTTCGGCTGCTTCCAAGCGAGTTTGCACAGAGTCAGCGCCTGCGTAAACCCAATATTCAGGATGCCGCAGCATCGCCAGAGTAGATTCTTGCAGCACTTGAGCGCGGCCGGCCGCTGTCTCCGTATCCGCTTTGCGCGCTAAGGAGTCGAGCTCGGCTTGCAAACCGCGGGCCTCTGCTAGCAAACCAACTTGCAAGCGGGCGACAGATACCGCGGTAGTAGCCGTGCTGTTGCCGAGTTCGTCAGTCCCGCCACCGGCGCGGCGGAAGCTTTGCACCAGGAAATTCGCGATCGAAATAAAAATCAAAATCGAGAACAGCCCGCCAAAGCCGCCACCAAAGCCGAAAAACGGCAGCAAGAACGGGAAACCGAAGCCGCCACCAAATCCACCACCATAGCCGCCCGGATAATAACCGCCTCCCGACGGTGCGTAGGTGCGACTAGGAGACGAGTAACTGGGCGCTGGAGCTCTAAAAGAGCCGCCTCCGATGCGTCCTCCGCTGCGGGCCGCCAGAGCTCCGTCAGCGTTACTCAGGGCTAGCGTCAGTACCAGACTGATCGCCAATAGTGATTTCAAAAGCGGTTTGATCTTTGACATTAGTTGCTTGTACATAACACCGTTACTATTCGATACATTTTTGACACTCCGGGCGCGCGAACGCACTCCTGATTCTTGGCTCTACGAACGACTTTAAAACCCACTATCCATAGTGGCAATACTTAAACTAATTAACCGTGCTACTGCACGAATTAACGAGCCTAACTTAGTGAATATCAGAGAGTCTATCTCCCCAAGCGTAGTAGGATACGAACCTACTGTTTGGGCGGGCCCCGCCCTACATTTTCGTCAAAATTATTGGTTCTCTGATGGTGGGATGTTATTTTTTTATCCCTAGCTGTTTTAAGAGTTTTCGCCGCTCTTGCCCAATATTTTACGCCGAAAAGTGTGTCTTTCAACCGTTTCACGATGGCGAAGGAGTCTAACCTTGACAATGACAATTATAGCACTTTAAAAGCTGTCAAGCTTAGGACGGGGTTTTAGACCCAAATTTCTGATTATTTACAGTCTATCTTCGCTGATGGGCAGCCCGGTTATGGGTGTGCAGTTAGCGAGATCTCCGTACCAACCTCGGACGCACCCCTAGATATCAGCCTGGGAAGGAGAACTCAAAAGGACTTGCATTCCGATGCTGCCAACAATCGACATCGCCGGTTTTACAGAACTTTACGTAGTTTGATGGCGATCGACCAACAATAAGCTTTAGACTTTTAAACAAACGCCGCGAGTCCCAGAAATCGGGACTTTAATCTACCGTAAAAAAACATTATGTTTCCAACTCACCGCCCCCGCCGCCTCCGCAACCATCCCCAACTCCGCCGGATGGTACGCGAAAACATCTTGACAACCAGCGATTTAATTTACCCCCTATTTGCCGTACCGGGAGAAGCTTTTGCCAAAGAAGTTAAATCGATGCCCGGAGTTTACCAGCTATCGGTAGACAAAATCGTAGAAGAAGCAAAAGAAGTTTACGACCTCGGCATTCCCGCGATTATTTTATTCGGCATTCCCGCTGACAAAGATACAGACGCCACAGGTGCTTGGCACGATTGCGGCATCGTCCAACAAGCAACGGCAGCAGTTAAAGCAGCCGTACCGGATTTGATCGTCATGGTCGATACTTGTCTGTGCGAATATACCAGTCACGGTCACTGCGGCTATTTGGAAGTGGGAGATTTAAGCGGTCGCGTTTTGAACGATCCGACCCTAGAATTGCTGAAGAAAACCGCCGTTGCTCAAGCTAGAGCTGGTGCAGATATTATTGCACCTTCGGGAATGATGGATGGTTTTGTGGGAGCAATTCGCGAAGGATTGGATAGTGCTGGATTTGAAGATATTCCCATCATGTCCTACGCGGCAAAATATGCTTCAGCTTATTATGGCCCGTTCCGGGATGCGGCGGATTCTGCTCCTCAATTTGGCGATCGGCGCACCTATCAAATGGACCCAGGAAACGGCCGCGAAGCTCTCAAAGAAATTGCTCTCGACATTGCTGAAGGTGCGGATATGCTGATGGTTAAACCCGCTTTAGCTTACATGGATATCATCTGGCGCGTCAAGGAAGCAACTAACTTGCCAGTTGCGGCTTACAACGTTTCTGGAGAATATGCGATGGTGAAAGCCGCCGCCCTCAACGGTTGGATTGATGAAGAAAGAGTGGTGATGGAAACCTTGACAGGATTCAAGCGTGCTGGTACCGATTTGATTTTGACTTATCACGCCAAAGACGCCGCCCGCTGGCTGAAAAACTGAGCTATTCGTTATATCCCAATACGTTTGGGATCGGAATACCGAGCGGTTGAAACCGCGTCTATACAAACAAAACCCGCCGGACGCCGGTTGAAGACAAGGAGGTAAAAATTACGCGATCTTCTTCAGTCTGCGGAGGCGGACTTCGCTTGTCTAGAAGCGGTTTCAACCGCCGTCTAATCTGGCGAATTTTGAGTCAAAGACTTTTTCACCAACTTTATACAAAAAAGTATTAATAATTACCGAAATTAGTTACAAAATATGTGTAACTAAAAATAGTTTTGTAAATCGGGAATTCAATATTGATCGTTCCCAAGCAAAATCAACTTTCAATCCTGTAAGACATTGACAGTTGACAGTTGACCGCTCGACAGTTGACAGCTTGCCCTGAGCGCAGTCGAAGGGATGAGGGCGACCTCTACCTGGAAGTCCGAGGATTAGAGTAATGAATAGTCTTGTTTTAATTTCTCGCCTTTAAGGGAGAGGCTTTAAACCAATTCTTTCTGGTAAAAGTAACACAGTTTAGATACAACTTAAAGGCGCATTGAGCATGAAATCAACGACTAGGGATTCCAGTCACATTCAATTTTGTATAGAGCGCGATCGCGCAGACATCGTACAAATCCAAGAACTATTTAAAGCCGCCGCCTTTTGGGCGAGGGCACGCAAAATAGAAGATTGGGAAATCGCGATCGCCAACAGCGAACCAGTTGTGACAGTTTGGGATGGCTCACGGGCGATCGGATTTGCCAGGGCAACATCAGACGGCATCTATCGAGCCACCATCTGGGATGTCGCCATTCACCCAGATTATCAAGGTGCAGGACTCGGCCGCAAATTAGTGCAAACCGTCTTGAGCCACCCTCGAATGTGCCGAGTAGAGCGAGTTTACCTGATGACAACTTACAAGCAAAGCTTCTACGAGCGCATCGGTTTTCAGCACAACGCCAGCACTACAATGGTACTTGAAAATCAGCTCTTAGAAGAGAATGTAGAATTAGAAATTAGCAAAGGCGAATTGCTAACTGCTAATTGTTAAACAAGCACAAAACCTGCACCAAAATCTATCATACATAGGGTGCGCAATGCGCACCCTACTATTTACAAATAATTTCCCTCCTCCCTTCCTCCGTTAAATCCATTACACAATCCGTTACCTTCTTCCTTCTTCCTTCTTTCTTCTTCCTTCTTCCTTGTTCACACACTTGCCAAAGGAATAGAACACTGAGTGCGGTTAAAATTGGACTCTTCCAACTCAGAAGGCACGGCCAGAACCTCCAACTTGCCATTCATCAAACTTAAAAGAGTCTGATTCATCAGTAACCTCATGCCAGAAGACACCTTAGAATTATCGCTGCTCTTAGTAGGATCGCACTCCAAATCGTGCTTCAGCAAATCCCAAGACTCGCTCCAGGCACTAACCGAACGCTGATCGTCCACCCAAATGTGAACATATCCAGATTCCGGCGAAGAATGCGCAGAAACAGAAATACTGCCCTCCTCCATCTGAGCAATAGCAGTATCTACCAAATTGACTAAAACTTGCCTAAACCTCGGCAAATCTGCCAATACATAAATCCCCGGATCTGGCGGCAATATCTCCAAACGAATGCTGCGATTAGCAGCTTGCAAATAAGTTAAGTCATCAACTTCATCAAAAACCTTAGCTAACTGAATCGGCTCAATATCCATCCTGTCACTGCCGTGTTCAGTTTTAGCAACAGAGATAATTTCATCTATCAATTTCACCAGCTTGAGTGCCGCGACGTGAGCTTGTTCGACAAACTCTCGTTCCTCAGCAGGATCGTCGCACAAATCCGAGAGAATTAATTGCAGCGTACCAATCATAGTGCTCAGGGGCGATCGCAACTCGTGAGAAGTTCGAGCCAAAAAACCCGCCTTAAATAGACTCATCTCCGATGCCATCTGATAAGCCAATTGAGTTTGCTTCAGTTGCTCTCCGAGGGCATCAAACTTCTCTAAGTTAATTTCTTGAGGAGTTGGTGGCACTTTGGGCGCAGGTTCTGGCTGTTGCGAGCTTTTTTGCCGCCCGCGCCAAATCAAACTGCCTCCCAAACCCAGTCCCAGTCCCATACCTAAATATATAAATTCGCTCCAGCCGATCGGCGCCATATTACTTTGCCTAGGAGTTTAGCTTTTAGCATTCTAGCTTGATCGCGCCTTGTCGCAATATTTCCCAATTGCCACAGGCCCATTTAGCCACAGTCGAAGGCAAACTCGAAGCTGTTGGCGCTGTTGGCGCTGTTGCTAATTCAGCAGCAACTAATGTCAGGACTTCGGGAAACTGGGCCTCAATTTCTGCCACCGACTCCAGAGGCGCTTGGCCGGATAAATTAGCACTCGTAGTCGCCAAAGGGCCTGTCTGCTCTAGAATCTTGAGAGCCAGGGGAAAATTAGGCACTCGTATCCCGATTGTAGTGCGATCGATCACATTCATGGCGGGCGGCACCAGCGGCGAAGCCGGCAGCACCAAAGTTAGCGCCCCCGGCCAATAGGATGCGGCCACTTGCTGCCACAAATTCAACTCTGCGGGACTCCCCTGCACGTAAGGCCACAAAGCCTCCGCCGAGGCTGCCATTAAAATCAGCGGTTTGTCTTGACGGCGCTGTTTAGCTGCAAAAATCAACTCCGCGCGATCGGGCCGCGCAGCCAAAGCGGGTACAGTATCAGTGGGAAAGCTGACGATATAATCTCCTGAAATTGCCCCTTGAATCAAGGAGGCGATCGAAACTTGAGTCATCCGATTTTAGATTTTAGAATGGTGTCGGTATTTTCTTGACTTTTAATAATTGTAGTCGCCTTTTTCGATATTTTTTTCCAACAAATTTATGAAATCCCACAATTGCTCTTCACCATTGAAGGCACGTTTGGGAACTAGAACATACTGCAATTGTGACACAGGATAGAGAGACGGCATCAGATAAATCACTAATGAATCTTTAGTTTCGATAAAGAATGTAAAAGCTGCCCATTGAAAAGTTACTTGCCAATTAGGAGTATTAACTATCAGCCGTTCTTCTATCACTTCCACAGTCATAGTTTCTCCCCAGTTCGTCGGATTTTTGAGAATGGGCGCCTTTATATGTACGCCTGTTACGGGCTTCTCTATATATTCTATATATTCTATATCTATGTCTGTTGTGCTTTTTTTTACAAAAATTTTACACAAAACAGGCATGACTACCAAAGAAACGCCCACCACTAAAAAGCCATTCTCTTGACAAACTATTCCCAGGACAAGAAAAAATAACCCTGTTAGAAATACCCACTTATGAAGGCATCGCTGTTGAGATTCTTCCGAATCTGAGTATTTTTTTAAATCCACCCTAGTAACTTCTTGGCGATCGCTAGAATTAAGTTGAAAATCTAACTTCATTACTTTCTATCTAACTATTAAGAGCTGGAACAATATTGCTGCATAGAAATTCTCTAAACGCTTGATGCTGTTCTGGTTTAAATGCGCGTTTTGGAAAAAAATGCTGGAAATCGGAAAAATAGATAATGAACAAATTTTCGGTTTCTGAAAAATGCGAATAAAATTTCCACTTAAGATTGAGACTAACATTGGTAGTTTCCAACTCCAATCCAGATTCAGTCACTTGGAGAGTAACCAGTTCGTGCCAAATATTAGTTTTCTGTCTCCAACTACGGAGGTGAAAGATGCCAAAAAATTCAAATATCCAATAAAGCAGTTGGCCAATTGTCCACATTAAAAACCAAGGGATAAAAGAGGGCGCTGCAATTCCCGATTTGAACCAAAATCTCATCTGTAAGAAAATTACAGACCACAATAAACTCCGATCGCGCGACCTGATATTGCGCCGCTCTACGAACTTCACCAGAGGGATATAGCAGATGCTAAAACCGATAATGAAATAACCCCAGAGGGGATTTAAACCTGCGACAATATAGGCAATTCCTCCCGCCGCAATAACTACAGCCCGAGTCCACAACTCAAATTTCGATAAAGACACTAATTTCGTGGAAATTCTACTCGCTTCTAAATATTCTTTGAAAGTAAACTGGTATTGCAGCCTCACCGTGATACCTCTGACTGAGCGCGATCGCAGTTTTTACGTCAACTATATCTCAAAATCCAGCAAGCAGAGTCTAGCAATTCTGTCTTTCCTGGGCTTGCTCCTACCGCCGATAGGCTAACGCAAAGCGATCGATTCCGGCTAAATCCGAAAATATCTGAACTTCACCGTAACTCCCCTGACTTTGCAGCATCTCAGCCACCGCCTCAGCTTGTCCCGCCATCATCTCAACCAACCAAACTCCCCCAGATTCTAAATAATCTGGAGCCGTTTCTACCAAATGCCGGATGCAATCTAAGCCATCAAAACCGCCGTCTAAGGCTAGGTGAGGTTCGTGCTTCAAAACTTCCGGTTGCAGAGTCAGCACCGTGCTGCTGGGAATGTAAGGCGGGTTAGACACCATGCCGCTAACTTTACTCTTGAGAAATTCTAGGGGTTCCCACCACAAACCTTGATAAAAATTAACTCGCGAGCCAAAACCCAAATTCTCAGCATTCAGTCTAGCCATTGCCAAAGCTTCCCAACTGCAATCTACTGCATGAACGGTAGTATTTGTCAACTCAGAAGCCAATCCGATCGCGATCGCCCCGCTGCCCGTTCCCAAATCCACCCAATGCGATGTTGGATTAACTGAATAGTTTTTAACAGCATCCATAGCCAAATCGATCAGCAATTCCGTTTCAGGACGAGGAATTAGCACCGCCGGCGTTACTTTTAGCGAAAAATGTCGCCAATGTGCAACTCCCGTTAAATACTGCACAGGAACCCGTTCCTGCCAGCGCCGTTGCCACAATCGATCGAGTTCAGATAAAGGCAACTTTAATTCAATTTTGAGCAAATCTTTAAACGACTCCAAGCGCAGAGCCAATTTATCCAAACCTGCCAGCTCTTGCAGCAGCCAGTCGAGTTCTACTTGGGGAATGTCGGAGGCGATCGCCAGAGCCTTAGCTTGATTCATCCACTGCCAAAGCTCTAAACCAGAAACAAACATAGGACTTTTTGGGAATTGGTCATTAGTCATTGGTCATTGGTCATTGGGCATCGGGCATTGACCAATGACTAATGACCAATGACTAATGACTATTAGCGAGCAGGCCGAGCTGGAGCTGGAGCTGGAGCCGGTCGAGCTGGAGCCGCCGGAGCTCCGGGAGCAGGCCGAGCCGGAGCCGCCTGTGGATTTTGGCCGGCACCGGCTGGTTGGAGCGATCGGACAAATTCCAGCGACTCCCGCGACGGAACCAAAATCATTTGACTCAAAGACGGGTCGTTCTCTGTGCGCAAAGCTTCCAAAATCCTCTCCAAGTTCACCACCTCAATTTTAATGGTGGAAGTCACGTTCGGCTGCTGCTGCTTAAAACGCTCGACCATTTCCTGCAAATCTTCCTTGTTAAAAAACAAGGGAAGCTCCTCTTGCTGGCCCCGCTGAATCGTCAAATAACCATTTTCCGGGCCACCTCTCGCCAAAAACAGAGGTACACCGTTTAACTCGTTAACTTGTTGCCCAGTCTGCTGAAGTACAGTTTTAGCCGACTGCACCTGCTGCGGAGCCGGAATAAAAGCAAACAGCAGTTGATCCGGCTTGCCTTTATTGGCTTGAGCGATCTGATAAATTTCCTCCAACGACACGAGCATCACCCGCGCCGATGCGGCCAACTGAGGATTTCTCGTTTTCAGTTGATCGAGAAAAGCCTGAGCATCTTTCTGGCTGATGAAAATTCTTGCCACAGAAGCATTGCCAGTTTGACCCTGACCCGGCTTGGGAACAGAATCGATCAGGAACGCACCCTGAGCGTTTGTAATCGTAAATACTGGCACCGATCGCAATTTTTCCAAAATTTGCGGCTCCGGCAGTGCCAGTGCAGACATCTTGCTAACTGGCGAAGGGCCCAGCAAAGTGCAGCCGACAATTCCTAATATTGCGCCGAAACGAACTAATGATTTCATGTTTTTTCCACCATCCGCGATCCTGAAACACATTAACGCAAAGACTGGCGCCTTGACACGATCGGCAGAAACTGCCTCCATCTGTTTTCACTTTGACCAAGTGTAAACATCAGAGACAGTTTCTGCTTCAATCTATTATTTAACATTGTGCGATCGGGATGACAGGATTTGAACCTGCGACATCCTGCTCCCAAAGCAGGCGCGCTACCAAACTGCGCTACATCCCGGTAAGACTTTTAGCTGTCTGTTAACAATTAACACACAAAACCGCCGACTTGTCAAGCTTTTTTTTATTTGAGTTTTCGGTGCTACGCCGAAGTTGTCTTCAGGTTGTAGGATTTGACAGTAATTGCAGCTCGATCCCGCCCGCGCTGCGGGGATACATCAAGAGTGTAACTGACCGCAGCGCACAGGCTTGTGAGGTGTTGGCAGCGTTAATATGGCATTTCCTGCTATGTAAAACCTCATCCTGCTTAACTTTAGTTACCTAAAGCCACTTGAAGTCGATCGACTACGCTGTTGGGTAGTCGGCTATCCCTAGATCCGTAGGCAGCCCCAGTCATCGCTCAAGGTTATACAGTTAAGTTTGGCACCTACACCTAAAGTCGTCTAGAAGAACCGATCTTTCTCGACCAAATTTAGGTAGGTTGAGTCAAATATTTGCCCTTTAGTTAAGCTCAACAAATCAACGCCCACCTGCACCTCCCTTGCTAATCTGGATACCAAAACATACCTTTAATCCCCTCCGGATCGGACATAAAGCCCAAATTTCGGTAAAAATCCACCACCTGAGGGTCAGCAAATAAGGTAATGTTGCTGATGTCTTCACTGCGGAGTTTTTTAATGATGTATTTCATCAACGCCTTGCCCATGCCTTTACCCTGGTAGTCAGGATGAACTACCACATCCCAAAGCGTGGCATTAAAAGCATGGTCTGAAGTCGCTCTGGCGAAACCCACCAGCCGTCGCTGGCTGCCCCGCATCTCCCACATAGAGACGACTAGGAAGCTGTGCACAATAGCTTTTTTGACTTTACGCAGGGGACGGCGGGACCAACCCACTGCATTACAGAGTTCTTCGAGTTCGTAGAGGTCAATGTCGCGATCGCAACTGAAAAAGATGCGAGCGTTGCCGAGGGAGGCGGGTTTGCGAAACGTTGGGGAAAGCGGATCGCCTAACCCAACAACCACATCTTCCTCAAAGTCCGCTGTTTGGGGTACAGAGGCAGACTCAGGACTACTAAATAAGTTTTTCCAAAAACCCATGCAGGCGCGGTTAAGGTAGTAGAAGTTGGACGACTAGAAAGAGAACCCGACAGACAAATCCACTCCGATGGGGGTGGGATAAATTGCCGGTAGCCTCTTGATGAACAGTTTACGGTACACTCATCTTACGCTGAAAACAGCGATTTGTCGTCCAACATTGAGTCTGCACTTTTTTGATTCTCGTCAAGTTTGGTAGAAGTGTTCTGCTAGCCAATGCCCGGACAACCCGTTCTGAAGCTAAAATTTGTTGCCGAACCAGGACAGAGGCATTTTGGGAATTGCTGCTTTTGAGTGCCGTCGATCGCGCCGGAACTTATACGCTTGGTGGGAAATACCACTGGAATGGCAAGGGCGGTGACTGTACTGTCCATCCTGCGGTATGTCGATCGATCGCGATCTGAATGCCAGTATTAATATTTTAAACTGGGAACCTTCGGCTTGAGGGGGATAGCCTACGGATCTTGGGATAGCCGACTGCCCAACAGCGTAGGAAGTGAACATCAGTTAGCTTTGGCTAAGTTTGAGTAAGTTTTACGAAGCACTAAATCCAGTATATCTCCCGCACCTTCCCCTCAATTATGGCTTCGGGTTTAAAACCATCTACACTAGAACTTCTCAAGCGCTTTAATCGAGCGTTTCCACAGTTTTATGAGCAATTTGTCAGCAGCGAAATCCAACTGCAAAACCTCAAATTAGCTTACCAACTTTACAAAACTCGGCAAGCAGTCATCGAAATCAGAGCCGAAGGTAATAAAAGTGCCCTGCATTTTGCTTACCGGAACCAGTCTTTTCTACTGAGCGATATTTTTGGAGTGCTGGCGGCCTACGGGCTGACGATTCACAGTCTGAGTCTGTACGGTCAAATTTACCCGCCGATGCTGGTATTTATCAAATTGGTAGTATCTCGCGGCGGCAAGGTACTGGCAGATAAAACAGCAGAAAACGTCTGTAGGGCGGTTCGAGAGGCCTTGGCGGGGCATTTTGAGGTTGAAGAGATGTTGGCGGTGGAATTTAATTTAGACGCGGGTTTGGAGGATG
This sequence comes from Cyanobacteriota bacterium, assembly GCA_025362325.1. Classification (GTDB taxonomy): domain Bacteria; phylum Cyanobacteriota; class Cyanobacteriia; order Cyanobacteriales; family Microcoleaceae; genus Microcoleus. The sequence continues at coordinate 404 of JANYGO010000390.1, read as the reverse complement.
TGGCTACTGAATTTTATGTCGATCCGGTTTTCCACTTGCCAGCTCTGCTGATAGAAGCAGATAACCAACCTGGACTTTTTTACAAAGTTATGTATGCCATCTGGCAAGAGGATTTGTTGGTGGTAAATGCTAATTTGCTGGTTTGGCGGGGGCGAACTCGCCTGATTCTCTACTTGTTAGGGCCCAATGAAAGTTTAATTCCTGAGTATCTGGGCCAGAAAATCGCTGAGGGGGTGCGACAAAGATTGCTGGGCGAGCGATTTTAGAGATACAGCGGATTCCAGGTTTATGCAGTACAGTAGCAGCAGTTTGTAAACCAGTTTTTAAAGTGCTTAATATTAACTAAATCAAGCGCAGTAGCTAGTAAAACGTCAACCATCTTGGTAGTAGTGGGCGAAAACTTA